>JAWKHS010000005.1:0-300000 GCA_041394705.1 Vicinamibacterales bacterium
CAGACGATCATCCAGCGCTACACGCGCGAGGCCGGCGTCCGCAGCCTGGAGCGCGAGATCAACTCCGTGTGCCGGAAGGTGGCCAGGAAGGTCGTCACCGAGGGCGCGGCCACGTTCGAGGAGATCACGCCCGACAAGGTCACCCAGTACCTGGGCGTGCCCCGCTTCCGGCCGAGCCTGGCCGAGGAGCAGAACGAGGTCGGCGTGGCCACGGGCCTGGCCTGGACCGAGGTGGGCGGCGAGATCCTGGTCACGGAAGCGACGCTCATGCCCGGCCGGGGCCGCCTCACGCTCACGGGCAAGCTCGGCGACGTCATGCAGGAGTCCGCCCAGGCCGCCATGAGCTACATCCGCTCGCGCGCCGAGGAACTGGGCATCCCGAAGGACTTCAACCGCAAGCTCGACGTCCACGTCCACATACCCGAGGGCGCCATCCCGAAGGACGGGCCGTCGGCCGGCATCACGCTGGCCACCGCCATGATCTCGGCGCTCGCGAAGGTGAAGACGCGGCGCGAGGTCGCCATGACCGGCGAGATCACGCTGCGCGGTAAGGTGCTGCCCATCGGCGGCGTCAAGGAAAAGGTGCTTGCGGCCCACCGGGCCGGCGTCACCAACATCCTGCTGCCGAAAGACAACGAGAAGGATCTGGCCGACATCCCGAAGAACGTGCTGGACACGCTCAACATGCACCTGGTCTCGTCGATGGACGAGGTGCTGAAGCTCGCGCTCGAGGGTCCCCTCACGCCGCTGCCGCCGTCGGTGGATACCGACGTCGCCGAGGCGGAAGGCCCCGACGCGGTCACGCACTGAGGGGCTTGGGCCGGATCACGGCGTCGTTCGTCACGAGCGTCGCGGGACCGGGCGGCTTCCCGAAAGAGGAGTTGCCCGAGATCACCGTCGTCGGACGGTCGAACGTCGGAAAATCGAGTCTCATCAACGCGCTGACCCGGACCGCATTGGCCCGGACCAGCGCGGCGCCGGGAAAGACCCGCTTGGCCAATTTCTACCGGCTGCAGCGGGAGGGCGAGGCCCCGTTCCACCTGGTGGACCTGCCCGGGTACGGATATGCCCGGGGCGGCCAGGCGGCAGCGGCCGAGTTCGACGCGCTCGTCCGCGCGTATTTCCACCGAGAGAATCGAGAGGGCCACTCGCCGGTGCGGGGGGCCTTCCTGCTCGTCGACAGCCGGCATCCCGGCATCGAGAGCGACAGCCGCGCCTGGGCGTGGCTGCAGGGGCTGGGCCTCGCCACCGGGGTCGTGGCCACGAAGGTCGACAAGTTGACGCGGGCGGAACGCCAGCGTCATCTGCGTGAGGTAGAAGCGCACCATCAAGGCCCGGTGCTGCCAGTCTCGGCGGCCACCGGGGAAGGACTGGACGAACTGTGGAAACAGATAGCAAGCCTGCTACGGCAACAGCCGCGCCCCAACAGGAACAGGTCGTCACGCTCGATCTCTCCACCCTGAAGGAGATGAGCGTGTCCTCCCTCACGAAGGTCGCGAGGGAGCTGGACATCCCCGGCGCCACCGGGATGCGCAAGCAGGAGCTCATCTTCGAGATCCTGCGGGCGCGGGCCGAGAAGAGCGGCCTCATCTTCTCGGAAGGCGTGCTGGAGGTGCTGCCCGACGGCTTCGGGTTCCTGCGCGCGCCGGACTACAACTACCTGGCCGGGCCCGACGACATCTACGTGTCGCCGTCGCAGATCCGGAAGTTCGACCTGCACACGGGCGATACCGTGGCGGGCCAGATCCGGCCGCCGAAGGAAGGCGAGCGCTACTTCGCCCTGATCAAGGTCGAGGCCGTCAACTTCGAGCCGCCGGCCCGCGGCAAGGAGCGCGTGTTCTTCGAGAACCTCACGCCGCTCTACCCGCAGGAGAAGATCAAGCTCGAAGCCGATCCCGAGAACCTGTCCACGCGCGTCATGGACCTGATGACGCCGCTCGGCAAGGGACAGCGCGGCCTGATCGTGGCGCCGCCGCGCACCGGCAAGACGATGCTGCTGCAGGCGATCGCGAACGCGATCACCACGAACCACCCGGAGGTCTACCTCATCGTCCTGCTCATCGACGAGCGGCCGGAAGAGGTCACCGACATGCAGCGGTCGGTTCGCGGCGAGGTGATCTCGTCCACGTTCGACGAGCCCGCGCAGCGCCACGTCCAGGTGGCCGAGATGGTCATCGAGAAGGCCAAGCGCCTCGTCGAGCACAAGAAGGACGTGGTCATCCTGCTCGACTCGATCACGCGCCTCGCGCGCGCCTACAACACGATCGTCCCGGCCAGCGGCAAGGTGCTGTCGGGCGGCGTCGACAGCAACGCCCTGCAGCGGCCCAAGCGCTTCTTCGGCGCCGCGCGCAACATCGAGGAGGGCGGCTCACTGACGATCGTGGCCACGGCGCTCGTGGACACGGGCTCCCGCATGGACGAGGTGATCTTCGAGGAGTTCAAGGGCACCGGCAACAGCGAGGTGCACCTGGACCGCAAGCTCGCCGACCGTCGCGTCTTCCCGGCCATCGACATCCAGAAGAGCGGCACCCGCAAGGAGGAGCTGCTCATGGGCAAGGACGACCTGAACCGCGTCTACGTCCTGCGCCGCGTGCTGACGCCGCTGTCGCCGGTCGAGGCGATGGAGCTGCTGCTCAGCAAGATGGGCAAGACCAAGAGCAACGGCGAGTTCCTGAACGCGATGAGCGGCGGGAAGTCGTAGCCGGACCTCGACAACCGACGATGGAAGGGCCGCCTCGCGCGGCCCTTTCGCTGTACGGAGCTTCCGCGGCGCCCTCGACGCGGCATCACTCGCCGCTCCAGCGTCGCGCGGCGCGGAGGTCGAGCGCGAACCGGGCACCCGGCGGGGCCCGTCGCGGGACCGCCCACCGGTGCTCGCGCGCGCTGGCAGGAGGCGCCGAAGGCGCAGCGGACCGGTACGCGCGCCCTCCGCGCCGGCGGGCGCCCGTCCCACGCCACCCGCCAGCCCGGCTTGGGCGCTCGACGGGCGTCAGAGGACGCCAGCGAGGGCGGCGACGCTTCGTCGTCCGATCACCCGCTAGCGGCGGTCCAGTGATGCGGCGAAGTCACGCACCTCGCGCAGCACGTCGGCCTCGTTTGTCAGGAACATGAAGACGTTGGCGCCGACCAGGTCGACGATGCGCGCGGTGGGAACCGCGCTGCGCAACTGCCGCTGCCACAGGGCGTACAGGGCGTTGGTGGCGTCGTACAACTGACGGAGCGCGGCGCGCTCGTCGTCGGTGCGAATCGCATAGCCGCGGGCCACGTCGTCGAAGGCCGGCTGGGCCTGGTAGAGAGCCAGCACCGGCGTGCGGATGCCCGCGTAGTCGGGCGTCATCCGCGCATCGATCGTGATCGCCCGGCGGATCGTGGGCGACAGCCGCGTCTCTCCCATCGATCCATCGGGGTTCACGGCGTACATCTGCCTCAGTTCGGCCTCGGGGAACGCGAATCCGCGTGTGCGTCGCTGCTCCGCCCGATACGCGGCGAACGAGGTCGTGTCGAGATCGCCCATGGGGACGGCCCGGCGCGGCAGCCTGGCGAGATCGGGCATGGGCGGTTCGTACTCGTCCGCCGTCGTGGTGGGGTCGCTGGCGCCATCGAGATAGACGAGACCGAGCAGGCGGTCCGGATGCTGCCCGGCGAACAGCGTCTGGACCTGGCCCGCGCACGACGTGCCGAGCAGCACGACCCTGGCGAGACGAAGGGCGTCGAGCGCCTCCAGCAGGTCGTTCACCGACCGCTGCACCGAGTACCCGTCCTCGGGCGTGTCCGAGGCGCCGATCCCCCGCCGGGTGATCCCGATGACACGCAGCCGATCGGTCAGCTTCGGCGCGAAGTCGTCGTACGCGTGGGCGCTCAGGTAGCACCCGAGCAGCACCACCGGCGGGCCCGAGCCGCCCCAGTCGAGCACCTCCAGCCGTACCGAGCCATCGACCGTGATCCGTCTGGCCTCGTGCGGCGAGGGATCGTGCCAGGCCGGCCGCAACTGCGCGGCCCGCGCGGCGGAGCCCTCCGTCCGTGACAGCGCCAGCGCCACTGCGACGCCGACGGCCAGTGTGGTCAGCCGCGCGTGACGGTTCCTCGGCATGGGCACTCCTCCCGGCGGGTGGCGGCCAACGTGGTGTCCGGCGGATGATACCGGCTTCGGCTCTGGCACGCATGGAACCCGACACGACGCGAGGTGACGTGACACGCCCCACCCGTGACGACCTCGTCGCGGCCCGGACGCGCATCCTGCCGGACGTGATCGCGCCCGGGCTCCGCGTGCTGTTCTGCGGCATCAATCCCGGGCTGTACTCGGCCGCGACGGGGCATCACTTCGCGCGGCCGGGCAACCGTTTCTGGCCGGCCCTGCATCGTGCGGGCTTCACGCCCCGCCAGCTGGCGGCCGCCGAGGACGGCACGCTCCTGACGTACGGCTGCGGCATCACGAACCTCGTCGCGCGCACGACGGCGGGCGCGGCCGAGCTCGACCGCGACGAGCTTCGTCGCGGCGGCGTGCGGCTCGCGAGGAAGGTCGCGCGGCACCGGCCGCGGTGGGTCGCCGTCGTCGGCATCGACGCCTACCGGCGCGCGTTCGCGCGGCCGGACGCGGTCGTGGGTCCGCAGGCCGAGCGGTTGGGTGGCGCGCGCGTGTGGGTGCTCCCCAACCCCAGCGGCCTCAACGCCAGCTACCAGCTGCCGGCCCTGGTGCGGGCGTTTCGCGCGCTACGGGAGGCCTCGGGCCTCCCGAGGGCACGCGGTCCAGGGCGAAGACACCGTCGGACGTGGTGAGCTCCACGGGAGCCGTGAGGAGCAGGCGCCCGCACGGGGCCGCGAGTCGAGGGCATGGACGAGCCGGCGCGGCAGCGACGCGGGAGCGGCCGGTTCGCCTGGTGTAAGGTGGCGCGATGACGGACGCCCCCTTCCCGACCGACGGCGTCGCCCTGACGACGCTCCTCGTGGTCAGCGACGTCAACCGGTCGCGCGACTTCTACCGCGACGTACTGGGCGCGACCGTGTACCGCGAATACGGCGGCACGTCCTGCGTGCTCGGCTTTCAGGGCGCGTGGCTGCTGCTCGTGACGGGCGGTCCGCCGACGCCCGACAAGCCCACCGTCACGTTCGCGCCGCCTGCCGATCCGGATCGCGTCTCGTGTCAGCTGACGCTGCGCGTTCCCGACTGCCAGGCCGCCTACGAGACGCTGTCGCGCCGCGGGGCGCCGTTCCTGACGCCGCCCGTCGATCGGGGCGGTGAGGTGCGGTGCTTCTTCCGCGATCCGGACGGCCACCTGCTCGAGATCAGCGCCGTCGGCTGAGCCGACGCGCCCTTCGCCTGACGCCGCGGCACACCGACGGCCGCTGGCGGTAGGATCGCCCAGTGGCCGGCGCCGTCTCGGATCTCCAGCAGCTGCTGCGCACGATGTCCCCGGTGCTGCGTCCAGGCACCTACGCCTTCGTCACGCTGCCGGACGAGGTCCGGCTCGACGCGGCCGACGTCGTCGCCTCCATCCGCGAGCCGGAAGGCCTGTCCGTCGTCATCGACCGCTCGGCCGCGGAGCGCGCCGGCCTGGCGCCCGCCTTTCTGTGCCGATGGATCACCCTGAGCGTGCACTCCGACCTGACGGCCGTCGGGCTCACCGCGGCCATCGCGAGGGCGTTGGCCGATCGCGGGCTGCCGTGCAACGTGGTCGCGGGCACGTTCCACGACCACGTGTTCGTGCCCGTGGATCGCGCGGACGAGGCCATGGCGGCGCTCAGGGCCCTGCAGGCGGGGGCGTGAGCGCGACCCTCGTCGGCGTCATCTCCGACACGCACGGGCTGCTTCGCCAGACCGCGATCGAGGCGCTTCGAGGCGTCGACCTGATCGTGCACGCGGGGGATGTGGGCGGCCCGGACGTCCTCGACGCGCTGAGGGCGCTGGCGCCCACCTTCGCCGTCCGCGGCAACGTCGACACGTCGCCGTGGGGCCGGACCTTGCCGGAGACGGAGGTCGTGGAGGTGGCCGGCCGCCACCTGTACGTGCTCCATGATCGAGCCGCGCTCGATCTGGACCCCCGCGCGGCGGGTTTCGCCGCCGTGATCTTCGGGCACTCGCACCGGCCGGAGGCGGTCGAGAAGGACGGCGTGCTCTACCTCAATCCCGGCAGCGCCGGCCCCCGGCGCTTCTCCCTCCCGATCAGCCTCGCCCGCCTGACGGTGACCGGGCGATCCCTCAGCTGGACATTCGTGAATCTGCCCGCCGACGTCTGACGCGCGCGGCGCGGGCCCGTCAGGCCCACAGCGTGAGCGGCGGATCGGTGAGCACGCACCGCAGGATGTCGCTGCGCGACACGATGCCGACGAGCACGCCGGTCGCATCGTCCACGACCGGCAGCGCCGGGAGGTGGTAGTCGAGCATGACGCGGGCGATACGACGGACGTCAGCCACCGGGTCCACGGTGACGACGGGCGTCGTCATCACGTCGGCGACGCGGCGGGCCAGGACGTCGCGCACGAAGCCGTCTTCTTCGTTGAGCACGTGCAGCAGGTGCGCGCGCGACACCAGGCCGACGACCTGCCCATCGGCCGACACGACCGGCGCCTGGCCCACGCCCCATTCCGCCAGCGCCCGCCAGGCGGCCTCGACCCCCAACCGAGGCGGCACGGACATGACCGGATGGCTCATCACCTGGTAGGCGTGGTACACCGGGCCGCGCTGCGGCGTGAGCGTGGCGGCGGCGTAGGCGGCCGCGGCGGCCCGATAGCGCGGCTCGTCGTCGGTGGGTGCCCGCGGGGTCCCGGGGGCGTCCCCAGCGTCCTGTTCGACCGTCCTGACCGGCCCTGGCGCGACGACACGGTGGGCGCTCAGGAGCTCTTCGAGGGGCCCCCGGAAGACCACGCCGTCCACGCCGCGGACCTCGAACATCGCGCCTCCAGGCGTCTACGGTCGCACGTTCACAGCGGCGCGGCAACCGCCCGGAACGGCGTCGGGTGGAGGACCCGACCACGGGCCCGTGGCGCGCGGCGACGGCGACGGGCACCCATCCGTCATGGGCGGCAGGGACCGGCCGCCGCCATCGCCTGCTCGATGCGGGGCAGCACCGTTTCCGCGCCGCCCCGGATGGCCACGTCGACCTCGTCGGAGAACGCGGTGCCGTCGGGATTCACCTCGACGACGAAAGCGCCGCCCTGGCGCGCGAGCGGGATGAGTCCCGCCGCGGGAAACACCACGGCCGACGTGCCCACCGCCAGGAAGACATCGCTCCTGGCGGCGGCGTTGGCGGCGCGGTCCAGCACGCGTGCGTCGAGCGGCTCTCCGAACCACACGACGTCCGGCCGGGCGAGCGCGCCGCAGGACGGGCACCGCGGCAGCACCTCCGGCGCGAGCACGTCGTCGAACGGGCGGGGCGCTTTCCCGGTGCGGCAGGCGTCGGCGCATCGGACGTGCCACAGCGAGCCGTGCAGGCGCAGCACGTCGGGCGCGCCGGCCCGCTCGTGGAGTCCGTCCACGTTCTGCGTGACGATGGTCATCCCGGCCCACCGTCCCGCCCACGCGGCGAGCACGGTGTGCGCGGCGTTGGGAACGCAGGCGCGGAGACGCTCGCGGCGCCAGCCGTACCACGCCCAGACCAGCGCCGGGTCGCGCGCGAAGGCCTCTGGCGTCGCCAGGTCTTCGGGCCGGTGCTGCCGCCACAGCCCGTCGCGGCCGCGAAACGTCGGGACCCCGCTCGCGGCCGACACGCCGGCGCCCGTCAGCACGGTGATACGCGCGGCCCGCCGCAGCCGATCGGCCACGGCGGTGACGGCCGCCGCGATGGCGTCACCGGCGTCCGTCGTACCAGACAAAACAGGCGTCCCGGCGGGTCAGGGTGCGTCCGCCGCTCAGGAGGGTCCGGAACAGGAAGCCGGCCGTCTCGCGCCAGGTGTAGAGGCGCAGCTTCCGGCTGCTGGTCACGATCCGGTGACGACGCAGGATCGCGATCGGCCGCCGGCGGGCGCGCGCGACGCGCTTCAGCCGGCGGAACAGGTCCACCTCCTCGCTCGCGTAGAACGCCTCGTCGAACCCGCCGATCTCGCGGAAGACCGCCGCGTCCACGAAGACGTACGACCCGGCCGCCCACCGCATCGTCACGCTGATGGCGTTCCAGATCGCCACGCCGGCCCGGGCTGCGACGGCCCGGTCGTCCATCCGCACCAGGGCGCCGCCGGCCAGCGCGCCGGCCTCGATGGCCCGGGCGGTCTCGGCGAACAACGCCGGCGACGGCAGGGAATCGGCGTCGACGAAGAGCAGCCAGTCGCCGGCCGCGGCGCTGGCGGCGCGGTTCCGGGCGCGGGCGATCTGGTTGATCGGCTCGACCACCACGGTGGCGCCGCCGGCCCGCGCCACCGCCGCCGTGTCGTCGGTGGAGTTGTTGTCGCAGACGATGAGCTCGGTGGCCCAGCCGCGGGCGTGGAACACCGGCAGCGCGTCGCGGATGCCCGCGAGGGTCTGGGCGAGACCGCCGCCTTCGTTGAAGGCGGGCACGAGGACCGACACCGTCACGCCGTCCATTGTACGGGGACGGTCGTCGGGCACCCCCGGCCGCACGGCCTATCGGGCGAGGCGGTTGTACTTCTGCAGCACGGTCCGCAGCTGGTCGTGCGGCAATCGCTCCACCCGCCGGCCGTTGGCGCCCGTCATCGTCTCGGCGGCGACCATCGCATTGACGATCGCCTCCTCGGTGGCCCAGGCGGTGGCGTCGAAGATGCCGCTGATCTGCTCGTTCGAGACCATCCGCAGTTCGGCCAGGCCCGAGGCGCGGAAGGCGTCCGGGTTCGCGGTGGAGAACGCGATGAAGATGTCGCCGGAGCCGTTGCCCGAGAGGCCGCCCGTCCTGGCCATGCCCAGCGTGGCGCGGCGTGCGAGCCGCTTCAGCTGGTGCGGCAGGAGCGGCGCGTCGGTGCCGACCACGATGATGATCGACCCGAGATCGCCGCGCACGGCGTCGCCCGGGACCAGCGCCGCCTGCTGCGGCGTCTGCGGGATCTCCTTGCCGACGGGCACGCCCGCGATCGTCAGCTGCGGCCGGCGCCCGAAGTTGGCCTGCACGAGCACGCCGACGGTGTAGCGCGCGCCTTCCACGGTGACGACGCGGGACGACGTCCCGATACCGCCCTTGAAGCCGTACGCGATCATGCCGGTGCCGCCGCCCACGTTGCCTTCGCGGACGGGCCCGCCGGTCGCCGAATCCAGCGCCTCGAAGACGTGGCGCTCCTTCACGTGGAAGCCGTTGATGTCGTTCAGGGCGCCGTCGTAGGTCTCGGCCACCACGGGGAGCGACCACCAATACCCCGACGCGTCCGGGGGACCGCTCTTGATGCGCCACTGGATGACGGCATCGCGCACCACGCCGACGCTGTGGGTGTTCGTGATCATCACCGGCCCCTCGAGGAAGCCCGACTCCTCCACCCACGTCGTGCCGGTCATCTCGCCGTTCCCGTTCTGGGAGAACCAGCCGGCGAACGACGGGTGCGCCATCGAGTCCTTGCCCCGCGGCAGCACGGCCGTCACGCCCGTCCGCACCGGCCCCTTGCCTACGACCAGCGGCCCGTCGCCTTCGATGATCGTCGCGTGGCCCACCGTCACGCCCGCCACGTCGGTGATCGCGTTCTCGCGTCCCGGCGTGCCCTCGAACGGGACGCCCAGGTCGCGGGCGCGCGGGGGACGCTGCGCCACCAGGTCGGCGGACGCGGCGGCCACCAGCAGGGCGGCGGCGAGACAGGACTGCGTGCGGGTCATGGGGCGGAGTGTACCCCGGCGCCGGTGCGCCCGTACATGGCGACGGCGGGCCCGTGAGCCCGCCGTCGGCAGGAATCGGCGGCTTCAGCGGCCGGGCCGCCGCATCTGCTGCATGCGCTCGGTGGAGGGCGGCGTCAGGCCCTTGCTGCGGTAGTACGGGATGGCGGTGCCGTACATCTCGTTGTTGTGGGCAATCACGTTGGCGAGCACGGCCGCCCGGGCGACGCTGTTCTGACCCTGCTTGACCATCTCCATCGCGTTGGCGTCGGTCAGCATCTTGAACGCCTCGTCGCAGAAGGCGAACGAGTCGGCCAGCGCTTTCACGAACTCGGCCTTCGTCGTCTTCTTCTCGTTGTCGTTCCCCTGGTTCGGGTTCGCCACGCCGCGCGCCGCGGAGCAGGCGTTGAACTGCGAGTTGGCGACGTGGCCGAACAGCTGGCCGAACGTCCGGACGTCCTTGGTGATCTGGAACCCGTAGTCGGCCTCGGGCATCTTCTCGGCCATCTCGGTCAGGTTGCGCTTGACGCCCTCGTAGCTGCGCTGGAGGCCGGCGACGAGCGTGATGGTCTGCGGCTGGCCGCCCATCTGTGCCTGGGCCGACGGGACGGCCAGGGCGACGACGAACAGGCCGGTGAACGCGTACTTCATGGGTGAGCTCCTTGCGGCCGACGCGCGGCCAGCGGTGTCCGGGCGATCACGGACACGCTCCGCGACTGGCCCCACGACCAACTAGGCACTCTAGACCACCTGTCGGACGCGAATCAACGGACGGGCGAACCCGCATCCGGCGGGCCGCGGCGAACGCGGAGCCGGGCCCGAACGTCGTCCACGTCCACGGTGGGCCCCGTCCAGGCCAGGTCGTCGACCGTGTCGAAGACCGCGACGTCGGTTCTCAGGGTGGCCAGCGTGCGGAACAGGACCGCCAGGTCCCGGTCGCGTCGCAGCGTGGCGGCCAGGGCGCCGGCCCGCGCCACGTCCACGTCCCACGCCCGGTGGTCATCGGGCACGTCTTCGAGGTGCCCGTACCGCGCCAGCACTTTCGCGGCGGACTTGGCGCCCCACCCGGTGAGGCCCGGGAAGCCGTCCGCGCTGTCGCCGACGAGCGCGAGGTAATCGGGAATGGACGCCGGCGGAACGCCGAACTTCGCCACCACGCCCGCTTCGTCGCGCGTGACCTTGCGCAGGCGGTCGCGCTGGACGATCCGGGTGCCGCGCACGGCCTGGGCGAGGTCCTTGTCCGGAGTGCAGACGATCACCTGCTCCACCCGCGGGTCCTCCGCCGCGCGCGCGGCGGCCGAGGCCAGCGCGTCGTCGGCCTCGACCTCCACCATCGGCCACACCGTGAGCCCCCAGGCGGTCAGCGACTCCTCGAGCAGCGGAAACTGCGCGCGGAGCGCGGGGGGAATGCCCTCACCGGTCTTGTAGCCGGGCCAGAGCCCGTTCCGGAACGACTCGATCACGTGATCCGTCGCGATGCCGATGTGCGTCGCCCCTTCTTCCACCAGGCTCCGGATCGAGTGCATCACGCCGCGCACCGCCGCCACGTCCTCGCCCGCGGCGTTCGTCGCCGGGGGCAGCGCGTAGAAGTAGCGGAAGAGCTCGTAGGTGCCGTCGACCAGGTGCACGTTCACGCGTCCAGCATACCCGCGCCGGGCGGGACGACCGCGTGCGCGTGTTATAACGATGGTCGTCCCATGCCGACACCCCGCCGCACCTCGCGGACGCGCGCGCGTTCGCAGTCCTCATCCGGCCGCACGGTCAGGATCGGCCTCACGCAGATGGCGTGTGGTTCGAACGGCAACGCGAACCTCACGCGTCAGCTTGCGCTGGCGGCCCGCGCGGCCGACCGCGGCGCCCAGATCATCTGCACGCAGGAACTCTTCCGGTCGCAGTACTTCTGCCAGTCCGAGGATCACGACTGCTTCGCGCTCGCCGAGACCATTCCCGGCCCGTCGACCGACATGTTCCAGCAGTTCGCGAAGGCGCGGGGCGTGGTGGTGGTGGCGTCGCTCTTCGAGAAGCGGGCCGCAGGCCTGTACCACAACACCGCCGCCGTCATCGACGCCGACGGATCGCTGCTCGGGGTGTACCGGAAGATGCACATCCCGGACGACCCGCTCTTCTACGAGAAGTTCTACTTCACGCCGGGCGACACGGGTTTCCGCGCGTGGAAGACGCGATACGGCACGATCGGCGTCCTCATCTGCTGGGACCAGTGGTACCCGGAGGGCGCGCGGCTGACGGCGCTCCAGGGCGCCGAGATCCTCTTCTACCCGACGGCCATCGGCTGGCACCCGCGCGAGAAAGCGGAGTACGGGAAGGCCCAGCACCAGTCGTGGGAGGTCATCCAGCGCAGCCACGCGGTGGCCAACGGCTGCTGGGTGGCGGTGGCCAACCGGATCGGCCACGAGCTCGTGGCCGGCCCCTCCGGCAAACCCGTGCACGAGGACGGCCTGGAGTTCTGGGGGCAGTCGTTCGTGGCCGCGCCCGACGGGACGGTGGTGAAGCGGGCCAGCGTCCAGCGCGAAGAGGTCATGGTGGTGGAGTGCGATCTCGACAAGGTCGAGTTCGCCCGTACGCACTGGCCTTTCCTCCGCGATCGCCGGATCGATGCCTACGGTGCGCTCACAGAGCGCTTCGACGACGGCACGTCCGGGATGCGCCGCCGATGAGCCACGGGCCAGGCCCGGCGGCCGCCGGCGCGGCGCCGGGAGGGCGCCGCCGCCCACGGGTGCTCACGGGCACGCCGGCGGAACACGGGTACACGTTCCCGGCCGAGTGGGCGGCGCAGGCGGCGACGTGGCTCAGCTGGCCGCGGCCCGAAGGCATCTCCTTTCCCGGCTTCTACCATCGCTCGATCGCCGACGTGGTCCGCGTCATCCATGCCATCGCCGCGTTCCAGCCGGTGCGCGTCAACGTGCCCAACGCGAACTACGAGCGGATCGTCCGCGAGATGCTCCGCGCCGGGGGCGTGCGGCTGTCCCGCGTCGGGTTCCATCACGTGCCCACCAACGAGTGCTGGGCCCGCGATCACGGACCGGCATTCGTGCAGCGCCGTCGCCGCGGCCGCGTGGAGACCGCGGTGGTGGACTGGGGCTTCAACGCCTGGGGCGGCAAGTACCCGCCGTGGGACGCCGACGACGCGGTGCCCACGCGGGTGGCCGCACACCTCGGCCTGCCCGTCTTCCACGCCGATCTCGTGATGGAGGGCGGGGCCATCGACGTGAACGGCGAGGGCACGCTCGTGACCACCACCTCGTGCCTGCTGAACCGGAACCGCAATCCCGGCCGCACGAAGGCCGAGATCGAGCACGCGCTCAAGGCCTACTACGGGCAGCGGCACGTCGTCTGGCTCGGCGAGGGCATCGCCGGCGACGACACCGACGGCCACGTGGACGATCTGGCCCGCTTCATCGACGCGCGCACGGTCGTGACGGCCGTAGAACCCGACCCTCGGGACGAGAACCACCGCGTGCTCGCCGACAACCGCCGCCGGCTGGACCTGGCCCGGGACGCGGACGGCCGGCCCTTCACCGTGATCGAGCTTCCGATGCCGCGGCCCGTGGTCCATGAAGGGCTCCGGCTGCCCGCCACCTACGTCAACTTCCTGTTCGTGAACGGCGGCCTGCTGGTGCCCACCTTCGGAGACCGGCGCCACGACCGCCGCGCGCTGGACGTGCTCCAGCGGGCCCTGCCCCGCCGGAGGGTCGTCGGCGTGGACTGCCGGGCCCTCATCTGGGGCCTTGGCGCCATCCACTGCCTGACGCAGCAGCAGCCCAGAGCCTGACCCCAGGCGCCCCGCACGCCGCACACGTCGCGCATTAGAGTGTGGGCGATGCGGCCCGGAGCCTCGCGCCACCTCGTCGCCGACCAGGCCCTGTCCCGAGCCGCCGGGGCGCCCCTGGTGGACGGCAACGCCGTGCGCATCCTGCGCGACGGGGCCGAGAACTACCCGGCGTGGCTGGCCGCGATCGCGAGCGCGTCGGCCTTCATCCACTTCGACAGCTACATCGTCCACGACGACCGGACCGGGGCGCTCGTCGCGGACGCCCTCATCGACCGCGCGCGGGCTGGCGTGCGCGTCCGGGTGCTGTACGACTGGCTCGGCGCGGTGCGGTCGACGCCCCGGGCCTTCTGGTACCGGCTGGAGGACGCCGGCGTCGAGGTGCGCGCGTTCAACCCGCCCAGTGCCGCACGGCCGCTCGCGTGGCTGTCGCGCGACCACCGGAAGATGCTCGCGGTCGACGGCAGGGTTGCGTACGTGTCGGGGCTGTGCGTGGGCGACGACTGGGTGGGGACGGCCGGCGCCTCTCCATGGCGTGACACGGGCATCGAGATCCTGGGACCGGCCGTGGCGGACGTCCACGCCGAGTTCGCCGGCATCTGGGCGGCGGCCGGGCCGCCGCTCCCCGGCGACGAGCGGCCGTCGCGCCTCGACCTCGCCCGCCGCGGCGACGTCGCCGTGCGTGTGATGGGCGGCACCCCGTCGGCGACGAGCATGCTGCGCCTCGACGCGCTGGTCGCGGGCATGGCGCGTGAACGCCTCTGGATTGCCGACGCCTACTTCGTCGGCCTCCCCACCTACGTGCAGGCGCTGACGGCGGCGGCGGCCGACGGCGTGGACGTGCGGCTGCTGGTGCCCGGCACGAGCGATCTGCCGCTCGTCCGGTCGCTGACGCGCGCCGGCTACCGCGGTCTCCTGGAAGGCGGCGTGCGCGTGTTCGAGTGGACCGGGTCCATGATGCACGCCAAGACGGCGGTGGCCGACGGCCTCTGGGCCCGCGTCGGCTCGACCAACCTGAACCTCCAAAGCTGGATCGGCAACTGGGAGCTGGACGTCGCCATCGAGGACGCCGGCGTCGCCGCGCGGATGGAGGCGATGTACGAGGCCGACCTGGCCGCTTCGATCGAGGTGGTGCTCGGCGCGCACCGCCTCCACGTCCGGAGGCCGGCGGAGGCGGGTCCCGAGACGCGGCCCTCCCGCGGCGCGGCCAGGCGGGCCGCGGCCGGCGCCCTGCGCCTGGGACACACGGTGGGCGCGGCGCTCACCGACCGGCGGACGCTGTGGGCGGCCGAGGCGCCGACGCTCCTCGCGGGCGGCCTCGTCCTGCTGACGCTGGCGGGGCTGGCGCTCTGGCGGCCGGCGTGGCTGGCCTACCCGGCAGCCGGGCTGGCGGCGTGGCTGGGCCTGTCCCTGGCGGGGGCCGCCTGGCGGGCGTGGAGTGGCCGGCGCGCCTGAGGGGCGATATACTGGATCTCTTGTCGCGTCTGCCGGAAAGTGGCCAGGGGGATCAGGTCCCCGCCCGGATCCGGTGAAAGGACCGTTCCGTGAAGTCAGGCATCCATCCCGAGTATTTCGAGGTCACCGCCCACTGCGCCTGCGGCGCCTCGTGGCAGACCCGCTCCACGAAGAAGGATGTCCACCTGGACATCTGCAACAACTGCCACCCGTTCTTCACGGGCCGCCAGAAGCTCATCGACACGGAAGGCCGGGTCGAGCGGTTCACGAAGAAGTTCGGCGCGCAGTCGGCCGAGGCCCTCAAGGCCGCGGCCAAGGCCCGCAAGGCCGCCAAGAAGGCCAACTAGTCCATCGGCGGGTCGTCGGGCCGGTCCTCGACCGCGTCCGCAGCGGCCCCCCGCGCGCGGGTGGCGCCGAAGACCAGTCCGGCCAGCCCGGCCGCGCCGATCCCGACCAGGGCACGCGTGAAGAGCCGCCCGCGAGGCGGTGGCGTGCCCTTCACGATCTGGCGGTAGGTCTCGAGGTCTGGGGACGGCTCCACGACGGTGCGCGGCCGCTTGCGCCCGTCCGGCACGGGCACCCACCGCGTCAGGAACGTGAACTGGTCCGAGGCGCAGCGCGGGCAGTGCTGCTCCTCGTGCACTTCCTCACAGTCCAGGCAGAGCCGTGCGCGCCGGAGATGCATGATCCCAGTGTAGCGCGGCCCTCGACGGCCGGCCCTGGGCTCTGGCGCCAGTCTCGCCGCCCGCCGCCAGCCCAGCAAGCCGCTCGCCGCTACTCGAGAAACACCGGCTGCCCCCACGCCTTGCGGCCGTTGGAGTCAGTGACGACGACGCGGGCGAACCGGCGCCGGCCGGACAGCGTGAAGCGGACGTCGGTGCCGTCGGCGCGGTCCACCACGCCCGACGCATCGACCAGCGCGGAGCGGAACCGCGTGTCGGCATCGGGGCGGATGCGCAGGCTGATGGCCGACCGATCGGCCTCATAGGCGGCGAGCTCGACCCCCGTCGAGGCGTAGAAGTCCCCGGCCTCCAGCGAGGCGACCAGCGCCGAGGGATCGAGGCGAGGCGCGCGGACCACCACCCAGCCCTGGCCAGGCCGGGGCGCGGTCCGGTCCCAGGGGCGCTTGAACACGTGTGCGTCGTCCACGGCGATGCCGTACACGCGTTTCCCCGCGGCGAGCAGCCGATCCCACACGTCTTCCAGCGCCGGCGCCTCGCCGCCGCCGGCGTTGTTCACGTGGGGATGGCCATTGAAGATCTCGAGGAGGCGATAGCGCTCCAGGGCCTGGAGGTCCGCCGGCGCGATCGCCCACCCGAAGTTCGGGTGGTTGATGTGGGGCACGCCGTCGGCCTCGCGGATCGCGTCGATGTCGCGCTGGACGGTGTCGGCGACGCTCGTACCGTGACGGGGCTCGACGAGCGTCCGCACGTTCAGGCCGTTGATGTGCAGGGGCCGTTTCTCGAAGGTGTCCGTCACCTCCTCGCCGGGCATCAGGAGGAACTCGCCGGGCGCCGCGTGGCGGCGCGAGAGATCGTCGATCCCGGTGAGCACGTTGTGGTCGCTGAGCACCAGGAACTGGTAGCCCTGGTCCTTGTACCAGCGCGTCACCTCGTCCGGCGTGCTGTCGCCGTCGCTCTCGGTCGTGTGGGTGTGCGTGTTGCCCTTGTACCAGCGCCACAAGGATCGGTCGGGCACGTCGGGCTGCCGGGCCGGCGCCGCCACGCCGCCCGCCAGCATCACCGCCACCCCGATCCCGGCCACCGCCAGCAACGTCCGTCCGCGCGTCATGGCCCTCATGGTGCCCGATCCCGGTGTCGCCCGTGCAACGCCGTACACGGCACGGGCGGCGCCGGGAGTTCCCGGGCCGCCCGCGTGGTCGTCTGGCGCCGGCTGGACCGCCGGCTGCGTGCCCCGGCTAGAAGCTGAGGCTGAAGCCCACCCGGATGATCCGCGGCGAGAGGATGTCGCGGGGCTGCAGGTAGGTCGAGCCCACGGCCGCGTTGTTGCTCACGACGGTGTCGGCGTTGGTGATGTTGAACATGTCGATCTGCGGGGTGAAGCTCCGCGTCCCGAAGTTGAACGGCCGCGCCAGGCGCAGGTCGAACATGGTGACGGCGTCGAAACGCTCGTCGCCGCGCTCGCTCAGGAACACGGTCTGGCTGGACCGGGTGAGCGACGTCCCGGCCGCGGTGGCCACGGCCCGCGACACCGAGAAGGTCGAGACGTACGGGTAGCCGCTGTTCGCGATCATCGAGCCGGCGAGCGAGATGTCGCCCGGCAGCCGGTAGCTGCCAGACAGCCGGAACGCCTTGGTCGAGTCGTTGCCGATGATGCCATCGGGGAACACCGTGAGGTTCGGATCGTTCAGGTCCGCCGTGGACGACTGGCCGCCGGTGGCGTTGACGCCGCCCGTGTTCTTGCCCAGGGTGAGGCCGGCCTGCATCTGCCACCGCGAGGAGAAGCGCTTGGTGGCCGTGAACTCGATGCCCTTGTACTCGGTGTCGAGATACGGCTCGTTGTTCCGGATGGTGTTGTTCGCCCCGACGAGCGTCCGGTCGAGGTTGTAGACCGTCGCGGTCGTCGGCTGCGGGTTGGACACGGTACCGCCGGGGCCGTTCGGCACGCTCACCGTGAAGGGGGTGTAGGCGCTGGTCGGCACCGCGACGTTGCGCTGCCCGATCTGGTCGCGGTTGGTCCGGTAGTAGAACATCGCGCCCACGCGCACGGCGCCCGGCAGCTGGGTCTCGACGCCGGCCGTCACCTCGTCGGAGTAGGGCCAGGCGATGCCATCGGCGTAGGAGAACCCGACGCCGCCGCTGAAGGCGCTGCACTGCGCCGGATTCACTTCAGATTCCTGGAAGATGCCGTCGCCGTTCGGATCGCTCCAGGGGCACGTGCGCGAGCCGTTCGACAGCGGGTTCACGCTGGTCACGCGGTCGATGCCCACCTGCTGCGCGTAGCGGCTGTAGCTGGCCTTGAGCGCGGTGCTGCCGGTGCCGGTCACGTCGTACGCCGCGCCAAGGCGCCACACGCCGCGGTTCTGGTTGATGACCTCGGTCTTCTCGATCGACTTCGCGGCCACGAAGCGGCCGGCCGGGTTCGACTGCTTCGGCAGCGTGCCCACGTAGCGATCCCACCGCGCGCCGAGGTTCAGGGTCAGGCGGTTCATCGACCACGCGTCCTGCACGAAGAAGCCGAGCACCTGCGCGACGTTCTTCGGGTTGGTCGGCGTGTTGAACTGGCGGATCTGCAGCGGCACGCCGTCGCGGTACTCCACGTAGTGGTCGCCGAGCACCGAGTACTGGGACTCGTAGTACAGGCGCGCCCACTGCACGCCCCCCTTGAACAGGTGCTCGCCGCCGAGCCCGCTCGTGCTGTAGCTGAAGACGTTGTCGAACTGGTGGCGGGAGTTCGGCTGGTGGTCCTCACGCGTGGAGGCGAAGAACTCCTCGCCGCGCGTGGCGTCCACCTTCCGGATGTCGTTCGGGCCCACGCCGTCCTGGTAGGTGTAGTTCGTCTGGCCGTCCATGACGCTGAAGTTCGACTCGAACACCAGGCGGTTCCGGATGCCCGTGTACTTCGCCTGCGTGGTCTGCACCGGGTTGGTCTGGTGCACCGACGCGATGTCCGGGATCCTGTTGTTGCTGTCGCGCCGGTGGCCGCGGATCTTGTCGTTCCACAGGTACGACGCCGACAGCTTGTTGTTCGGTGTCACCTGGGCGACGACCTTCCCCGAGTAGTTCTTCAGGGTGTTGTCGTCCAGCGCCTGCGATCCGTCCTCGTTCCGCGAGTTCACGAGCTTGTTGACGATCCAGCGCCGGATGGTGCCGTTGACCCACACCTTGTTCTGCACGAGGGCGCCGCCGCCAGACACGTTGAAGTCGTAGGTCTTCTTCGTGGGGTTGCCGAGGAACCCCGGGTTCTGCGCCTGCGTGGCGGCGAAGTTCTCGGACTGGAGGCTGTCGTCGGCGTAGGAGTAGCGGAGGTTGCCCCGCCACTGGTTCCCGCCGTCCTTGGTCACCATGTTGATGGACACGCCGCCGGCCAGCACCTCGGCCGGGATCGCCGAGGTCATGTAGTTGACCTCCTCGAACATGCCCTGGTCGTAGTAGATCATGGTCGCGCCGCCGCCGCCGCCGGGCCAGTTCACGGTCGCGCCGTCGATGTTGTAGCTCACGTCGTTGGTGTTCGACCCGTGCGCCGACATGCTGCTCTGCTGCATGGACTGGGTGCCGCCCACGTCGTAGGTGCTCACCTGGACGCCGGGAATGAGCTTGGCCAGCGACCACGGATCGCGGCCCGTCGGCACGCCTTCCAGGATCTCCTGGCCCATCACCGTCTGCTGCAGGTTGGACCGGACGTCCACGGTGGGCGATTCGCCCGTCACCGTGATCGTCTCGCTCACCGAGCCCACTTCCAGGCGCGGCGAGATCGTCGCGACGAACGCGGCGCTGACCCGGACGTCGGCCCGGTCCACCGTCTTGAAGCCCTGGAGTTCGAACTTCACGTTGTAGGCGCCGGGCGCGAGCCGGTCGAAGCGGTACGCGCCGCCGGCGTCGGTCACGCGCGTGGTGGCCCCGCCGATGAGGCGCTCGCCGGTCAGCGTCACGGTGACGCCCGGAAGGACGGCGCCGCTCGTGTCGGCGACGGTGCCCGTGATCGACCCGGTCTGGACCTGGGCGGAGCCCGGCGCGGCGCCGAGCAGAAGGAGCGCACACGCAGCCAGCGCGGGGGCGACTCGACCAATTCTCATGTCATCTCCTTGTCCTGAACGGCGGCCGAGGCCGCTGCCGTCAGGCCCAACGCACGCGGCGCGAGCGCGCGCGGCCCGTGAACGACACGCCGGGGCTCCAGGACGGGGAGGGACCGCCGGCATCGTGCCCGTGAATGAAACCGCAACCGGGCGAACGGCGGTATCGCGTGAGGACGGTATTTCGGCGGGAAGGCCGGCACTACGGTCGACGGTCATCGGACCCGGCCACCGGGGTCACGAGGCGCGGTGCGGCTGAGCCGTAGCGGGGCAGATGGCGCGAGCGCCGCAGGCCGCGGCCGGCCCGGGACTCGCGGTGACGGCGGGACACCCGTACAGACGACGGGCGCGGCGTCCGGAAGGACGGCCGCGCCCGGCGGGTCGAGGAGGACCTGGGTCTAGAAGTCCAGGCTGAAGCCGACGCGGATGATCCGGGGCGCGAGGATGTCCGCGGGCCGGAGGTAGGTGCCGCCGACCACGGCGTTGTTGCTCACCGTGGTGTCGGCGTTGGTGATGTTGAAGAAGTCGATCTGGGGCGTGAAGCTCCGCGAGCCGAAGCGAATCCGCTTGGAGAGCCGCAGGTCCAGCATCGTGACCGGATCGAACCGCTCGTCACCGCGCTCGCTGAGGAGCACGGTCTGGGTGGCGCGGGTCATCGTCACGCCGGCGGCCGCCGCCTGCGCGCGGGTCACCGACGCCGTGGACACGTACGGGTATCCGCTGTTCGAGACCAGCGAACCCGCGAACGTGACGTCCCACGGCAGGACGTAGCTGCCCGACAGGCGGAACGCCACGGTGGAGTCGTTGCCGATGATGCCGTCGGGGAAGGTCGTGTTGTTGGGGTCGTTCAGATCCGCCGTGCCCGACTGGCCGCCCGCGGTGTTGACGCCGCCGCGGTTGTTGCCGACGGTGAGACCGGCCACCATCTGCCAGCGGTCCGAGAAGCGCTTGTTCGCCGTGAACTCCACGCCCTTGTAGTCCGTGTCCAGGTAGTCCTGGTTGTCGCGCAGGTTGTTCTGCGCGCTGGCGAGCGCCGAGCTGAGGTTGTAGACCGTCACCGTCACCGGCTTCGGGCTGGCGACGGTGCCTCCGGGGCCGTTGGGGATCGTGAGCTGGAACGGCGTGTAGGCGCTGGACGGCACGGCCGTGTTCGTCACGCCGAACTGCTTGCGGTTGGTGCGGTAGTAGAACATCGCGCCCACGCGGATCGAGCCGCTCAGCTGCTGCTCGACGCCGGCCGTGATCTCGTCCGAGTACGGCCAGTCCACGCCGTCGGCGTAGAAGGTCGACACGCCGCCGCTGAAGGCGCCGCACGTGCCCTGCTCCGAGTCCTGGAACCTGCCGTCGCCGTTCGGGTCGGTCCACACGCACGTGCGGCTGCCGGCGGTGAGCGGGTTCACGTTGGTCACGCGGTCGATGCCCGTCTGCAGGCCATAGCGGCTGTAAGACGCCTTCACGGCCGTGGACCCGTTGCCCGTGACGTCGTAGGCGAGGCCGGTGCGCCACACGGCGATGCCCTGCTTGATGACGTCCTCCTGGGACACGCTGCGAGCGGGCGCGAACCGCGTCGCCGGCGCCGACTGGTCGGGCAGGATGCCCGTGTAGTGGTCGTAGCGCATGCCCAGGTTCAGGGTGAGGCGATTGATCGACCAGCTGTCCTGCAGGAAGAAGCCCAGCACGTGGGCGATGTTCTTCGAGTTCACGGGCGTGTTGAACTGGCGGACCTGCGCCGGCACGCCGTTGTTGTACTCGACGTAGTGATCGCCGCGCACCGAGTAGTCGGACTCGTAGTACAGCCGCCCGAACTGGACGCCGCCCTTGAACAGGTGCTCGCCGCCCTTGCTGGCGCTGTAGCTCAGGATGTTGTCGAACTGCGTCCGCGAGTTCGGCTGGTGCTCCTCACGCGTGGCGGCGTTGAACGCCGACGACGAGCCGTTGTCCACCTTGCGGATGGCGTCGGCCGGCGTGCCGTCCTGGTAGCCGTAGTTCGTCTGGCCGTTCATGACGCTGAAGTTCGACTCGAACACCAGGCGGTTCTTGATGCCCGTGTACTTCACCTGCGTCGTGGACGCCGGGTTGGTCTGCACGAGCGAGGCGATGTCCTCGACGAAGTTCGGCGGCGTGTCGCGGCGGTGGCCGCGGATCTTGTTGTTCCAGAGGTAGGAGACCGTCAGCTTCTGGTTGGGCGTGAACTGCGCCACGGCCTTGCTCGAGTAGTTCTTCAGGTCGTTGTCGTCCAGCGCCTGGCTGCCGTCGGGGTTCCGGGCGTTCACGAGCTTGTTGACGACCCACTTGCGGTAGGTGCCGTTCACCCACAGGCGGTTCTGGATGAGGGCGCCGCCGCCGGAGAAGTTCAGGTCGTAGGTCTTCTTCGTCGGGTTGCCGAGGAAGGTCGGGTTCTCCTTCTGCGTCGCGGCGAAGTTCTCCGACTGCAGGCTGTCGTTGGCGAAGTTGCCGCGCAGGTTGCCCCGCCACTGGTTGCTGCCGATCTTGGTGACCATGTTGATGGACACGCCGCCGGCCAGCATCTCGGCCGGGATGGCCGAGGTCATGTAGTTGACCTCCTCGAACATCCCCTGGTCGTAGTAGAGCATCGTCGCGCCGCCGCCGCCGCCGGGCCAGTTCACGGTGGCGCCGTCGATGTTGTAGCTGACGTCGTTCGTGTTGGAGCCGTGCGACGAGAGGCTGCTCTGCTGCATCGACTGCGTGCCGCCCACGTCGTAGGTGCTCACCTGGACGCCGGGGATGATCTTGGCCAGCGACCACGGATCGCGCCCGGTCGGCACGCCCTCGAGGATCTCCTGGTTCATCACCGTCTGCTGCACGTTGGACCGCACGTCGACGGTCGGCGAGTCGCCCGTCACCGTGATGGTCTCCGACAGGGCGCCCACCTCGAGCCGCGGCGAGATCGTCGCGACGAAGGCCGCGTTGATGCGGACGTCCGTGCGATCGACGGTCTTGAATCCCTCGAGCTCGAACTTGACGTTGTAGGCGCCCGGCACCAGCCGGTCGAAGCGGTACGTGCCGCTCGCGTCGGTCACCCGCGTCTCCGAGCCGCCAATCAGGCGCTCGCCGCTCAGGGTGACGGTGACGCCCGGCAGGACCGCGCCGCTCGTGTCGGCTACCGTTCCCGTGATCGACCCCGTCTGCACCTGGGCCTGGACCGCGGACACGGTCAGCAGCAGCATGGCCCAAGCCGTCAGCGCGGCTCCCAGTCGACGAATACTCATGTCCTCTCCTTCAGAGAAATACCGCCCATGCTGGCGTCGCATGGCGGGATCTCCCAAACAAACCGCACAACTTTAACGTAGGAACGCCTACCGGTCCAACGGCCGTGGATGTCAGGCTGCGCGGGGGGACGAATTGGGGGACGAGGTGCCCCGGCGGGTCAGAGCGCGTCGTCGTCGAAGCTCGGCAGGAGGCGTCCAGGCGTCCGGCGGGCCAGTTTCCGTTCGATCCGGGCCAGGCGGTGCTGGCTGCCGGCGCGCCTGGGGTCGTCCGGGGCCTCCCTGAGGCCCTCCAGGACGACGGCGCGGGCCGCCTCGAGGTCGCGTGCCCGGTGTTCGTGGTGGATGGCCAGGGCCTCGCGGGCCTCCCGGCGGAGGCGTCCGGGAGCGCCCCGCGTGGCCAGCAGCGCGCCCCACGAGGCGGCCGCGTGGTCCGGACGTCCATCCCGCCGCTGCAGGAAGGCCAGCCGGCGGAGCGCCTCGGCCCGAAGGAGGGGGTCGCCCACGCCCAGCCCCTCGGCCGCCGCCCGCGCGTAACAGCCCTCGGCCCTGGCGGCATCGGCCAGCCGCTCGTACACCCGGCCCAGGCCCAGGCATTCCTGTCCGCGTTCGGTGGCCGCGGGCCCCTCGGCCACCAGCCGCGAGGCCCGGGCGCACACGAGCAGCGTGGACAGGAGGTCCAGCCGGTTGTGTTCCAGGACCGCCTCCAGCGGCTCGGCCCGTCCGTCCCTGGCGAACTGGAAGTAGCGCGCGGGGATCTCGGAGCCCGGCACGTCCCCCACGCGGTGCACGCCGGACAGCCTCCGTTCGAGGACGCCGAGCGTGCAGCTGGCCTCGTCCGGATCGGGGCCCGTCAGCACGGACCTGTCGCGCCAGAAGCGCCGGGCCGGGTGGAGGGCGTCCAGGTGCGGCAGCTCCGCCCAGGGCCACCGCAGCCGGTTGAACGCGAACCGCATCTCCAGCAGCGGCACGTCGAACGTGCGCCCGTTGAAGGTCACGAGCCACGTGCGGTCGGCCATCCACTCGGCCAGCGCGCCGAGTTGGGCGCGTTCGAACTCGAAGCCCGGCGCCAGGAACTGCCGGACGTGCACGCCGTCCCCGTCGAGACGGGCGCACCCGACCAGGAATGCCTGCGTCCCCGCGCCGCCCGCCAGGCCCGTGGTCTCGAGGTCGACGACGCACAGGCCATCGGGCGTTCCCAGGCCGGGCCCACCGCTCCCCGGCCACGCCGTGCCGAGGGCGCGAAGCCCGTCGGCGGTGCGCCGCAACCCGTGGACGATGTCCCCCACGCGCTGACGGCCGTGCCGCACGTCCGCGTCGTAGCGGCGGTCCACGACGATGCAGAGCCCGTCGCCGCGGGTCTCGAGCGCGCCGCCGAGCGTCGCGGCCGCCCGGGCCGCGCGCGCCGCGCGGCTCTCGAGCCCTCCCGCGGGCTCGGACGGATCGCCCCCCGGTCCGATCGCCGCCGGGTCGCGCGGCGGCCGCCCCCCGGCGTCCGGGTGGACGCGCGGCACCGCCGATCCGCCCACGACGGACCGCAGCCGATCGGCCAGGGAGGGCTTGAGCGCCATGGTCAGAACGGCACGTCGGCGTCGGCTTCGGCGGCCGGCAGCGCCGCCCCCGGCGCCGGCAGCGCGTCCGAGCCGCCCGTGGCACGGCCGGGCAGCCGCTCCGTGCCCAGCGCATCGAGGATCGCGAGCGCGACCCGCTTCGCGCGGGGACCGGTCTCGCCGATCGGCCCGACGCAGGTGGGACAGCCGTGGTCGCATTCGCAGCCGGCCACGAGTTCGTAGGTCCGCGCCAGGAGATCGCCGTGCATGCCGAAGAGCGGCGCCGAGAAGCCGATGCCGCCCGGGAAGGCATCGTACAGGAAGATCCGCGGCTCGTCCCCGAGGCTCTCGGGCACGGCGGTCCGGCCGCCGACCGGCCCCGTCTCGCCCTGGGCGTCGTCGCCCTGCCCGAAGGCGAGCCCCACGTCGCGGCCGTCGCACATGAGCAGCAGCGTCGCCACGTGCTTCATGGCGAAGCCGAGGCCCACCACGCCGTCGCGCCGCTCGTCCTTCGAGTACGGCAGCGCCTGCATCACGGCCCGCGGGACCGACAGCCAGTAGGCGGTGGTGTGCATCTGCTGCTCCGGCAGATCCAGTTCGCCCGACCCCACGTTCTCGTTCGTGTAGAACTTGATCTTCTTGAACCCCACCACCCGCGACGACACGTGCACGTCGCCGTGGGTGGCCGTCTCGCCCGCGCCGGCCGCCACGTCGAGAATGGTGACCTTCGAGTACGAGATCGCGTCGGTGTAGTAGTCGCAGTCCACGGAGCGCACGTAGGCCTTGCGCCCGTCGAAGTCCAGCGTCTCCACCTGGAAGAGGCGCCCCTCCACCAGGTAGATGGCCTTGGGGTGCAGCGTGGACGGGCCGCTCGTGAAGTCCGTCTCCCCGATGACGCGCGCCTCACCGGTGACGTCCACGACGACGAAGTTGTCCGACGAGATCGACCGCAGGCTGATCGCGTCGGCGGGGTAGCTTTCGCTGGTCCAGTGCCACTGGCCGTCGTCCGGGGTCTCCTCGTCGCCCGAGAAGTGCACCAGGGCGTTCTCGCGCAGGATCTGCAGCACCTCCTGCACGTCCACGGCGCCGAAGGCGTCGGCGCCCGTGAACGGCAGCTCGAAGGCCGCGCACTTCACGTGGTCCACGAGGATGTGCAGGTTGTCGGGATTCACGAGCGCGTGCTCGGGCGAGGCGTCGAAGAAGTACGCCGGGTGCTTCACCACGAACTGGTCGATGGGCGCGGAGCTGGCCACCATCACCGCGGCCGATCGCGCGGTGCGCCGCCCGGCCCGGCCCGCGCGCTGCCAGGTGGCGGCGATGGTGCCGGGGTAGCCGGCCATGATCGACACGTCGAGCGCGCCGATGTCGATGCCGAGCTCCAGCGCGTTGGTGGAGACGACGCCCTTCACCGAGCCCTCGCGGAGGCCCTTCTCGATCTCGCGGCGCCTGAGCGGCAGGTACCCGCCGCGGTAGCCCCGGATCTGCTCGGACATGCCGGGCACGGTCTCGAAGTCCTCCTTCAAGTACGTCGTGAGGATCTCGGTGGCCAGGCGGCTCTGGCAGAACACGATCACCTGCAGGTGCCGGCGCAGGAACTCCCCCGCCACCCGCCGCGCCTCGGCCAGGTACGAGCGGCGGATGCCCAGCTCGCGGTTGACCACCGGCGGGTTGACGAACACGAAGAACTTCTCGCCGCGCGGCGCGCCGCTCCTGGCGATGAGCGAGAAGGGACGCTCGGCGAGGCGCTCGGCCAGCTCGCGCGGGTTCGCGATGGTGGCCGACGAGCAGATGAACTGCGGATCCGATCCGTAGTGGCGGGCGATCCGCTGGAGGCGCCGGAGGACGTTGCACAGGTGGCTGCCGAACACGCCGCGATAGGCGTGCAGCTCGTCGATGACCACGTAGCGGAGGTTCTCGAAGAGCTTCGCCCACCGCGGATGGTGCGGCAGCACACCCGCGTGCAGCATGTCGGGGTTCGTGAGCGCGATGTGCGCCCGCGCGCGAATGGTCTTCCTGGCGTCGGCCGGCGTGTCGCCGTCGTAGGTGTGCACGCCGATCGCCTCGCCGCCCGCCTCGGTGACGAGTGCCGTGAGCTCGTGAAGCTCCGCCATCTGGTCCTGCGCGAGCGCCTTGGTCGGGAAGAGGTACAGCGCGCGCGCCGCCGGGTCCTTCAGGATCGCGTCGAGGACGGGCAGGTTGTAGCAGAGCGTCTTGCCCGACGCCGTCGGTGTGGTGACCACGATGTGCTCGCCGTTCGCCACGCGCGCGTACGCCTCGGCCTGGTGCGCGTACAGCTGGCGAAGGCCGCGCCGCTCGAGCGCCACCCGGAGCCGCGGATCCAGTCCGTCCGGAAACGGTGCGTACGTGGCCTCCACCGGCGGCAGCCGGCGGACGGCCGTGATCACGCCGTCGGGCGTATCGGGCCGTTCGAGCCACGGCCCGGGCGCGAGGTGTTCGAGGGCCCCGTGCAGCGCCTTGTCCTTGCGCTCGACGAGCGAGGTGGACGGCCCGGGAAGCGACGGCATCGGCGGTGCGGACATGTGCAGTCCTGGGGAGGCCCCGGCATCGTACTCGCCCAGACACAGACGATCAACAGGCGAAAGTGCCTGAGCTCGGGGCTCGGGGCTCGGGGCTCGGGGCTCGGAGGAAGTCTGACACCCCGAGCCGCTGCCGCGCACTTTCCCTGGCCGGTCGTACGGCAGTCCGCAGTCAGGCCCCGAGGCCCGACAGATCGAGCCGACTGAGCCGCTCCGGGTCGGCAAGGACGTCCATCTCGACCACCTTGCCACCCGACACCGTGTAGCCGATCACCGACAGCAGCCGCCCGCCCGGCAGGCGCGAGACGACGCCGACGTGACCGTTCACGAGCACCACCTGGCTCGTGAGATCGAGCCTCGAGAAGGCCACAGCCTGCGCCACGACCGAATCGGCGCCCCGGACCAGTCGCGACATGCCCGCCGCCGCCCCGCCATCGGCGCGGAGCACGATCCCGGGGTCGAGCACCGCGGCAAGAGCCGGAATATCGCCGGCCTGCACCGCCGCCAGGAATGCCTCGACGACCTGGCGCTGGACCCTGAGGTCCGCGTCCGGGGGGCGCGTCCGATCCTGCACGCGCCGGCGGGCGCGGCTGGCGAGCTGGCGGGCCGCGGTCACCGAGCGGTCCACGATTGGGGCGATCTCGTCGAAGCTCAGGCCGCACACGTCGTGGAGGACGAAGGCCAGCCGCTCCGCCGGCTCCAGCGACTCGAGCACGACCAGCACCGCCAGCCCCAGGGCATCGGCCCGCACCACCTCCGCTTCCACGCCGCCGTCCCAGCGGCCGAGCGGCTGGACGATGGGGTCGGGCACGTGGGTGTCGAGCGAATCCTCGCGGCGGGAGGTCCGGGCCCGAAGCATGTCGAGGCACACGCGGGCCACCACCGTCGTCAGCCACCCGCGCAGGTTGTCGATGGCCTCGCCGTCTCTGCGGCTCAGCCGCAGCCACGCTTCCTGCACGGCGTCATCGGCATCGCCGGTCGATCCGAGCAACCGGTAGGCCACCATCCGCGTGTGCGGGCGGTGTGCCTCGAACTGCTCCGCGAGCCGGTCGGGCGTGGGCACCTGTCACATTCCTCCGCGGCGGACCGTCATTGTATCGACGGCCGCGACGGACGCGGGCCCGAAAGGAGACACGACCGATGAACGCAGTCCTGTGGCTGTTCCAGATCGCGCTCGCCCTGCTCTGCCTGGCCGGGGGCGCCTACAAGATCTTCGCGGGCCAGGCCTTGGCCGATGCGATGCGCGCCCTTCCGCCGGACGGCTGGCGCGCGCTGGGCGCGCTCGAGATGGTCGCGGGCGTGCTGCTGGTCGTCCCGGCGGCCATCCGGTGGATGCCGCACCTGACGCCGCTGGCGGCGGCCGTACTCACGCTGGAGACGCTGGGACTCGCCGCGTTCTACGCCAGCTACTCGCTGGCCGTGTCCCCGGCCAACCCTCTGGTGTGGGCGGTGCTGATGGCGGCGATGTCGGCGGTCGTGGCCTGGGGCCGCTTCGTGCCCGCCCGCCTGGCGTCGGGCCCGCTGCAGCCCTGACGGGCGCCGGTCACTCGGCCAGCGGGACGATCACGTGCCGCGTCAGGAGTTCGACGAGCTGCCGCCGGTGGTCGCGCCGCTCCTCGCTCACGTTCGGCGACGAGGTGGTGGCGATGACGAGATCCAGCGACGGCACGACGAAGACGTACTGCCCGCCGTAGCCCCAGGCGAAGCACGTCTCGCGGCCGCCGAGCTCGTCCACCCACCACAGGTAGCCGTACTCACGATCGCGGAGCGGGTCCCGCAGCCCGCCGGGGCCCCGCGCGAACTCGGGCAGGGCCCGCGGCCGCCCCTCGCACGAACGTGCCACCCAGGCCTCGGGCACCACCTGACGCCCGTTCGCGCGTCCGCCGTTGAGGTACAGCTCGCCGAAGGCGAGCAGCTGCTTCGGCGTCATCAGCATGTCGTTGCCGCCGAAGAAGATGCCCTGCGGGTCGGTGGGCCAGGGCGGCAGGGTGAAGCCCAGGGGCCGCATCAGGGCCTCGTTGGCGAAGGCGCGCGTGCTCATCCCCGTGGCCTTGGTGAGGATGGCGGACAGGAGGTGCGTGTTCCCGGTGCTGTAGTCCATCTCCGCGCCGGGCGCCGCCTGCATCGGACGCGCGAGGACGTAGTCCACCCAGTTGCGGCTGGTCACCCACGCGCCGTAGCCCCGGCCGCTCGTGCTCGCCAGGCCGGCGCGCATCGTGAGCAGGTGTTCGACGGTGATGGACCGCTTGGCCGGGTCGCGGTCCCGGGCGACCTGCGGGAAGTAGGTGGCCACGGGCTCGCGCACGCTCGGAATGAGCCGGCGCTCGATCGCGATCCCGACCAGGGCCGAGATCACGCTCTTCGACGCCGACTTCACGTTGGCCGGCTGCGACGCCCGGGCGCCGTGGTAGTAGCGCTCGAAGAGCAGCTCGCCCCGGCGGCTCACGAGCAGGCTCCTGAGCTTGGGCAGATCGCGCGCGGCGGCATCGACGACGTCCGCGGCGAGGCCCTGGGCGCGGACCGGGAGGCCGAGCGGCGCGATGACGAGCGCGGCGGCGAGCAGCGTGCGGAAGGCCATCATGTGGACACGTGGAACCGCTGAGGTCCGCCGACGCGGACGGCGCCGAACAGCCCCAGGAGCACAGGATAGGCCACGCCGCCGACGCCGATCGCCAGGAGCGTCCCGCTCGTGCCCGACACGGCGATGGCGGCGCCCATGCCCAGCCCGGCCGCGAGCACCCGGCCGAGCCCGGTCACGGGCAGCCGGCCCGGTACGGCCCGGCGGGCGGCCGTCATGGCGAGCCACGTGCGGACCACCTCGGTGGCGACGGTGGCCCACGCCGCGCCCACGAGGCCGAAGGGCGGGATGAGCGCGAGGTTCAGCGTGATGTTCGCGGCCGCGGCCAGGGCGTTCACGCGCAGCAGCGCCGGCTCCCGCTGCCGCGCGAGCAGCGCGGCCACGGCCACCTCCCGCACGCCGCTGATGGGCACCGACAGCACGAGGACGGCGAGCGCGGAGGCCCCGTCCGCGTACGCGCGACCGAAGAGCACCTGGATGACGGCGGGCGCCACGAGCACGCCGCCGATCGCGACGGGCAGCGTCGCCATCCACGCCGTGACCAGTCCGGTGGCGTAGATTCCGGCGGTGGCGGCGGTCGGCTCCCGCTCGCGGGCGAGGGCCGGCAGCACGGTCAGCGTGTAGCCGATGACGAGATTCGCCGAGAACGAGATGAGCACGTACGCCGCGGCGTAGCGCCCGGAGTCCGCGTCGCCCTTGAGCGCTCTGAGGAGCAGCAGGTCGATGTTGTAAAGCACGAGGCCCAGGAGCAGGAAGAGCGCGAGGCGCCGCCCGCGAGCCAGCATGGCGGCCGCTCGGAGGCGGTCGCCAGGCGCGCGAAGATCGACCCCCAGCCGACGCGTCCCCGCGAGGAGCCACAGCGCGGCGACGGCCAGGCCGAACGTGGCCGCGAGCGGCACCCAGTACACGTCGCCGGCCCCGTGGACGAGCGCCAGCGTGGCGCCGGCCGTGGCCACGTCGCCGAGGATGCGCGAGACGGCCACGCTGCCGGGACGCTGGAGCCCGAGGTACACCCACCGCACGCTCAGCGCGGCCACGGGCAGGCCCAGCGTGTAGAGGGCGAGCACGCGTCCATCGGGCTGCGGCATCGCCAGCCAGCCCGCGGGCCACAGGAGGAGCATCAGCGCGCCGGCAATCGCCAACCGGTGCAGGATGGCGCCACGCGCGACGGCGGTCGCGCCGTCGGCGCCGGTCGACGCCTCGGTCATGCCGGCCAGCTCGACGCCCGAATCCGCCACCTGGGTGAGGTACAGCATCACGCCGGCCGCCACCGCCACCACGCCGTACGTGTCCGGGCCGAGGGTGCGGGCCAGGTAGATCGTGGTGCCGAAGGCGACGAGGCGGGCGAGCGCCTCGCCGATCGTGAGCGCCGGCGATCCGGCGGATCCGGATCCGCTCATGCGCTCGCCGCCGTCGCGATCGCGGCGGTCAGGCGGGCATCGCCGAGCACGCCGGCGAAGTCCGGATCCCGCGGCAGGCGCCAGCGGGTGAACGCCCCCAGTTCGGCGAGGGGACGCGCGAGGTGCGCGAGGACGGCGTCCACGTCGCCGCGGCCCGCGTGCACGGCCGCGACGTAGTAGCGGGTGTAGGGGTCGTCGCCGCCCGCGGCCAGCCGGCGCTCGAACGCCTCCAGGGCGCGGCCGGCGCTGTCGGCGGACGCGGCGTGGTCGCCGAGGCGGGCGTAGGCCGCCGACAGCTTCTGGTGCACCTCGATGAGCGACCGCTCGCGGAGCCCGTGCTCGGCGTGGGTGAGGAAGGTCAACTCGCGTTGGTACTCGCGGATGGCTTCGTCGATCCGTCCGGCGAGGTAGTGCACGTAGCCGAGCCGCATGTGCGCGCCGACGACGATGAGGCCCTGGGCGCCCGACATCGCCTTGGCCTGGAGGTCCACGGCCGCACGCGCGGAGCGCTCCGCGTCGTCGAAGTCGCGGCTGAGCGCCTGCAGGAGCGCCATCTGCAGGTACGTGTAGCCGGCCTCGGGCGCGAGCGCGGCGGCGCGGGCGAAGTGCGCCAGCGCGCCGGCGATGTCGCCGCGGCCGAGCCAGAGGAGCCGCGCCAGCTGCGCGTGGGCGAGGGCGCTGTCCGGCGACAACCCGAGCCCGTGGCGGATGGCGGCCTCGCCCGGCCCGGTCTCGCCCTGGGACGCGAGCGTCTGGCCGAGCCGCACGTGGGCCTCGGCGCGATCGGGTGCGATGGCGATGGCCTTCTCGAGGAGCCGCCGGCTCTCGGCCAGGACCTCCGGCAGGGACAGGAACGAGCCCCGGATCTGGAGCGCATTGCCGAGCGCGACGAGGGCGTCCACGTAGTCGGGTTCGATCTCGATGGCCCGCCGGAAGAGGCCGATCGCCCGCTCGACCGAGTCCTCGGTGGCGATGCGCAGGTTCAGCATGCCCCGGTTGAAGGCCTCGTACGCCTCGGGCGCGTGGGCGTCGGCGCCGATGGCGCGCTTCTCGGTCTGCTCGAGCTCGCGCTGCAGCCCGTGCCGCACCAGCTCCTCGACGAGCTGGTCCTGCAGGTCGAAGATCCCGGTCATGGTGCCGTCGAGCTTCGTGGACCAGACGGTGCGGCCCTCCTCCACGGCGATGGTCTGCGCCGTGACGCGGACGCGCTCGCCCAGGCGCTGCACGGCGCCGGCCACCACCCACGTGGCGCCCAGGCGGCGGCCGAGCTCGATGGCCTGGCGTTCGTCCTCCATCCGTCCGGACGCGCCGCCGAACCCGCGCTGGACGTCGAAGATCTGCTCGCGCGAGATGCTGCGCAGGCCTCGGACCTTGGCGATGTCGGCCGTGAGCGATTCGGCCATGCCCTGGCCCACCCACTCGTCGGCCGGGTTGCCCGTCAGGTTCGCGAACGCCAGGACCGCGACGCTGCGCCCGGCGGGCGCCGGCGCGGGCGCGGGCTGTCCGAAGCCGACCGGCGGCATGTGCATGCCCGGCCGCCACGTGTGGCGCGAGCCCGAGGAGCGCTCGCGCAGCAGCCGCTCGCGGGCGTGGTAGATGTCCAGGTAGAGCTCGCGGGCCGACTGGTGGCGGTAGTCCGGGGCCTTGGCCAGCGCCTTGCGCACGAGCGCGTCGACATCGGCCGGCACCGCGTAGTTGAAGCGGGCCAGCGCCTCGGGCTCGGCGGTGAGGATGCGCTCGGCCGATTCGGCCATGCTCGGCGCCGCGAACGGCGGACGGCCCGCCAGCATCTCGTACAGCACGGCGCCGACGGCGAAGAGGTCCGCGCGGTGGTCCACCTCCCCGCCGCGCAGCTGTTCCGGCGCCATGTAGTGCAGGGTGCCCAGCACGAGTCCCGGCGTGGTCACGGCCAGCGTCTTCGCGACCTGGTCCTCCTTCCGCCTGAGGAACTTCGCCAGGCCGAAGTCGAGCACCTTGACGAGCTGACGATCCGTGAGCATCACGTTGTCGCTCTTGATGTCGCGGTGGACGATGCCGCGCTGGTGGGCCTCGTCGAGGGCGTCGGCCACCTGCATGGCGATCTCGAGCGCCTCGGCCACGTCGAGGCCGCCCCGGGCGATGCGCGCCGACAGGGACTCGCCCTGCACGTATTCCATCGCGATGAAGAGCGCGTCGCCGTGCTCGACGAGGTCGTAGGTGACGGCCACGTGCGGCGAGCGCAGGATGGACGCCGCCTGGGCCTCGCGCACCAGGCGCTCGCGCGCCTCGGGATCGGCTTCTCCGGCCGGCGCCAGGAACTTCAGCGCGACCTGCCGCCCGAGCCGCGTGTCCTCGGCCAGGAACACCTCGCCCATGCCACCGGCGCCGAGGCGCTCGATCACGCGGTAGTGCAGGAGTTGGGCGCCCAGGGCGGGCAGGCTGGAAGCCATGGCGGTGGGTCGATTGTAGGACGCCGCGGCGCCCCCTGCGGGTTTCGCCCGACGCCAGGCGGCGCCGCTAGAACGCGCGGCTCTGGCAGCCGTCGACGACGACGGAGGTGCCGCTCACCCAGCTGGCACGCGAGGAGGCGAGGAACGCCACGACGTCGCCGACCTCGTCGGGCCGGCCGAACCGGCCGAACGGCAGCTCGGCCCGGACGAACGCGGCAATGCCGTCCGGATCGGCCTGCTGGCGCTTGTGCCACGACCCGCCCGGGAACAGGATCGACCCGGGTGCCACGCTGTTCACGCGGATGTTGTCGGCGGCCAGCTCGCGCGCCATGGACTTCGCCAGGCTGATCTCGGCGGCCTTGACCGCGTTGTAGGTCATGCGGCCGCCGGCTTCACGGCCGAAGATCGACGAGACGATCACGATGACGCCGCCGCCCCGGGCCCGCATGTGCGGGACGGCGAGGCGTGAGGCGCGGATCGCCGGAAAGAGCGTCTGGTCGAACGCTTCCTGCCAGTCCGCGTCGGTCGTGCCGACGAGGTCCGCGCCCCGCGCGAGGGCCACGTTGTTGACGAGCACGTCCACGCCGCCGAGCTGCTCGACCGTGCGGTCGACGACCAGGTGGACGCCCGCCTCGGTCGCCAGGTCCGCGGCCACCGCGAGCACCCGCGCCGGTGGACGGGCCGCCGCGGTCAGCTCGCGTGCGGCGGCGGCCAGGCCGGATTCGCCGCGGGCCGAGATGCAGACGTGGCATCCCTCCGCCACGAGGGCGCGGGCGCTGGCCAGGCCCAGGCCCCGGCTGGCGCCCGTGATGATGGCGACCTTGCCGTTCAGTCCGAGGTCCATGCCGGCGCGCTCTAGGCGTGGGCGGGCAGGCCGGCGAGGAAATCCTCCACCGACGCCTCGAACGCCTGTCCCTGCTCCAGGTTCACCAGGTGACCCGCGCCGGCCACCTGGACGAGCGACGCGTTGGGCAGCGCCGCCGCCATGGCCTCCGACTCGGCCGGTGGGGTGAGCGTGTCCTCTTCGCCGACGATCACGAGCGTCGGCACGCCGATCGTGGACAGCAGCGCACGGGAGTCCGGCCGCTCCATCATCCGGTGGATCGCGTCGCGGATGGCCGCCGGCGACTGGCGCTTGATGAGGAGCCGCACGGTCTCTTCCACGCCGGGGTTCTTTTCGCGCGTGGTGGCGCCGAGCAGGCGCGGCATCATATCGCGCGCCACGCCCTGCGGGCCGTCGTGCTCGAGCACCGTCAGCATGGCCTTGCGCGCGGCACGGCCCTCGAGCGAATCGGCTCCGGCCCGCGTGTCGGCGAGGACGAGCGCCCGGACGAGCGCGGGGTTGCGGCGCACGACCGCGAAGGCCACATAGCCGCCCATGGACAGCCCGCACAGCACGACGGGTCGGCCGCCGCACACCTCGCGGACGAGCGCGGCGACGTCGTCGGCGTAGTCGTCGATCCCGGGCGACGCACCCTCGTCGCGTTCGTCGGTCGATCCACCGAAGCCGCGCAGATCGGGCGCGAGCAGCCGCCAGCCGTAGAATGCGCCCCGGAACTGCGGCTCCCACATCTGGGCGCCGAGCGGGAAGGCGTGGACCAGCACGATCACGGGCGACGCCGCGGCCTCGGGCGCGCTGTCGAGATAGGCGAGCGTCCGCGACCCGAGCTGGAGATACTGGCGAACCACGGGCGGATTCTACCGCACGCCGTCGGCGGGACCGCGGCCGCCGCCTCGCGCGGCCTATTCCGCCCGCAGCGCCACGGAGGGATCCACCGCGAGCGCGCGCCGGCACGGGACCAGCGCGGCGAGCCCGCCGGCGGCCGCCAGGGCCGCGATGGCCGCCGCGTACGCGATCGCATCCGGCCCGCCGGGCCCGTACACGAAGCGATCGATCGTACCGGTGGCGAGCCATGCCCCGGCGATGCCGAGCACGGCGCCGGCGCTCAGCGTCGCGCCCACGTGCCGCGCGATCAGGCCGACGACGTCGAGCCCGGTCGCACCGACGGCCCGCCGGACGCCGATCTCGCGCACGCGCGCGGCGACCGACTGCGCCATCAGCCCGTAGAGCCCGACGGAGGCCACGATCAAGGCGGCGGCCGCGAAGAGCGCCATCAGGGCCATCAGCAGCCGCGGCAGCGCGACGACGGTCTGGCCGAGCTGGGCCACCGTTCGGACGCGGAACATGGGGACGTCGGGGTCGAGCCCGTTCAGCACCGCGCGCACGCCCGCGACCTCGGGCGTCCGGCCGGCGCCGCGGATGGCAATCGAGACGAACGAGGTCGGCTCCTGCGCGTGCGGCACGTACAGCGTCGGTCGTTGCGGCCGGTCGACCGGGCCCTCGCGCAGGTTGGCGACGACGCCCACCACCGTGCCGCCCGTCCGCGCGTCGCGCTGCGCCAGGTGCGTGCCGATCTGCAGCGAGTGGCCCAGGGGATCGGCGTCCGGCCACAGCACCCGCGCCGCCTGCTCGTCCACCATCACCACGCGAGGCTGACCGGCGCCGTCGCCGGAGCCGAACCCCCGGCCGCGCGTCACGGCGATGCCCATCGCCTTGAAGTAGTCCGGGGTCACCGCCCGCACGGCCACGAGCACTTCCTCCTGCGGCGTCACCGGCATGGCCACGCCGTCGCGCGACAGCACCGAGATGCTGTAGCCGAAGCCCGTGAGCGGCAGCCCGAACACCGCGCCCGTCGCCTCGACGCCCGGCAGGGCGCGAATGCCGGCGAGGGCGCGTTCGACGTAGGCGGCGCGCGAAGCCGGCGTCCCGTACCGGGCGTCGGGCAGCGTGAGCGACGTCGTGAGGATCGTGTCGCTCACGTCGAAGCCGCGAGGTACGGCCGTCATGCGCGAGAAGCTGCGCAGCAGCGTCAGCGCCCCGATGACGAGCACGAGCGCGAGGGCGACCTCGGCGACGACGAGGAGCGAGCGCGAACGCGCCGACGAGGTGGACCGCAGCCCGTCGTGCGCGCCGGCCAGGCGCGCGGCCCGTGACGCACGCCACGCCGGCAGGACCCCGACCGCCAGCGCCGTGAGCGACGCGAGCAGCACCGTGGCGGCGAGGGACACGGCGTCGAGCCGCGTGCCGGCCAGGATCGGCCAGCGCTCGGCGAACTCCAGGGTCGCCATCCCCCGGACGGCGGCCCAGGCGAGGCCGGCGCCGGCGACGGCGCCCGCGCCTGCCAGCACGACGGCTTCGGCCAGCGCGCCCCGGACCAGGCGCCACGGCGCCGCGCCGAGCGCCGCCCGGAGGGCCAGGTCCTGCGTCTGCCCCAGGGCCCGCGTCAGGACGAGGCCGGCGACGTTCACGCACACGACGAGCAGGACGAGGCCGGCGGCCGCGAGCAGCATGAGCAGCGAGGCGCGCACGCCGCCGGCGATCGCGTCTCGCAGGGGCGTCACGATCACGGTGCGCTCGTCGTTGGTGCGGGGATAGGCCGCGGCGAGCCGTGCCGCGATGGCCCGGAGATCGGCGCTCGCCTCCGCCATCGTGCGGTCCCCCCGCAGACGTCCGACCACGTCGAGGTACATCGCGCCGCGCTGGGTCTCGAGATCGCGGGGCGTGAATCCGAGCGGCACCCAGACGTCGGCATCCAGCGGATACGCCGCGCCCGCCGGCAGGATGCCGACGACCTCGCGGGCCACGCCGTCCACCGTGACCAGCGTGCCGACGAGGTGCTCCGACCGGCCGTAGCGGCTGGCCCACAGGCGTTCGCTCAGCACGGCCACCGGCGCGGCGCCCTCGCCGACGTCGCTGGCCGTCAGGAGGCGCCCGCGCGCCGCGGGCCTGCCGAGCACGTCGAAGAACTCGCCCGTCACCGACGCGCCCGAGACCTGCTCGGCCGGGGTCGTGCCCGACACGGCGAAGCTCTCGGTCGAGATCGCGGCCAGCGCGTCGAAGCTCGAGGCGCCGTCGTGCCAGTCGGTGAAGTCCGGCGGCGAGGAGCTGCCGCCCAGGTCGGGCGACTGGAGCGAGGCCGTGGCCACGGCGACGAGGCGATCGGGCGCCGGGTATGGGAGCGGGCGCAGCAGCACGGCGTACACCGCGCTGAAGACGGCCGCGTTGGCGCCGATGCCGAGCGCGAGCGTCAGTACCGCCACGGCCGTGAACGCGGGCTGCCGCAAGAGCGATCGCGCCGCGATCCTGACGTCGTAGGTCCACATGTCGAGCCTCCCCTGCTGCCAGCGCAGCCACCCGGCGTGCACGAGCGCGCCGAGGCACCGGACGGCGAGGGCCGCCGGGGACGGCGGCGTGCGCGCGGGGGCCGGCACGAGCGCGGCCTGCAGTTCCGACAGCCACTCGCGCCGCCAGTCGTCGCGCTGGTGGGCCGGCACGAGCGCCGCACCCGCCGCGATCAGCCAGCGGCAGACGCGGGGCGGTGTCCTCACGGCGTCCGTCCCCGCACCGGCCGCATGGGCAGGAGCGCCCGGTAGTGCGCGACGGCATCGCCAAGGGCGCGCGTGCCGTCGGCGGTCACGCGGTAGTAGCGCCGGGCCGGACGTCCGGCCGCGAACGCCGCCGCGTCGTCCTCCCAGCTCGACCGGAGGTAGCCGTCGCGTTCGAGGCGCGACAGCGCGGGATACACGGTGCCGGACGGCAGCCCGGTCGCGTCGATGATGTCGAAGCCGTAGGCCGTGCCGGAGGCGACCGCCTGCAGCACGGCGACGAGCGAGGCGCCCATCTTCCGCATGGCTGTGTAGATCTACTACATAGCCACGTGGACCGCAAGGCGCCAGGGGGCGTGGGGCCGCCGCGCGACGGGCTCAGGCGTGCCCGGCGACGATGTCCAGCACGGCCTGGCCGAGATCCTCGGCCTTCCGGGCGCCAACACCGTAGACGTGCCGCAGCTGGTCGAGGGTGACGGGCTTCAGGCGGGCCAGCTCGCGGAGCGTCGTGTCGTGGAAGACCACGTACGGCGGCACGCCGCGGCGGCGGGCCTCGCCGAGACGGAACGCGCGCAGCGCCTCGAAGAGCGCCCGGTCGACGCCTTCCCACCCCTCCGTCTGCGCCTTGGACATCCGGGAGGCCCGCGCGGGATCGGGCCGGCGCTGCCGCGCCAGCGTGAGGTCCGGCGCCGCCTGCGCGTCCTTGAGGAGCGCGACGCCCTGGTCGGTGAGCGCCAGTACGGGGTACTGGTCGCCCACCTGCTGCAGCAGCCCGCGGCCGAGCAGCTGGTCGATGTAGCCGCGCACGTCGTCCACGGAGGACTCGGCGAGGAGGCCGAAGGTGGACAACGTGCCGTGCCCCCGCGAGGTGACCGCCTCGGTCGAGGCGCCCCTGAGCACGTTGGTGACGTGCGCGGCGCCGAAGCGCTGCCCCACCCGCGCGACGCAGGAGAGGATCTTCCGTGCGACCGTGACGGGGTCGGCCACCGACTCCAGCTCGCCGAGGCAGAAGTCGCAGGCGCCGCACTCGTCCTTGGGATAGCGCTCGCCGAAGTGCGCGAGGAGGTGGCGGTGCCGGCACCCGACGCCGGAGGCGTATCGCTCGATGTCCCGCAGGAGCGACCGGCGCTGATCGTTCCACTCGCCGTTCTTCTCGAGCAGCGTGCGCCACTTCAGGAAGTCCGCGCCGGACACGATGAGCACGCACTCGGCCTCGAGCCCGTCGCGCCCCGCCCGGCCCGACTCCTGCTGGTAGTGCTCCAGCGACTGCGGGGCGCCGGCGTGCACCACGAAGCGGACGTCGGACCTGTCGATGCCCATGCCGAAGGCCACCGTCGCCACCACCACGTCGGCGTGCTCGTCGAGGAACGCGTCCTGGTGGCGGTGCCGCTCGTCGTCGGACAGGCCGGCGTGGTACGGCACGGCGCGCCGGCCCTCGTCCCGCAGCCACGCGGCCAGGCCGTCGACGTCCTTCCGCGAGGTGCAGTAGACGATGCCGGCTTCGCCCTCGTGCCGGCGGAGCACGTCGAGGATCTGCGTCTTGAGCGCCGAGCGCGGCACGACGCGATAGGTCAGGTTGGGCCGGTCGAAGGACCCGACGAGCTCGAGCGGCGCGCGCAGCGCGAGCTGCTCGGTGATGTCGCGCCGGACGCGGGCGGTGGCCGTCGCCGTGAACGCGTGCAGGCTGACGCCGGGGAAGGCCTCGCGCAGCCGCGCCAGCTGGCGGTACTCCGGGCGGAAGTCGTGGCCCCACTGGCTGATGCAGTGCGCCTCGTCCACGGCCACGAAGGCCAGCGGCGCGGCGCCCTCCGCAATCCGGCGGAGGAAGGCGTCGGCGCCGTCGCCGACGAGCCGTTCGGGCGAGACGTAGAGCAGCTTCACGCGGCCGGCGCGGACGTCGTCGAGCACGGCCGCCTTGCGCTCGGCGGAGAGCGCGCTGTTGTAGCAGGCCGCCGCCACGCCGTTGCCCACGAGCGTGTCCACCTGGTCCTTCATCAGCGAGATGAGGGGCGAGACGACCAGGGCCAGTCCCTCCAGGACCAGCGCCGGGGCCTGGAAACACAACGACTTGCCGGCGCCGGTGGGCATCACGACCACCGAGTCGCGGCGATCGAGAATCGCGCCCATGGCCTCCCGCTGGAGCGGCCTGAAGGCGGTGTAGCCCCAATAGCGTTCGAGGGCCTCGGCGAGGGCCGGGACGCCGGGCGGCGGGCTGAGTTCGGACGTCGACACGGGGACGGACATCGGCAGGGCTGGCGTGGGTCGGCGGACGTGGATCATGGTGACACACGCCGCTATACTTTCTGGCCACGACCGTGTTGACCGCCCTGGCGCGCTGGCGTCGTGCGGGCGGCCCCGGGCTCTCGGGCGCGATCGTCCTGCTGGCCGGCGTGCTGGTGCACACGCGCACGGCGCAGGAGGACGATCTCGCCGCGACGCTCGATCGCGCCGCCGGTCGCGTGGAGGACTTCTTCACGCGCGCGCAGTCGCTCGTGTGCACCGAGACGGTCGTCATCCAGCCCCTCAACTGGGGGCTCGCCGGCGACGGCCCGGGGCGCACGGTCGAATCCGAACTCCGGCTGTCGTGGGCGCCCGGCGCCGACGGCGACGCTGCGACCGAGGCCCAGACGATGCGCCAGGTGGTCAAGGTCAACGGGCGGCGGCCCCGCGAGAACGACCGCAACAACTGCACGACGCCCGAGCAGAACGACACCGAGACGCAGATCCTCTCGATGCTGCTGCCGAGCCAGCGCGACGACTACTCGTGGAAGCTGGCGGGCCGCGGCAAGGTCGACGGGCGGGACACCATCCAGATCGACTTCCGGGAGAGAGCCGAGATCACGGTGGACGTCCGGCTGGTGGAGGACAACGAGGACTGCGTCAGCTACGACCTGAACGGCGGGATGCGCGGCCGGATCTGGGTGGACGTCGAGACCTACGACGTGCTGCGCGTGGACCAGCACCTGAAGGGCTTCGTGGACGTGCCGCTGCCCAGGGAGCTCACCCGCCGGCACGGCGTTCCGCCCTTCTGGACGATGGAGCGGTTCGACACGAGCTACCGCTTCAAGCGCCTGCGGTTCGACGACCCGGAGGAGTCGATCGTGCTGCCCGTCTCGTCCACCACCCTCCGCGTCACGCGCGGGGCGGGCATGCCGAGGTCCCGGGTCAGCACCCAGTACAAGCAGTACCGCCGGTTCCTGACCGGCGGGCGCATCGTGCCTCCGCAGTAGCGGGCGGCGCTCACCCCCGTCAGGTGCCCGGCGCGTCGCACCGCGCCGCGTCAGCGGGCCGCCACGGCGCCGGAGGGCCAGCGCGACCGCCGCTGGCCAGCTGAGTCCCGGCGCCTCAAGCCTGCCCGCTGCCGGCCGATTCCGGGTCCGAGCGGACAGCCATGGACCCGGACACCCCGTCGCCCTCTCCAGCGGCCGCCGCCCGCGCCGGCGAGCCGGCCGCCGTTGCGGATCCGCCGGCGATCCGTCCGGCGAAGGCCGGCCGCCCGGTCGGCGACCAGCTGGCCGAGCGCCTCCTCGCCGGCGGACATCTGACCCCGGCGCAGCTCGGCCTCGCCACGCGGGTCCACGCGAAGGTCAAGGCGACACGTACCTTCACGTCCGTGCTGCTCGAGATGAAGCACGTCTCGGAGGCGCAGGTGCGGGCGGCCCTCCGGTCCAGCCCCCTCGACGCGCCGCTCGAGGACCTGCTCGCCGAACTCGGCCTGGTCGAACCGCACGAGCTGACGCTGGCGCTGGCGCTCCAGCGGGAGCGCCCGTCCACGTCGCTGGCCGACGTGCTCGTGGACAACCACTTCATCGGCGGAACTGGAGCCACCCTCGGCCGTCGCCGATCACCTGGCGTCGAGCGCGCCTCGCGCCTCGACGGCACCCTGCTCGACGCGGCGCTGCTGAAGCGGGCATCCCTGGCCGTCTACCGGACCCACGGCTTCCTCCGCTGCGCCACGACGGCGGGTGCGTACTGCCGTCTTCGTGGATCCGACCTCTCGCGGAGCGCTCGAGGTCGCGCGCCGTGTACTTCTGGCAAGGACCTGGTGACGGGCATCGCCGGGCCGTTGGCGATGGCCCGGCGCTGCACTGCGTTGAAGCGTGAGCGACGGCGTGGCCGTGGGCCTGTGGTCCCGAGCAGGCGCCGTCGCGACCGTCAACCGTCTCCTCGAGGAGGCCATGGCCGCCCGGCCAGCGACATCCACCGAGCCGGCCGCGAGCGCCTGCGCATCCGGTTCCGCCAGGACGGCGTGATGATGCCGCACGCCGACGTCCTGCTGGACCAGTCGGCGCGTCGGGGCCGTACCTGGCGTGATGGCCGGCGCGGACATCGCCGAGCGGCGCCGCCACCAGGACGGGCGTATCCAGTACGAGGGCACGCGGGGCACGGGTCGACGCGCGTGGTTCGATTCACGCGACGGTCCACGGCGAGAAGGTCGATGCGCCTCCTGAACCACCGGGACACGCTCCTGGGCATCCGCGAGATCGGGATGGCGTCGCGCATGCTGGAGTTGCTGCAGCGCGACGCCCTGGACGTCCTGAGCGGGGTGGTGATCGTGACGGCCCCACGGGGTCCGGCAAGACGACGACGCTCTACGCGGCCGTGAACTACCTGAACGGCTGCCAAGACGAGCATCATCACCGCCGATGTGGACCCCGTCGAATACATGATCGAGCCGCACCTGCAATGCTCGATCAACCCGAAGATCAGCCAAGTACGCCGAGACGCTCAAGCAATATCATCTGCCAGACCCCGGACGTCATCGTCATCGGCGAGATCCGCGACTCCTTCTCCGCAGAGGTCGCCATCAACGCCGCCCTCACCGGCCACAAGGTCCTCACCACCTTCCACACCGAGGACTCGATCGGCGGCATCGTGCGCCTGCTGAACATGAACATCGAGGCGTTCCTCATCTCGTCCACGGTCGTGAGCGTGGTGGCGCAGCGGCTCGTCCGGCGCGTCTGTCCCACGTGCGCTGAGGACCACGTGCTGACGCGCCGCACGAGCTCTCGCGCCTCGCTACTCGCCCGTGGAAGCGGCGGGCCTGACCTTCAAGCGGGGCCGCGGATGTCCGGCCTGCCGCCACGGGGTATCGGGGGCGCGTGGCCGTGTTCGAAATCCCTGGTGCTGAACGAGCTGTAGCGCGACGCGGTGCTGTCACGGCGCTCGGCGTTCGAGATCCGCAAGGTCTGCATCGAGGCGAGCGGCATGGTGACGCTCATCGATCGACGGATCGCGAAAGCCGCCGCTGGCCTCACGTCGTTCGAGGAAATCATGCGCCAGTTGCCGCGACTTCCGCCGCGTCCCGTCCGCGACCTGCATCGTCTGCTCGGAGTCTCCGAATGAGCACGCCCGCCCGGAAGCCCTTCCGGCACGGCCAGCGCGGCCTGCGGGGGCCGCCGCGGGCCTGCCGCCGCCCCCACACCGCCCAGGCAGGCCGCCGGCGCCCCGCAGCCCCCTCGCCCAGGAGCGAGGGCGTCCGCGACGAGCGTCCGCTCCTGGACCAGATCCTGGAATTCGCAACCGAGAAGCGGGTCACGCTCCCGTCTTCAGCGACGTCGCCCGCAAGGTCCAGCAGGCGACCCGCGCCGACAGCTGGGCGACATCGGCGAGATCGAACGCGCGATCGAATCCGACCCCGCCCCGGTCGCCGAAGTCCTGCGCGCGGCCAATTCAGCCTTCTTCGGCGGCCTGTCCGAGGTGGCGAGCATCAAGGCGGCGATCCTCCGCCTGGGCTTGCCGCGCGGCGAACCTGGTGTTCCTGGCCAGCGAGAAGAGCCGCTACTCCGCCAGGACGCCGACCATCGCGGCGCTCATGAAGATGCTGTGGCACCACGCGTCGGCCTGCGCTGGCCGCGGAGTGGATCGCGCGCGTCCGCTACCCGCAGTTGGGCGAAACTGTCTTCATCGGCGCGCCATCCACGACATCGCATTGTCCTCGCTGCGCGTGCTCGACCAGATGCTGTCCGCGCCCGGGGCGCGGGGGTCTCGCCGGAGCTGGTCGAGGAAGTGCTGCGCGGGGGTCGCAGCACCGACGGGCCACCGACTCCCTGGCGGCCTGAACCTCCCGGAGGTGTATCAGGTGATCGTCCGCGATCACTCACACCGACCTCGCTCGACGCCACCAACGTGGCCCTGAACGCCGTCCGGCTGGCCAACCACGCGTCGGCCAAAGTCGGCGCCAGCCTCCGCCCCGAGGCGTCACTCGACCTGGCGGCGCTGCCGGAGGCCTCGGCGCTGGGCATCTCCGACGTGGCGCTCGCCGAGCTGGAGATCGTGCTCGAGGATCTCGTCGCCGACCAGCTCGGCGAGACGCTGGCGCACGGCTAGGCGCCGCACCCCGGCACGGAGGCCGGCTGCGCTGTCGAGGCGGCCAAGCCCGGCCGTCGTGTCAGGCGGTGGCCGCCAGCAGGGGCTCCGGCGCCTCCGAGAAGCGTGGCTCGAAGAACGACACGTCTCCGCTCTCCACGGAGTACATGCCGCCGACGAGACCGACCTTGCCCTCGTCGAACAGCCGCTTGAGAATCGGGCTGCGATCCAGGATGGACTGAATCTGCGCCCGCGTGTTGGCCACGGCCACCTGCTCCACCCGCTCGTCGGGCGTCAGCCGGCCGCCTCCCGTCTCATCGACGGCGCGGACGGCAGGGCCGATCTTGTCGAGCAGGCCGGAGAGGTGGCCCAGCCTGACGCCCTGACAGGCGCCCTTGACCGCCCCGCACCGCGTGTGGCCCAGCACGACGATGAGCTTCGACCCCGCCACCTGGCAGGCGAACTCCATGCTGCCGAGGATGTCCTCGTTGAGCACGTTGCCGGCGATGCGAACGCTGAAGATGTCGCCGAGTCCCTGATCGAAGATGAGCTCGGCGGACGTGCGCGAGTCGATGCAGCTCAGCACGACCGCGAACGGATACTGGCCGTCCGAGGTCTCGTTGACCTGCTCGAGCAGGTTGCGGTTGTAGCGGATGTTGCTCACGAATCGCCGGTTGCCCTCGGCGAGGATCTCGTAGGCCTTCCGTGGAGTCAGTTGCTGCAGCGTGTCCTTGGTCTGAGTACGCACCGGGTCCTCCTTTGCGCGCTCGGTCGCGCGCCCGTCCCTTGGCTCAGGCGGTCTGTGCCTCCGTGGTCGCACCTGTCCGCGCCTGGGGAACCAGGCGCACGGCGTGTTCGACGCGCCGCATGGCGTCGTTCTCGCGACGCAGCGTGTCGAGGCCGTGGATGGTCAGGTCGATGTCGAGCAGCGAGGCCCGCTGCTCGAAGTCCTTGAGGATTTCGTAGACGTCGTAGTCGATGCTCATCGACCGGCGGGCGTCGATCTCGACCGTCGCGCCGGCGGGAATCGCCGCCAGCGTCTTCATGATGGCCGCCTTGTTCAGGAACGACACGTCTTCCGACAGCGTCAGGCGGACGGCCGTGGAGGGATCGGAGTCCACGAAGTACGGGTTCCGGTAGTTGTTCAGGAGGATGGCGAACACCGCCACCGTCATCCCGAGGCCGATGCCCACGAGCAGGTCGGTCGCGAGGATGCCGACGACCGTGACCAGGAACGGGCCGAACTGGTACCACCCCTGGCGATACATGATCTGAAGACCGCGGGCTTCGCCAGCTTGTAGCCGACCGTGAGCAGGATCGCGGCGAGGGCGGCCAGCGGAATCAGGTTCAGCAGCGCGGGCACGCTGGCCACCGCCAGGAGCAGCAGGACGCCGTGCAACACGGCGGACGTCTTCGTCCGGGCGCCCGACTGGACGTTGGCGGAGCTCCGGACGATGACCTGCGTGACCGGCAGGCCGCCGACGAGGCCCGCCACCAGGTTGCCCAGCCCCTGCGCCTTGAGCTCGCGGTCCGTCGGCGTGACCCGCTTCATCGTCCATCTTGTCGGCGGCTTCCACGCACAGGAGGGTCTCGAGGCTGGCCACCACCGCGAGCGTGATCGCCGTCGTGTAGATCGCTGCGTTCCCGAGGTGAGAGGTCGGGGAAGGTCACGGAGCGTGGCGAGCCTGCTCAGCTCTGATGCGGTCGGAATCTGCACCAGGTGCGAGGGCTCGATGGTGAGGCCGGGCACCACGCGGCGGAAGAACTCGTTCAGCCCGATGCCCAGCGCCACGGCGACGAGCGGGCCCTGGATCCAGAGGCTCATCCGGGCGCGGCGGACGGCCGGCCGCTCCCACAGCATGAGCGCGGCGAGCGACGCCAGGGCGACGACGAGCGCGCCGGGCTGGATGGACGCGAACATGTGCGCCAGGCCCGAGACGGTGTTCTCGCTTCCGGGCGGGGCGAACGCCAGCGGCCCCTCCGGGGTGGCGTCGTAGCCGACCGCGTGCGGGAGCTGCTTGAGGATGATGGTCAGGCCGATGCCGGCGAGCATCCCCTTGATGACCGACGACGGGAAGTAGTAGCCGATGACGCCGGCCCCGGCGAAGCCGAGGGCGATCTGGATCACGCCGGCCAGGGCGACGGCGACCAGGAAGGCCTCGAACGACCCGAGGTCCTGGATGGCCGTGAGCACGATGACGGCGAGGCCGGCCGCCGGGCCGGACACGCCGAGCGCCGATCCGCTCGCGGCGCCCACCACGATACCGCCGATGATGCCGGAGATGAGGCCCGCCGCCAGGGGCGCTCCGGACGCCAGGGCAATGCCGAGACAGAGCGGCGTGGCGACCAGGAAGACGACCAGGCTGGCGGGCAGATCGGACTTCAGGTTCTCGACGAACGACGCGGGCTGGTGCATCGGGACTCCTCGCTGGCGCCGCGACGGGCGCGACCCTACCGAGGCTAGCCGGATCTCCTGGCTCGCAAAATAACGAAATGACGAATCGTGGATTCGAGAATCTCTAGGTGACGTCCCCGGCGCTACGCGAAGAGGCCGTCGCGGGCCGTCGTCGTGATGGCGCGGACGGCCGGGTGCTTCACGCGGCGTTCGGCCGAAATGGCGTAGTAGCGTTCGCGCACCAGTTCGGTGCGCCCGAAGGCCGCCACGCCGTACACCCGGCAGACGTCGCGCTCGATGGCGGCCGGCGCAGGGAAGGCCAGGCCGGCTTCCGCGCCGAAGCTCTTCATGAGCGCCGGATCCTCGAACTCGCCGACGATGCGGGGGCGCACGCGGATGCGGTCGAACCAGCTCTCGAGGTCCCGACGGAGCGCCGTGCTCGAGGCCGGCACGACCATCGGCAGGTCCTTGAGACATTGCGGAAACCGCCGGCGGAGGCGGCCCGCGCGGGCGGTGGGGGCGAAGAACGCGGTATGGGACTCGCCGAGGAGATGGTTGAACGCCTTCACCCGGACGTGGGGCGGCGCCGGCGTGTCGGTGAGGACCACGTCCACGGTATGCGTGGCGAGCTGGGTCAGCAGGTGGTCCGTGTTCTCCTCCCGGCAGATCAGGCGCACCGAGTCGTCCTCCCTGATCAGGGGCTCGAGCAGCCGGCAGACGATGAGCTTCGGCACCGCGTTGGACACGCCCACCGTGAGCGGCACGGCGCGCCCCACGTGCCCCTGCTTGATGGCGTCCACGAGATCGCGCCCGATGCCGAAGAGTTCGTCGGCGTAGTGGAAGGCCACGCGGCCCGTGTCCGTCAGGACGAGGGTTCGGCCCTTCCGCTCGAACAGCTTGACGTTCAAGGCTTCCTCGAGGAGCTTGATTTGCGCCGACACGGTCGGCAGCGACAGCCGGAGGCGTTCGGACGCCTTCGACACGCTCCCCTCCTTGGCCGTCATCCAGAAGTAGTGGAGGTGGTGGTAGTTCAGCCAGTCCATGCGGGCGCCTCGTCGATTAGGGAGAACCTCACATTAGAGTCGGAAGAATCTATTTGTCCATACCTCGACCGGCCACGTACGCTTCGGGCCGATGCAACGGCGGCACCGCGACGCTCACGCCCCCCGCCGGGTGGCCGGCCGGGTCCGGACGGCCGTGGCCGTGCTGCTCCTCTGGCTGGGGCCCGCCGCGGCCGCCCGCGCCCAGGGCTCGCCCGACGGGCAGCTGTGGTTCCAGGCCCTTGCGATCGGGCAGCTCTCCGAAGCCTGGCGGGCGCACCTCGAGGGGCAGCCCCGGGTCTTCGACTCCGCCTCGGAGCTGGGCCTGACGATCGTCCGTGGCGCCGTCGGCCGCCGACTGGGCGCGCGCAGCGTGCTGTGGGCGGGCTACGCCTGGGTGCCCCGCACCTTCGGCCCGGGCGTCCGCCACGAGACCCGTGTCTGGCAGCAGTTCACGGCCAGCGCGCCGCCGGTCGCCGGCTGGACCGCCTCGACCCGCCTCAGGCTCGAACAGCGCAGGCTCGACCCGTGGGACGGCACGTCCCACCGGCTCCGCATCCTGGGCCGCGCCCAGCGCCGGTTCGGCGCCAGCCCCTGGGGCTTCGGCTTCTACAACGAGACGATGCTCACGCTGGACGACACCGCCCGGGGACCGGAGCGCGGGTTCGACAGGAACCGCTTCTACACCGGCGTCCTGCGGCAGCTCTCACCCACCTTCAGCACCGAGCTCGGCTACATCTGGGAGCATGCCGCCACCGGCGGACCGGGCCGCCGCGACGACCACGCCCTCATGAGCGTCGTGAACATCGCGTTCTCGCGGCGATAGCCGTCGCCTGTCGACGCCGCCTCTGACGGCCCGGGGGTTCATGCCCTCGACGGGCCGCGCGGTCTCCCTCAGGCACGCCCCGCCCACTGGCGGATCTGGTCGATGGTCGCGGTGGCGCCGCCGCACACGACCATCAGGACGGTCTCGAATGGGGCCAGCGCGTCGTTGGCCTCGTAGGCGAGGGCCAGGCTGGCGCCGCAGGCGGGCTCCACGAGAATCCGATGGTCGGCGAGGAACCGCTCGCACGCGTCCAGGGCCGAGCGGTCGCTGACGAGCACGTGCTGGATGGGCCGCTCTCGCCACCACTCCACGGCGCGGGCGCACACCCGCTTGGCGCCGAGCGAGGTCGCCACGCTGGCGATCCGATCGATGGCGACCGGATGGCCCGCCGCGATGCCCGCCGCGAACGACGCCGCGCCGTCGGTCTCCACCGAGACGATCGGCACGTGGTCCCATCCCTGCCGCCGCAGGCCCGCCGCCACGCCGCAGAGCAGGCCCCCGCCGCCCACCGACAGCACGACGGCGTCTGGCGCGAGGCCCGCCCGCGCCACCTCGTCGATCATCGAGGCGTGTCCGTCCCAGATCAGGGGATCGTCGAATGGATGGATGTAGGCGTCGGCGGCGCCCACCTGCGATGTGGCTCGCTCGTCCGCCTCCTGCCACGACGCGCCGTGCACGATGACGTCGGCGCCTTCCCGCCGCAGGAGCGCGAGTGCGGTCTCCGTGGTGGTCTCGGGCACGACCACCGTGACCGGCACGGCCAGTTGGCGCCCGGCATGCGCCACTGCCAGGCCGGCATTGCCTCCGGACGACGTGACGAACCGGGCGGCACCGCGCTGGTGATGCGCCTCGCACGCCCGACCGATGCCCCGCATCTTGAACGAGCCGGACGGCTGGAGGGCATCGAGCTTGAGCCAGATGGCGCGTCCGGCCGCGAGGCTCAGAGGACGGGAGGCGACGAGGGGCGTGTCGAGATGCAGCGGCATCGGGCGTGTCCGGCGGCGGCCGGACGACCATTCTGACAGGGACGCCTCCCGCCCGCGTCCAGGCGGTGCCGCCAGGTCGGCGGCCGACGGCGCCTGTCCGCCGTGGTGGGCGACTACGCGAGCCGAGCGCCGAGGCCGGTCGACGGCGCCTCCGTCGGATTCACCGGGCCGGTGGGTGGCGCATCGAGGCGGCGGCGCACGATCGACAGCAGCCGCTCGATCCGGTACGGCTTGTCCAGGAAATCCACGCCCGGCACCAGGGAGACGGACCCGGCCGAGACCTCGCGGCTGTACCCGCTCGTGTAGACGATCCGCAGGTCGGGCCGATCGCTGGCCAGGCGCTTCGCGAGCGCGAAGCCCGTCATGCCGCCGGGCATCACGAGGTCCGTCATCAGGAGGGCGATCTCGTCCCGGTGCGCCGTCCAGACGTCGAGCGCCTCCACGCCGGAGCCCGCCGTCAGCACGCGGTAACCGTGGCGGCGCAGGACGCGCGCCGCCAGGTCACGGACCGCCCCTTCATCCTCCACCACGAGCACGCACTCGGCCCGTCCCCCTGGCAGGACCTCCGCGGCAGCGGGGGCGGCGGCCGCCTTCGCCGACTGGGCGCCTGCCGGCACGTACACGTGGAAGGCGGTGCCCTCCGTCGACGACTCGACGGCGACGTCTCCGCCGTGCTGCTTGACGATGCCGTACACCGTGGCCAGGCCGAGCCCGGTGCCCTTGCCGGCCTCCTTCGTCGTGAAGAACGGCTCGAAGATGCGCGGCAACACGTCCGGCGCGATGCCCGTGCCGGTGTCGCGCACGGACAGGCAGGCGAACTCCCCCGCGCCGAGATGGGCCGGCCTGAGGGGATCGGGCGAACGGGCGCCGCTCAGCCGGGTCGTGATGTGCAGGTCCCCGCCGTGCGGCATGGCATCGCGCGCGTTGACGGCGAGGTTGAGGAGCACCTGCTCCATCATTCCTTGATCGGCGCGAATCAGCGGGAGCCGCGGCGCGAACTCGGCCTTGAGCGCGACGTCCTCTCCCAGGATGCGCTGCAGCATCCGCGTCATGTTGCCGAGCACGGCGTTCAGGTCGAGCTCGGCCTGCTGCATCACCTGCTTCCGGCTGAACAGCAGGAGCTGCCTGGTCAGGTTCGCGGCACGCTCCGACGCGCCGATGATCTCGCGCACCTCCGCGCCGCCGGCCGATTCGTCGAGCAGTTGCGTGGCGTTCCCGAGGATCACCGTCAGGATGTTGTTGAAGTCGTGCGCCACGCCGCCGGCCAGGCGGCCGATGGCTTCCATCTTCTGCGCCTGGCGCAGCTCCGTCTCGAGGAGGTGGCGATCCGTGACGTCGAGCAACGTGCCGTACCACTGCGTGCTGCCATCCGGTTGACGCGCCGGCATGGCGCGGCCTTCCAGCCAGCGCGTGGAACCCGCCGGGTGCTGGTAGCGCAACTCCTCCACCAGCGGCGTGCCATCGGCGGCCGAGTGACGAATCGCCGCCATGATTCTGGGCCGGTCGTCCGGGTGGATGAGCGACATCGCCGGGCCGGCGTCCCTGTCGAGGCCGTCGGCGCCCACGCCGAACATCTCCTCGAACCGGGCGCTGACGTAGGGGAACGACATCTGGCCGTCCGCGCCGAGGCGGAAGGTGAACATCGCCGTCGGCGACATCGCCGCGAGCGCCGACAGCCGCGTCTCGAGGGCCAGGCGGTCCTGGATGGCGGCCTCGGCCCGCTTGCGGTCGGTGATGTCGTGGATCGCGCCGCGCAGCAGGACGACCTTGCCGTCCCTGGAGACCGGACGGCCGCTGGTCCTGACCCACTTGGCGACGCCCCGGGCGCTCACGAAGGGCACTTCGATGTCGTAGGGCGTCCCCGCCAGCGCGCCCTCCACGGCGGCCGCGACCTGTCCGCGGGCCTCGCCGGGATAGAAGTCCAGTCCCATCTCGAGCGAGGGCGCGGCCGAGGGGTCGAGGTCGTGAATTCGCGCCACCTCGGACGTCCATCGTCCCCGTCCCGTCGCCGGGTCCAGCTCCCAGCCGCCGATCTGGGCGATCTGGCCGGTCTGCTCGAGGAGCTCGTCCCTGTCTTCGAGCGCCTGCTGTACCCGCCGCCGCTCGGTCACGTCCGTGATGGCCCCGTGCCAGGTCACGCCGCCGTCGGGGTCCGCGAACGGCACCGAGTGCCCCTCCACCCAGATCTCGCCCTTCACCGGGTGGATGACGCGAAACTCCTCGCGCCACGGCGTCATCGCGCGCTTCGACGCGTCGATGGTGTCCACGATCCGGGCCCGGTCCTCGGGATGCCAGAGCGCCGCGGCCTGGGAGGCGTCCACCGCCAGGGCGACCGGCGTCAAGCCGTAGATTTCCACGATCTTCGGGCTGGCGTACGGGAAGCAGTACGAGCCATCCGGACCTTCCCGGAAGGAATGGAGCACCGTCGGTGCCGCGGCGGCGAGCGCCGCCAGCCGGTTTCGCTCCTCGAGCAGGGCATCGTCGGTCCTCTTCAGATCGGTGACGTCCCGGGCCACGACCAGGAGCCCATCGGTGCTCCCGTCCGCGCCCGTGTACGGGACGCGATCGATCCGGTACCAGCGACGCTGCCCGGCCGGCATCGGCAGCTCCTCGAGGGAGCCGATCTGGGCCACGCCGCCCTCCAGGATGGCGCGGTCGTCCGCCGCGGTCCTGGCGGCCTCCGCGGCGATCACGTCGGCGGCCTGGCGCCCCTCCATGTCGTCGATGGGGAGGCCGGCCACCGAGGCGGCGAGGGCGTTCACGCGCCGGAGGCGGTCGTTGCGGTCCTTGAACCAGATCAAGGCGGGGAGGGAGTCGAAGACCGCCACGATCTCGCGGTCGGCCTCGCGCCAGTCGGCGAAGATGGCGAGCTGCCCGCGCTCCGCCGCGACGATCACGGCGGCCATCGACGCCAGCAGGATCAGGGCGGCCACCAGCGCGATCAGGAACGTCGTGTCGGCACGCCGCGTGGCCTCGGCCAGCTCGTCACGCATGCCCGCGTCCACCGCGGCCGCATGGCGATCGAGCGTCGACACCAGGGCCATCAGGGCCGTCTCCGCGTCGGCTCCGTGGGTGCCGCCGGCGCGCAGCTGGTGCTGCAGCACCGACACTCCGCGGCGGACGTCGGCCAGTCCGCCGCCAGGGTCTGGGGGGCGATGCAGGGCCGCCTCCGCGCGGGCGACCGCCTCCACCGCCTGCGTGATCCGCACCAGTCCCTGGTTGGCGTCGTACGCCGACCCGGGGGCCGCAAGCGCGACGTCGACGGCCCCTCGCGCCAGGTCGGCCCGCGCCGTGCGGAGCGCGGCCAGGGCCTCGAGGCCATGCCCGAGCGCATGGCGCTGCTCGAACGAGAACCACACCATGGCGCCGCACAGCAGGGCCGACGACAGCACCGCCGCGAGCGACCGCTGGCGCGATCGGCGCGTCGCCTCGTGGAGGCGCCGAAGCCTGGCCTGATGCGTCACGGCGCCGCGCTGGTCCGCGGCGCGGCCACTGCCGGGGGCAGCGAGCGCCTGGTGAAGGCGAAGGGCTCCACCAGCGCCAGGTGCGCCGGGGTTCCGATGACGTCGATGAGCACCCCGTTCCACGCGTCGACCAGGACGTCGTCCCCGCGGCGGAACGCAAATCCCCCCAGCCGGGCCTCCCCGGGGCCGGAGGGGTCGGCCGCGAACGGGTCAGGCACCTCGAAAGCCCCGGCCGACTCGTGCGTGGCCGTCCAGCGCACCATCGGCTCCGAATTCAGGAGCAGGTCGGCTCGACCCGATTCCAGCGCGCGCCGGGCCGCGGCCGCGTCCGGTACGGCGATCGTCCGGTCGCGCGGAATGCCGGCGCGCCGTGCGAGCGCCTCCTCGACCGACGAGGCCAGGACCACCACCGTCGCGCCCGTCGTCCTAGCGTCGTCGAGCGAGTGCAGCTGCTTGGGGTTGCCGGACCTGACGAGCGCCGAATCACTGGCCTGGAAGGTGGGCACCGAGAATCGGAAGCGCCGCGCGCGCTCTTCGGTGATGAAGAGGCCGGCCGCCACGACGTCGTAGCGCCCCTCGTCGAGCTGGTCGAGCAGCGCGCCGAAGTCGGACAGCACGAAGGTGACCCGCACGCCCAGGCGCTGCGCCACGAAGCGCCCGAGCTCTGGAATCGCGCCCGTGACCCGCCCGCTCCCGTCGACGAACGCGTACGGGGCCTCCACCGCGTATCCGACACGCACGCCGTGGGGATATCGTGTCTCGAGGCTCTTGTCCCGTCCGCCCCAGCCGACTGTGAGAACCGCCAGCAGCAGGCTGGCGGCCACGACGAACACCCGTTTCACGACCACGACCTCTTGGTTCTGCCGAGCCTCCCCGGGCCGATCCGCCGCAGCCGTGCGGCCTGGCGCGCCAGGATTCCGCTGGATCTATCGGCCCCGGCGGTCAACCGTGATACCCGTGCCGGCAGGCCATGCGGCATCCCCATGGGCAGCCGCGCGCAGCCCCGTGAAAGCCGCCGCCGGGCGCCGCCGGGCCGGCGCGGACCGCCGGTGAAGGCGGGGGCGATTGGGGGCCAGAAAAAGACGACGGGCGGGATGGATCGCTCCATCCCGCCCGTCATGTCGATGCCGTGGGATCTCGCCGCCCGCCGCTAGGCCCGAGCCGCGTCGACCGTCACGCCTCTACGCGCACCCGGACGTCGTGCCGCAGTTCGTGCACTTGTAGCAGGCGCCGCTCCTCACCATGATCGAGCCGCACGTGCTGCAGGGCGGCGCGTCCTCCTGGTTCTGGATGGCCGCGAACGACGCCTTGCCGGCGCCGGTCTTCGCCGCCGTCACCGTCACCGCCGCCTCCGCGAAGACGGCCTTGGCGTTCACGGCGGGCACGACGACCGGCGCGTCGGCCGCCTCGTCACGGTTGTTCACGCCGGCCGCGAACTGCGCCTCCGGCGACAGGAACTTCGACGCCATCCACCGGAAGATGTAGTCCACGATCGACTTGGCGAAGCGGACGTCGGGGTTGCGCGTCATGCCCGAGGGCTCGAAGCGCACGTGGCTGAACTTGTCCACCAGCGCCTGGAGCGGCACGCCGTACTGCAGCGCGTAGCTGATGGCCTGGGCGAACGCGTCGGCGAAGCCCGAGATGGTGGACCCCTCCTTCGCCATCACCAGGAAGATCTCGCCCGGCATGCCGTCCTCGAAGAGGCCCACCGTGATGTAGCCCTCGTGCCCGGCGATGTCGAACTTGTGCGTGATGGCCTGACGCTCGTCCGGCAGCTTCCGGCGCATCGGCGTCCGCGCGGCCATGGCCGCCGCCACCGCCGCGTCGATGGCCTCGCGCGATGCCCCGGTCGCGGCGACCGCTGCGGTCGCGTCCTTGGAGGTGTTGAGCGGCTGCGTCCGCTTGCTGCCGTCGCGGTAGATCGAGATCGCCTTGGCGCCCAGGCGCCACGACTCCATGTAGGCCTGCTCGATCTCCTCGACCGTGGCGTCCTTCGGCACGTTCACGGTCTTGCTGATGGCGCCGGAGATGAAGGGCTGCGTGGCGCCCATCATCTTGATGTGCCCCATGTAGTGAATGGACCGCTCGCCGTTGGCGGCCTTGAAGGCGCAGTCGAACACGGGCAGGTCGCGCTCGAGGAGGTGCGGGGCGCCCTCGATCGTCTCCTGCTCATCGATGTACTGGACGATGTCGGCCACCTGCGACTGCGTGTAGCCGAGCTTCTTCAGCGCCATCGGCACGGTCTGGTTGACGATCTTCATCATCCCGCCGCCGACGAGCTTCTTGTACTTCACGAGCGCGATGTCGGGCTCGACGCCGGTCGTGTCGCAGTCCATCATGAAGCCGATGGTGCCGGTGGGCGCCAGCACGGTGGCCTGGGCATTGCGGTAGCCGAAGTCCTCCCCGAGCTCCACGGCTTCGTCCCACGACTGCTTCGCGCCGTTGTGGAGATCGGCGGGAACGTTCTTGGCGTTCACGCCCTTGATCGCGTCGCGGTGCTTCCGCATCACCCGCAGGAACGGCTCGCGGTTCTTCGCGTAGCCGCGGAACGGGCCGCCGTGGTCGCGCGAGACGCGCGCCGACTGCGCGTAGGCCTCGCCGGTCATGATGGCGGTGATGGCGCCGGCGTAATCGCGCCCGGCGTCGCTGTCGTAGGGCAGCCCGCGCGACATGAGCAGCGCGCCGAGGTTCGCGTAGCCGAGGCCGAGGGGCCGGTAGTCGTGGCTGTTCTTCTCGATGGCCTTCGTCGGGTAGCTGGAGTTGTCGACGAGGATCTCCTGCGCCGTGATCATGGTGCGGCAGGCGGCCTTGAAGCCCTCGACGTCGAACTCGCCGTCCTCACGGACGAACTTCATCAGGTTGATGGACGCCAGGTTGCACGCCGAGTCGTCCAGGAACATGTACTCGGAGCAGGGATTGCTGGCGTTGATGCGCGAGGTGTTGGGGCTGGTGTGCCACTCGTTCACCGTCGTGTCGAACTGCATGCCCGGATCGCCGCACACCCAGGTGCCCTCGGCGATGAGCCGCATCAGGTCGCGCGCCTTGTAGGTGTCCACGACCTCGCCGGTCGTGACGGCCTTGGTCTGCCAGATGCCGTCGTCGAGCACCGCGCGCATGAACTCGTCGGTGACGCGCACCGAGTTGTTCGAGTTCTGGAAGAAGACCGACGAGTAGGCGACGCCGTTGAACGAGCCGTCGTACCCGGAGTCGATGAGGGCCCAGGCCTTCTTCTCCTCCTCCACCTTGCAGTTGATGAACTCGACGACGTCCGGATGCTCGGCGTTGAGGATCACCATCTTGGCGGCGCGGCGCGTCTTGCCGCCCGACTTGATGACGCCGGCGAACGCGTCGAAGCCCTTCATGAAGGACACCGGGCCCGAGGCCGTGCCCCCGCCGGCCAGGAGCTCCTTGGAGGAGCGGATTGACGAGAGGTTGCTGCCGGTGCCGGACCCGTACTTGAAGAGCATGCCCTCGGTCTTCGCGAGCCCGAGGATCGAGTCCATCGTGTCGGACACGGAGTTGATGAAGCACGCCGAGCACTGGGGCGCCGTCTCGAAGCCGCAGTTGAACCACACCGGGCTGTTGAAGGCCGCCTTCTGGTGCACGAGGAGGTGCTTCAGATCGTCACTGAAGGCCTGCAGGGCGTCGGGGGTCGCGAAGTAGTCCTGCGCACGCGCCCAGCCCGTGATGGTGTCGACCACGCGGCCGATGAGCTGCTTCACCGAGCGCTCGCGCTCGGGAGATCCGAGATGTCCGCGGAAGTACTTGGAGACCACGATGTTGGTCGCCTGCTGCGACCAGGTCTTGGGCATCTCCACGTCCCGCTGTTCGAACACGACCTTGCCGCGCTCGTTGCCGATGATGGCATCGCGCAGCTCCCATTCGACGTCGTCGAAGGGGTCGGTGCCCGCCGTGCTGAAGTACCTGGGGAACTCCAGGCCGGATACGGTCACCGGCGCGGCCGTCTCTTTCGCGGCCGGCGTGCCGGTGCCATAGGTGCCTTCGACAGCCTGTCCCGCCGCCGTCAGCTTCTGCCCAGCGCCTTCCTCCATGAGCCCTCCGCTCGCGCCAAAAGACAGCACGTCCCCTCCCCAGGGGGGTGTCGCCGATCCGCGAGTTGATGTGGTAGTTGTGGCCGAACGACTTACAGACGAACCTGACCTCGCACACGCCGCCGGGGGGGTCTGCCGAACATTTCAGTCATCGAACACCGCCGGTGCCTGGCGCTCGCCGGTGGTCTGGCAGCGTCGTTCATCGGCGTCGCTCGACGGTCCGACCTGGCCGAAGGCTGGGATTCCTCGGGTTTGGTCAGCGGCCGCGCGCGCGTTGGCAAATATGCGCGTGTAACCGCGGTTTGTCAAGCTCGGCGACCACAATATCTAGCGTCTGAAAAATAGGGCAGTCGCAAGATATACGGAGTTTTCGCCGTTTTTCACGGTTTCGTCATTTTTTCGCATTTCCGGGTCGTTGCACCGGCGTCACATCCGCCCGGCGGGCGGCGGCGTACTCAGCGGACGAGGGCGGCCGCCATGGTGGCGGCCTTGTCGGCGAGCTTGCCCGCGAACATGACGTTCCGGGCGCGCAACGCGTCCTCGGCCTGCTGCATGAAGCTCTTCGCGGTGTCGTACTGCGTACGGCGATCGCTGTCCAGCCGGCCGTAGTCGAGGCGCCGGAGGTCGGTTGCCGCACGCGTCAGCAGCTGGCGGATCGACTGGTCGGCCTTGGCCGACGCGCCCGGCGTCTGGATGGCCAGGGCAACGGGCGGTGCGGGAGGGGCGGGCTGCAGGGCCGGCGCCTCGGACTCGTCGGCGGCGGTCTCGGGCCGAGGCGGGTCCCGTCGCGGCGGGCGGACGGCGCGTGGCGGCGGCGTCACCGCGCCGGCCGACACGGGCTCGGCCGGCAGCGGGGGTCCGGCTCGTAGTCGGCCACGATCCGGGGCGGCGCCTCGGGCGGCACCAGCTCGGGCAAGGGGGCCGGGGCGGTGGCACGGGCCGTCGCGCAGCCGGCGACCGAGCCGGCCGCGAGCAGGCCGCACGCGAAGGCGACCAGCCGGGGGACCATGCGGCCATTGTAGCGCGCACCCGGCACCGGCGGCGGCGATCGACGGCTACGCCGCGCGCGGGAGCGCGATCGTGAAGGTGGTGCCCGCGCCCGGCGTGGACTCCACGTCGATGTCGCCGTGGTGCAGCTGCACCGTGCGGAACACCATCGACAGGCCGATGCCGCTGCCGCCGGCCTTGGTGGTGAAGTAGAGGTCGAAGACGCGCGCCAGCTGATCGGGTGGAATGCCGGTTCCGGTGTCGTGGACTCGCACCAGGGCCCGTCCGTCGCGCCCCGTCTCGCACGTGAAGCGCAGCGTGCCCCCGTGCGGCATGGCCTGCAGCGCGTTCACGGCGAGGTTGAGCAGCGCCTGTCGGAGCATCGCCGGATCCGCCTCCACCGCCACGGCCCGATCCGAAGCCGCGATCTCGACCTTCACGCGCGCGGCGTCCGCCTCGGCGCGGATCGAGTGGGCGACGTCGGCGGCGATGGAGGCGATGGCGACACGCTCGAGGCGCATGTCCTCCGGCCGCGCGAACTTGAGGAACCCCTGGACGACGGCGTCGAGCCGCTTGATCTCGTGGCCGATGATGTCGACGTGGGAGCGGACGTCGGCTTCCGCGGCGCCGGCCGCGAGCTTCTGGCGCAGCAGCTCGAGGTGGATGGTCATCGCGTTCAGCGGGTTCTTCACCTCGTGGGCGACGCCGGCCGTGAGGCGCCCCAGGGCGGCGATGCGCTTGGAGAGCTGCGCCAGCTCGATGCCGGACGCGCCGCCCGCCGAGACGCGCACGAGCTGCGCGCTGATCGCGTCGAAGACGCCGCGCAGGTCCTGCACGTCGGCTTCCTGCAGGTCGAGCGTCACGCCGAGCTCGCCGCGCCCCAGGCGCGTCAGGCTGCTCTGGATGACGTGAATCGGCCGCATCACGGCCTGGGTGAGCAGGATGGCCACGAACACCGCCACGAGCAGCGCACCGGTGGCGGTGGCCAGCGCGGGGGAGATCGTGTCGGTGAGCGAGCGGCGGGCGAGGAGCGTGGAGATGCCGATGCGAATGTCGGCGATCTGTTCGTCGTCGATGAGAAGCGGCGCGCGGTACTCCAGCGTGCGCCCGCGTGTGGACCAGATCTCCCAGAGCTGCTCGAGGCCGCTGCGCGAGAGCAGGTCGTCGAGGTCGGCGGCGGGCGCCATCCGCTGCCCGACGAGCGTGGGGTCGCTGTGCGCGACGGCCACGAAGCTCGTGTCCACGATGGCCGCGTAGGTGACGTCCTCGGAGTAGATGGCCGCCTGCAGAATCGACCGGACCCCGCCGTCGGCGGCCAGCTCGTCGAACGCGGCCTCGCGGCTCGTGACCACCTCGAAGGCGCGGTGGAACACCGCGTTGGCCAGCAGCTCGCCCCGGGCGCGGTTCTCCTCCAGCGAGAGCTGGGCGATGCGCGCCAGGTTCACCACGCTCAGCGAGACCACGACGACGCCGACCAGCCCCGTCACGCCGAGAATCTGCTTCAGGCGGATCGACAAGCGGGTCATGGCAGGAGTGCGCCTTCGGAGGGCCGCCGCCGGGGGGCTCAGGCGCCCTGTTTCATCCGGTTCAGCTTGTTGTGCAGGGTCTTCAGGCTGATGCCGAGCATCTCGGCCGCCCGCGTCTTGTTTCCGCCGGCCGCGTCGAGCGTGGCCAGGATCAGCTTCTGCTCGGCCTCGTCCACCGTCATTCCAGGCGTGAGGGTGACTTCGCTGACGGGCGCCAGCGGCGCGCTCGCCCGGCGTTCGGCGGTCAGCGGCGGCAGGTGCTTGGCCTCGATGAAGTCGCCCTTCGAGAGGATGACGGCGCGCTCGATGACGTTGCGCAGCTCCCGCACGTTGCCGGGCCACCCGTACGCCTCGAGCCGCCGCATCGCCTCGGGGTCCACCGCCTTGACGGACTTCTGATCGCGCTGGTTGAACTCGTCGACGAAGGTCTGGACCAGGAGCGGCAGATCCTCCTTCCGGTCCCGGAGCGGCGGCAGGGCGATGGTGAAGACGTTCAGCCTGTAATACAGGTCGTCACGGAGCTTGCCCGCCTTCACGGCGCCCACCGGATCGACGTTCGTGGCGGCCATGACGCGGACGTCCACGTCCTGCTCGTTCCGGCCGCCCAGCCGCCGGAAGCGGCGCTCCTGGAGGACACGGAGGAGCTTCACCTGCGTGGCCGGCATCATCTCCGCGATCTCGTCGAGGAAGAGCGTGCCGCGGTCGGCCAGTTCGAAGCAGCCGGCGCGGCGCTCGTAGGCGCCGGTGAAGGCGCCCTTCTCGTGGCCGAAAATCTCGCTCTCGAGCAGGGTCTCGGGAATGGCCGCGCAGTTGATGGCGACGTAGGGCGAGGTGGCGCGAGGGCTCAACTGGTGAAGCGTCTGCGCCACCAGCTCCTTGCCGGTGCCGGATTCGCCGATGATGAGCACCGACGCGGTGGTGGGCGCGGCCTGCTCGATCACGTTGTAGACCTTCCGCATCTCGCGGCTCGCCCCGACCATACGTCCGAAGCGGCCTTCCTCGCGGAGACGCCGGCGCAGTTCGGTGTTCTCCCGCTTGGCGGCGCTGAGCTCCGCGAGGCGCTCGAGCAGGTGGCGGAGCCGCTGCGGGTCCACCGGCTTGGTGAGGTAGTCCTCGGCGCCGCGCTTCAGGGCGTCGACGGCCGTCTCGACCGTGCCCTGCGCCGTGAGCAGCACGAACGAGATGTGCGACAGGTCGTCGCCGAGGGCCGCGAGCAGCGCGAGCCCGTCCATCCTGGGCATCACGAGGTCGCTCACGACGATCGTGGGGCGGAAGGAGGCGACCCGCGCGAGCGCCGCCTCGCCATCCGCCGCGGATTCCACGACGAATCCCCACGTCCGCACCAGCTCGGTCAGCCCGAGGCGCGCCGACTCGTCGTCCTCGACGATCAGCACGCGCTGCGCGGCCACGGCCGCTCTCCCCGCGTCGGTCACGCGGAAAGTGTACCATCGCCCTACCTCACCGCCGATGATGAACGACGGGCTCGACACGCGCGACGTCACCACGGACGACCCGATGGCACGGGTCGAGCACGTGCCGGACGCCGCACTCGCCCGGCGCGGCCCGTCCCGCCTGCAGGCCGTGGGCGAAGCCGTGCTCTGTTCGAGCTACCCCACGCAGATCGTGGCGGCCACGGCGCTGGCGCTGCTGGGCGTGCGGGCGGGCACCGACTCCGGCGCGCTGGATCCCACGTTCGTGATCGCCGTCTCGACGCTCGACGCGGTGCTGGTCCTCGGGCTGATGGTGTACTTCCTCGCGCGGCGCGGCGAGTCGCTGACGGATCTGTGGATCGGCCGACGGCCGGTGTGGCGCGAGGGCCTCCTCGGCGCCACCCTGGTCGTGCCCGTCACGCTGGGCGTCGCCCTGATCGTCCTGGGCGCCCGCGCCCTGGCGCCGACCCTGCACAACGTGCCCGTGAACCCGATGACGGCGCTGATGGCCGACCCCCGGCTCGCGGCGGTCTTCGCCCTCGTCGTGGTCGTGGCCGGTGGCATCCGCGAGGAGATGCAGCGGGCCTTCCAGCTGCACCGCCTCTCGCCGGGCGTGATGACGCCGGCCGCGGCGCTCGTCGTCACGAGCCTCACCTTCGGGCTCGGCCACCTCGTCCAGGGGCGGGACGTCGCAGTCGCGACCGGCGCGCTCGGCGTCCTGTGGGGGGCCCTGTGGCTCGGGCGCCGCAGCGTGGTTGCCGCGGCGGTGTGTCACGCGCTCTTCAACCTTGGCCAGGTCGCGGCGGGCTGGGCGGCGAGCCACGCCGCCGGCGCTTCGTGAGCCGCCGGCGTCACCGGGGCGGAAGCCTCAGAACGCCGCGGCCGGCGCGAACCTGAGGACCGTCGTCCGCCGGCGCACGTCGGCGAGCCAGTCGGTGATCAGATCACGGCGGCGCTCTTCGGCCAGCCGCGCGCGCGCCGCAGCCCGGCGCGCGGCGTCGTCCGGCTGTCCCGCCAGATCGGCGGCGTGGGCGTCGAGATACGCGTCCACGTCGGCCTCGCCGGGCGCGCCTGGGGACGCGAAGCGCTGGTTCAGGTAGGCCGCGATGCGGAGGTCGTCGCGCACCCAGGCCTCGAGGCGCGCGGGGCTCGCGCCGGCGGCCTTCAGCAGCTCGCCCAGCGCCGCGCCGCCGCGGGCCCTCACCGGCGCGAGCGCCGCCTCCACGGCCTCGGGCGACGGTTCCGGCGGGGCGAACCGCGCGACCTCGTGCAGCATCAGCATCCGGTCGATCAGCCGGTCCAGCCACGGCTCCGACGGCCCGGTGGCCGGCGGCGCCAGGTCGAGCGCACGCGCAAGATCGACGTCCGACTGGGTGATGACGGCGCCGCCGACGATGGCGAGGGTCCGCTCGAGCAGCACCTCGCCGGACCCGGACGGCGGCACCTGCGCCACCGACGAGGCGGGCGCGGCCAGCACGGCGGCCGCCACGATCCACGAGAGGCCACCGGCCCGCTGACGGATCAAAACGCCTGTCCCAGCGACAAGTGGAACACGACGCGACGCTCGGTGCCCCCAGAAAGATCCCGGCGGTCCAGCTTGAACCCGATGTCCAGACGCAGCGGCCCGAGCGGCGACCGGTAGCGGAACCCGAACCCGGCGGCCGAGCGCAGGTCGGCGACGTCGATGTCGCTCGCACGGCGGAAGACGTTGCCCGAATCGACGAACCCGACGAGGCCCACCCCCTTGACGTAGGGCGTCCGGAGCTCGACGTTGAGCACCACCAGCCCGTTGCCGCCCGTCGGGAACCCCGCCGAGTTCAGGGTCGCGAGCGTGCCGAGCCTGTCCAGCGCGAAGCCCCGCACCGTGCTGTCGCCGCCGGCGTAGAAGCGGGCGCTAGCCGGCAGGTCGGTGACCACGTCCACCACGGGCTGTCCGGCCGCGTCGACGACGGGCGCCCCCCCGGCGCCGACGCGAGGAATCGCGCGCTCGAAGCCGTGCGCCAGCCCGAGGCGGGCACCCGCGGCGAGCACGAAGGGCCGGCCGCCCGGCAGTCGGCGATACACGAAGGCCTGGCCGAACGACTTCACGAACCCGACCTCCGAGCCGAGCCAGCGGGGCGCCACCTCCAGGTCGGTGCCGAGGACGGTGCCGCGCTCGGGGTCCAGGACGTCGTTGCGTGAGTCGCGCAGCGCGGAGCCGAACAGGGTGGACAGCCGGACCTGGGGGAACAACCGGTCCACCAGCGGCTGGTCGGCCGCGGCGATCTTCGTGTCGAACAGCGTGGTGAAGTCGTAGGAGTATCGCCCGAGGAGGCGCAGGTCGCCCCCCACCCGCCGGGCGTACTCGCCGCGCACGCCGCGCCGGTCGAAGTTGAACGACGATCGGATGCCTCGCTCCGTGAAGGCGCTGACCTGCGCGTCGCCGACGGTGCCAAACGCCCGGGGCTCCCGGAACGTGCCGATGACGCGGTACTGGTTCAGGCCGTAGCCGCCGCGCGCGCCAGGGCCGGCGTCGATGCCCGGATCGGTCGGGCGCAGGGACACCGAGGTCAGCAGGCTGATCGACCGGTTCTTGCCGAAGAGGTTGCGCCGCGTGACCTCGAAGAAGCCGCGCGGGGCGATGCCGATGCGGTCGGTCGCCGTCCCCGCCGCGCTGGTGCGGGCGAACGGCCCGACCTCGATGCCGCCGCCGTAGCTCACGCCGGTGGACGGGGCCTCTTCCAGGTCCACCAGCACGTCGCGGCGCAGGTCGTCGGAGCCGTGCGGCGCCTCGGTGATCCGCACGCGTCGGAACAGGCCGAGGGCGCTCAGGCGCTGCTGGCTCTCGATCAGGGCCTCGTAGCCCAGCGGGCTGCCGGGCTTCAGCGTGATCTCCCGACGGACCAGGTCGGGCGACGTGCGCGAGGCCCCCGACACGAGCACGTGGTCCACGACGGTCTGAGGCCCCTCGCGGACGACGTAGACCAGCGTCACCCGCTCCGGATCGTCGGACTCGGTCCGTGCCTCCACCGAGGCCCGCTGGTAGCCCAGGTTGCGGTAGCGTCGCTCGATCGTCTCGCGGTCGAGCACGTGCTGCGGCCGGTAGTAGGGCTTGCCGGCCGTGAGGCCGAGCCCCTCGAGCAGTTGGGAAGGCGTCAGGGCCTGCGCCCCTTCCACCCGCACGGCCACGACCGTGGAGCGCGGCCCCTCGGCGATCTCGAAGCGCACGTTGACCGGCACCTTCGAGCGCTGGGCCGAGCCCTCCGGGAAGGCCACGCTGGTCGAGACCCGGGCCGAGGCGAATCCCCGGACCCGGTAGTACTCGGTGATGGCGGCCGCGACGGCGCCCGCCCGCGCATCGACGAACGCCTCGCCCGTCTGCAGCTTGAGCAGCGGGTCGAGTTCGGCCCTGGGCAGGGCGCGCACGCCGTCCACCTCCAGCCGGTTCAACACGTAGAGCGGTCCACGATCGACATCGAACGTGATCCGGAGCCGGCCGTTGGCCCGGCTGCGGCTGACGGGCGCGGAGGCCGCCCGGTAGCCCTCGAGCCGGAAGTACTGCTCGATGTTGCGGCTGGCGTCCTCGAGCACCTCCTCCTCGACCGACCGCAGGCGTTCGACCGGCACGAGCGTGCGGCGGCGCTCTTCCGGCACCGGGTCGCCCGCGAAGACGAGATCCACGGGATCGCCGGGGCTCACCCGGACGGCGACATCGGCGCCGCCGTCGTCCACCGGCGTGACGCGCGCCGAGACCACCGCCTCGTAGTAGCCGCGGGCCTTGAGCTCGTCCTCGTACGCCGAGACGCGATCGTCGAGGGTGGCGCCGCCGACGGGCCGCCCGGGCGCCAGCCCCAGACGGTCGAGCACGCCGCGCGTCGCCGCGGCCGGGCCGTCCACCGTCACGTGGCGGACGAGCGTCTGGCGCCCGGGGATGGCCACGAAGTGGGCGGCCACGTGTCCGACCGGGCCGTCGGGCACCGTGCGGACCTCGACCCGGGCCTGCGCGTAGCCGTGATCGTGGTAGCGCGCCTCGATGGTCCGGATCATCTCCGGCAGCCGGGCGGCACCCGGCATGGCGCCGAACTCGTCGGCGAGGTCCAGGCGCAGGTCGCGTTCGTCGAGGCCGGTGAGCCCCTGGAACGACATCGACGTGACCTGCTCGACCGGGACCATCCCGTAGCGGAGGCGCACCCCGTCGCCGTCCGGCTCGGCGTAGACCGTGATGTCCTCGTAGCGGCCGAGGGTCACGAAGTGGTCGATGGTCTGGTGGACGTCGGCCATGTCCAACGGCTCGCCGACACGCGTCTCGACGAGGTCCACGACCGCCCGCTCGCGCACGGGCGCCCCGTCGACCTCGAGCCGCACGTCGGTCACGCGGCGTCCCAGGAGCGACGGGACGTCCGATGCCGCCGCCGGGGCCGGGAGCGCTGCGGCCAGGGCGAACACGGCCGCCAGGAGGGGGCGCATCAGAACGCGACTCGCTTTCGGACCTCGAGGGCGTAGGTGCCGTCCTCGTTCTGCGAGAGCACCCAGCCGAGGGTGTCGCTCTGGTCGTACTCGAGCAGGATGATCTGGTCCCGCTCCGACGAGGAGAGGCTGCGGACGTAGGTCAGGTAGATACGGTCCGACAGGCGCTTGCCGATCGTCACGCGCGCGGCCGGATTCACCGTCAGCCCGCCGACCTGCTGGTAGGGATCGACGAGGAGCGGCGTGATCTGGAACGTGTCGACGCCGAAGGTCTCCTGGACCACCTTCCCCACCTCCGCCGACAGCGCGCCGGTCAGGCCCCGCGTGGCGCGGGCCGCCAGCAGGTCGATCTCGCGCTGGTTCGGCCGGTTGATCGAGGTCACCTCGACGTCGCCCGTGGGCGTGCGATCCGACAGCAGGAGCGACAGGACGTCGGCCGAGGGCAGGGGCGGGTCGGACGTGAACTCCGGCTGCAGCCGCTCGGTGGTGCCCGCGATCCGCAGGGTGACGCGGTAGGTCTGCCCGGGCACGCGGACCCGGGTGTCGGCCTCGACGTCGAAGAACGGCTGGATCCGGTCAGGATTGGTGAAGTCCAGCGAGCCGCGCGTCACCACGTAGCGGCGGCCCTCGAACCGCACCTCGCCGCGCTCGATGTCGGCATGCCCGAAGACCTGCGGGCGATCGGCCGTGCCGCGCACGTTGACGTCGGCGCTGGCCACGATGCGCGCGACGTCGTTCTCGATGCGGAACGTCGACGGCGCCACCAGCCGGATGTCGAGGCGCAGCGGCGAACTGGGCGGCGCGGCCGCGGTGCCCCCCAGCCCAGGCGCCCCGCCGAGAGGCGACTCGGTCGCGCTCGATCCGAAGACGTTCGTCGAGCCGTCGAACGCCGGCGTCCAGACGGCGTTGCGGACCAGCACGGACCCGCCCAGGACCGGCGCGTCGGCGCTCCCCTGCACGGTGAGGGCCGCGTCCACGAGCGAGCGCAGGCCCTCGGGATACCGCAGCCGGAGGTCATGGCCCTCGAGCGTGACGTCGTAGTCGCTGAGCGCCAGGCCGCGCAGCCCGAGACGGCCGCCCACCTGGATGGTGCCGTCGGCCAGTCGCGCCCGCAGGCCGTCGAGGCGGACGGCCGTGGCGTCGAACACCACGTTGCCGTTGATGGCCTCGAGCGCGTGCGGGAAGGCGAACGACCGGATGCGCCCGTCCGTCACGAGCGCCGTGCCGGTGACGGTGGGCGTGGCGGTGGACCCGCCGATCTGGGCGGCGATCTCGGCCCGGCCGGAACCGCGGACGCCCGGCAGCACGCCCTGCAGGACGGCCAGGTTCGCTTCGCCGTTGGCGCGCAGCGTCACCACGTCGCGGGCCAGATCGATGCGGCCGACGACGTCGAGCGACGTGCGATCGCCCGCCATGCCGAAGGCGCCGACGTTGACGATCGAGCCGTCCAGTCCCAGCGACAGGTCGCCCCGATTGCGCAGCTCGTAGTCGAAGAGCCGCAGGCGGAGGTCGTCGATGGTGGCCGACACGTGAAGGGCCTCGGGGGTGTACACCTCGCCCCAGACGCGGACGCGCCCGCCGCCCGTGGCCGTCGTGTAGGGCGACAGCGTGGGCATGAACACGCGGGCGTAGGGGTCCAGCGACGTGTCGGACACCCGCATCGTCATCTCGATCTCGCCCGCGTCGGTGAGCCCGAACTGTCCCGAGCCCGAGACGGCGAGCCGCGGTGAGGCCACGTCGAAGCTGTAGAGCAGCGTGATGCCCCGCAGGCTCACCTGCGCCGTCATCTCGCCGATGCCCTCGTCGCCGATGAAGAGGTCGAACACGCTGACCTTGACGTCGTAGCGCGGCTCGTCGAAGGTGCCGCTGCCGGCCGCGCTGAAGTCTGCGAAACCCGTGATCGCGGGCAGGCCCGGGAAGTACGTGAGGTCCAGGGCGTCCACGGCCAGGCGGCGCCCGTCGGCGTTGAACGAGTAGGTGCCGGCCCAGGCGACGTAGGCGGCGCCCGTGATGGTGGCCCCGGCCTTCCTGATCTCCAGGCCGTCGAGGCGCACGCCCGGCCCCTCGAACCGCAGGCTGGCCGTGGCCGTCGCGAACGGCTCGTCGTAGGCCACGCCCCGATCCAGCGAGAGGCGGCCGAACCCGAAGGGCTCCTCGTACTTGCCGTTCAGGCGGATCTCGCCGTTCACGGCCGCGACGATCGGGTAGTCGTAGAGCTGGAACGCCGCACGGTAGTCGACGAGGGGCCACTCCGCCATGCGGATCCGGGCGTCGATCTCGTCCCCGCCGTCCTTGCGCGGATACCCGAGCGCGAAGGTGCCGTCGATGTCCATCCGCGCGGCGCCCTGCGTGACCACGACGTCGCTCACGTGCGCGTACGAATTCTCGATGACGGCGGTGCCGGCGACGTGGCCCCAGGTCACGTTCCACGCCCGGATCTCGCTGCCGTCGAACGTGCCCTCGACGCGCGGGTTCCCCAGGTCGCCGAGGATGACGCCCTCGAAGCGCCCGATGCCGTCGACGGGCACCGACGCCGTCGGCGCGCCCACCATCGTCATCACGCCCGCCAGCAGGCGGTGGCTCTCCTGCCAGTCGCTGCTGGTCATCTCGAACGGCAGCCGCGACGCCTTGCCCCAGTTCGTCCGTCCGTCGAACGACACGTAGGTCTCGGCGGTGGCGAAGCGGCTCGGCGCGAAGTCGATGGTCTCGCCGGTGTAGGTGTAGGCCGCCTCGGAGGCGACGGGCACGGGACCGGGCGGCAGATGCGGGCTGAACGGTCCCAGGACGGCGGCGCGGACCCGGGCCGCGTCGACCGCGCCGTCGGGCAGCGCGCGGGTGGCCGCCGTCGCGCCAGCGGGCATCTCGGTGACGATCGATCCCTCGCCCGTCGCGTCGGCCATGGCGCCAAGCGTCCAGCGGGTGAGGTGGCGCCCGGTCGCCCGCCCGGCCAGCCGCAGTCCGCGCGTCTGGAGGAAGTCCGTGAACGTCGTGAGATCCACGTCGCGGTACTGCGCGTCCCAGACCGCGTCGGCCCGTCGCGCCGGATCGCCGAGCGGGGCCAGGGCGTAGGTGAAGGACGCCGTGCCCCCGTAGAGGGCCGCCGTCGCCGCGGTGACGTCGAACCGCGTCGGCACCCACACGACGGCCGCCCGGAAGTTCTGGAAGCGGTAGTCGTCGTAGCCGACCTCGGGACTGACGAAGTCCCCCTTCACTTCGTACCCACCGGTGAACTTGTGGACGGTGCCGGCGAAGTCACCCTCGCCGTGCAGCGCGAACTTCTCCTTCGCATAGAAAATGGCACGCGTCCGCGGCAGCTGGTGGCGCGAGGTGATGCGCACCGTCGTCTCCGGGAATTTGGCCGGATCGACCGCGCCCTCGCCTTTCATCTGGACGCCGTCCCCGTCGAACGTCATGCCGGACAGCTGGACCTTGCCATCGCGGACGGCGAAGTCGGTGGCGAACTTCGCCCACATGGGCTCGTACTGCTGGATGAGCAGCGTGCCCCCCTCGAAGGTCATGCGCCCGTGGTATTCGACGTCCTTGCCCGCCACCACCTCGAGATTCGGGGCGTCCAGTCCCCAGGACGACCCGAAGTCGCGCACCACGAGGCGGCCGCGGGTGGCGTGGATGGACTGCAGCGTGGTCGTGACGACCTTGGGCCGCGGCGGCCGGGGCGGGCCGGTCAGCCGCGGCCAGTTGTGGATGCCGTTGGCGTAGCTCTCGACCGTCAGCGTCCAGTCGCGCATCTCCACCGTGTCGAGGAGCACCTCGCGGCCCATGAGCGCGCTCCACGTGAGGGAGAGCTCGATGTGGCCGGCGACGAGCCACGGGGGCACGTCGGGCGTGAGGCCTTCGACGAGCAGATCCTCCACGACCAGGCGACCGCGGCCCACGTTCAACCCGAGCCGGCCTATGTGGACGGGCCGGTCGATGAACGTGGACGCCGCCTGTTCGGCGCGCCGCCTGACGAGCGGCCCCATGTCGATGGTGACCACCGACACCAGGACCACGGCGATGGCGACCGCCGCCACCAGCCACACCCGGCGGACATGGGTGAGCGCAATCGACAGGTAGCGCAGCGAGCGGTCCAACGGACGCCTACCCCAGCACCGGCGGGTCACTCCACGACGGCCAGCAGGGCTCCCGCGTCGACCGACTGGCCTTCCACCACCGCCACCGACGCGACCGTGCCCGCGCGGGCGGCGCGCAGCTCGTTCTCCATCTTCATGGCCTCGACGACCACGAGTCCCTGTCGCGGCCGCACCTCGTCGCCGGGCGCGACCAGCACGCGGACGACCTTCCCGGGCATGGGCGCGACCACGCGCTGCGGCCCGCTGCCGCCCGCGGCATCCGTGCCCCGCCGCCGGGCCCGTTCGGTGGAGACGACCCGCACCGCGACGTGCTGACCGTCGATGGCCACGTCCAGCTCGCCCGTTTCCCTGCCGGGTACGACGACCGCGGCCACGCTCCGGCCGGCCCCGGCCCCGCCGACGAGCAGCGACAAGCCGACGCCGTCCACCTCGGCGGCATCGACGAGGAAGGACTCGCCGTCCACCGCCACTGCCCAGCCCGGGCCGCTCGGCGCCACGGTGACGGTCCGCACCCGGCCGTTCACGGAGAAGGTGTGCTGCACGGCTACCTCAGCGCCTCGGCTCGGGCACGCTGCTGCCAGCGGCTCGCGGGCGCCGCGTGAGCCGCTGGCGCCTGGGAGGGACGGCGGAGCGCCAGATGGAGCGCCGCCGCGATGGCGGCCAGGGTCTCCTGGTCGGCGGTCGGGGCGGCGAAGGGCGTGCCGTTGCGCTCGGCCAGCTTGCGATCGATGAAGCCGGTGTCGAAGCGGCCGGCGACGAAGTCCGGGTCGTCGAGGGCCCAGGCGAAGAACGGGATCGTGGTCTTGATGCCGTGCACGTCGTACTCCGCCAGGGCGCGCCGCATCCGGGCCAGCGCCTGGGGCCGGTCGTCCCCCCACGTGATGAGCTTCGAGATCATCGGGTCGTAGAAAATCGGGACGGCCTGCCCAGCGGTGGCCCCGCTGTCGTCGCGGACGCCCGGGCCCTGCGGTACCGACAGCGCGCGGATCGTGCCGGGCGACGGCAGGAACCCATTGTCCGGATCCTCCGCGTAGATGCGGCACTCGATGGCGTGGGCGCGCGGCGCGAGCACGGCCTCCGGATCGATCGTGAGCCGTTCGCCGCGGGCGATGCGGATCTGCCAGTGCACCAGGTCCACGCCGGCCACCATCTCGGTCACGGGATGCTCGACCTGGAGCCGCGTGTTCATCTCGAGGAAGTAGAACGAGCCGTCCTCGTCGAGCAGACACTCGATCGTCCCGGCGTTCGTGTAACCCACCTGCCGCGCCACCGAGGCCGCCGCGCCCGTGATGGCGCGCCGAAGATCCGGTGTCACGGCGAGTGACGGGCTCTCCTCGATGACCTTCTGGTGGCGCCGCTGGATGGAGCACTCGCGCTCGACGAACGGGATGACCGTGCCGTGGTGGTCGGCGAGGAGCTGCACTTCGATGTGCCGCGGGCGGAGCAGCCGGCGCTCGAGATACACGGCGGAATCGCCGAAGGCCGACCCGGCCTCGGACCGGGCCGCCGCCAGGGCGCCAGCCAGATCCTCCGGATCGGCGACCACCCGCATGCCCTTCCCGCCGCCGCCGGCGACGGCCTTCAGCATCAGCGGGTACCCGATGCCGTCGGCGAGCGCGCGCACCTCGTCCAGCGGTACGTCGGGGCCGAGCGGCGCGGCGGTGCCGGGCACGACGGGCACGCCCGCGGCCATGGCTGCCTGGCGGGCCGCCGTCTTGCTGCCCATGAGCTCGATGGCCTCCGGGGACGGGCCGATGAAGGTCAGCCCCGCGTCGCGGCAGGCGCGGGCGAAGTCCTCGTTCTCGGCCAGGAAGCCGTAGCCGGGATGGACGGCATCGGCCCCGCTCTTCCGGGCGACGGCGATGAGGGCGTCGATCCGCAGGTAGCTCTCGCGCGGCGGGTTCGGCCCGATGGCATAGGCCTCATCGGCCATCCGGACGTGACGGGCCGCCCGGTCGCACTCGCTGTAGACGGCCACCGTGCCGATGCCCAGATCCCGGCAGGCGCGGATGACGCGGACGGCGATCTCGCCTCGATTGGCGACGAGGACCTTGGTGACGGGCGCACCCACTCGAAAAGTCTAACAGTCCGTGGCACGGGCGCGCCGCCCATTCGCGGGCAGTCCCGGGCGGGGTCAGAGCGGGATGTTGCCGTGCTTCTTCGGCGGGTTGCGATCGCGCTTGGTCTCCAGCGTCCCGAGCGCCTGGATCAGGCGGCGCCGCGTGGTCCGCGGCAGGATCACCTCGTCGATGAACCCGCGCTCGGCCGCCACGTAGGGATTGGCGAACTTCTCGCGGAACTCGGCCACCTTCTCGGCGCGCATGGCGGCCGGATCGGCCGCCCGCTCGATCTCGCGCTTGTACAGGATGTTCACCGCGCCCTCGGCCCCCATGACGGCGATCTCGGCCGTCGGCCAGGCGTAGTTGAAGTCGGTCCGGATGTGCTTGCTGGACATGACGCAGTAGGCGCCGCCGTAGGCCTTGCGGGTGATGACGGTCACCTTCGGCACCGTCGCCTCGGCATACGCGTAGAGGAGCTTCGCTCCGTGGCGGATGATCCCGCCGTACTCCTGGACCGTGCCCGGCAGGAACCCCGGCACGTCCTCGAAGGTGACCAGCGGGATGTTGAAGCAGTCGCAGAACCGTACGAACCGCGCGCCCTTCACCGACGCGTCGATGTCCAGCGTGCCGGCGAGGTGTGCCGGCTGGTTCGCCACGATGCCCACCGGGCGGCCGCCGAGCCGCGCGAACCCCACGACGATGTTCCTGGCGTAGTGTTCGTGCACCTCCAGGAACGCACCGTCGTCGGCCACCGACCGAATCAGGTCGAGCATGTCGTACGGCTGGTTCGGCGACGGCGGCACCAGCGCGTCCAGGGCGGCGTCCTCGCGCTCCGCCGGGTCGTCGGTGAGCCGCCGCGGGGGCTCGTCGAGATTGTTCGACGGCATGAACGCGAGCAGCTCGCGCACGAGCGCGATGCACTCGCGGTCGTCCGCGACGGCGAAGTGCGCCACGCCGCTCTTCGCGTTGTGCGTCATCGCGCCGCCCAGGTCGTCCTTCGTGACGTCCTCGTGCGTCACGGTCCTGATGACGTCGGGGCCGGTGACGAACATGTAGCTCGAGCCCTTCACCATGATGGTGAAGTCGGTGATCGCGGGCGAGTACACGGCCCCACCCGCGCAAGGCCCCAGGATGGCCGAGATCTGGGGCACGACGCCGCTGGCGAGCGTGTTGCGCAGGAAGATGTCGGCGTACCCGCCCAGCGAGAGCACGCCCTCCTGAATCCGGGCGCCGCCCGAGTCGTTCAGGCCGATGATGGGCGCGCCATTGCGCACCGCCATGTCCATGATCTTGACGATCTTGGCGGCGTTGGTCTCGGACAGCGATCCGCCGAAGACCGTGAAGTCCTGCGCGAAGGCATAGACGACGCGCCCGTCGACGCGCCCGTGGCCCGTGACCACGCCGTCGCCCGGGACGATCTGCTCCTCCATGCCGAAGTCCAGGCAGCGATGGGTGACGAGCTTGTCCACCTCCTCGAACGTGCCCGGGTCGAACAGCAGCTCCATGCGCTCGCGCGCCACGAGCTTCCCCGCGGCGTGCTGGCGCTTGAGTCGCTCCTCGCCGCCGCCCAGCTCCGCGAGGGTCTCGAGCGCCTTCAGGCGGGCGATCGGATCGCTCATTCCGCCTCGCAGGGGTTGCTCAGCGTGCCGACTCCCTGCACCTTCACCATGACGCGGTCACCGGGCGCGAGCGGACCGACGCCGGACGGCGTGCCCGTGGGGATGACGTCGCCGGGCTCCAGCGTCATGAAGCGCGTGAGCCACTCGATGATGTGGGGCACGGGAAAGATGAGCTCGCGCGTGTTCGAATGCTGGCGCTTCTGGCCGTTGACCCAGCCCTCCACTTCCAGTTCCGAGGGGTCGAGGCCGACGGCGATGCACGGGCCGATCGGGCAGAACGTGTCGAAGCCCTTCGCACGGGAGTACTGGACGTCTTTCGCCTGGAGCTCGCGGGCCGTCACGTCGTTCAGGCACGTGATGCCCAGCACGTAGTCCATCGCGTCCTTCGCCTTCACGCGCGACGCGCGGCGTCCGATGACGACGGCCATCTCGGCCTCGTGCTCGATCCGGCCCGCCCACGACGGAATCCGCACCGTCTGCTCGGGGCCGATGACGGCGGTCGCCGGCTTGATGAAGAGGAGGGGCTCGGCGGGGAGCGCCTTCTTCATCTCCGCCGCGTGGTCCTTGTAGTTCAGGCCGATCGCCAGCACCTTCGAGGGCGACACCGGCGACAGGAGCTGCCCGAGCGGCCCCTCGACGGGCGCCCCGGCGCGGTAGTCGCCGAACACGTCGCCGTCCAGCCAGTAGAACGTTCCGTCACGCTCGATCGCGTGGCGTCCGCCCATGCCCTGCTTCACCCTGTAGATTCTGTCCATCCCTGCCCGCAGCCTTTCCAGCCGCTAGCCGCTAGTCCCTAGCCGCTAGACAGGCGTCAGTGTCATTGCCTCGCCTCGCCCTCGGCTCGATTCGACGGCGCACTTCTGTTGGGCGGCGCTGCCGAGTCTACCGCGACCACGACGTACACGTAGCGGGTGCCCGGCGTCACCGTGCGGTCCTCGTAGCTGCTCGCCTGGATGGGGTCGGGCGTCAGCAGCGCGGTGGGCTCGTCGCCGGCCGCGCCTCGGAACACCAGGTACCCGGCCAGGTCCGGCGCATCGACCGGATCCCAGATCAGGCTGACGACGCCGGCGCCGCCGACGGCTTCGAGGGCCGATGGCGCGCCAGGCGGGAACGTGTCCATCGGCGTGACGCACGCGGGCGGCGAGGCGGGTCCTTCGACGTCGATGCCGCCGACCGCCTGCACGCTCCGGACCACGAAACAGCGCTCGGCGCCGAACCCCACCCCGTCGATCGCGAAGGTGGGCTCGGCCAGCGGCGACGGGTTGAGCGGGGCGGGCGCCGCGGGCGCGTCGCCCGACGATGGCGCCGGATAGAGGTTGAAACGGATGGGGGCCGCCACCGGTGCCAGCGGGCGCGCCTCGAGCAGGCCCTCGGCGGACGGTGGCTCCGGCGCACCGCCGGGGGGCGCCGTCCAGGTGAGGGTCAGCGTCGAGGCGTCGTAGTGAATCTCGGGCGCCCGCGGCGCCTCGGGAGCGGGAGAGACCGGCACGCTCGCCACCGCGCTCCAGGCGCTGCGCCGGCCGCGACGGCTCACGGCGACAGCGGCGTAGTGGCGCTTCCGGGCCGTTTCCGGCGAGAAGACCAGCGGCACGGACACGCCGGACGCGGACGTGCCGGCGCCGCCGCCCGACGCCGCAGGCACCGCCTCGCGGAGCGCGGGCGTGAGCGTCTCCTCGATCTGGACGTGCTCGCCCTGATCGGCGACGCCCGGTTCGCGCGGCACGGGCGGGGGCGTGACGCCCTCGCGAGCCGGCGGGGCCGGCACCGGACGGCGGACGGGCGTGGAGCGGACCAGCGTCATGCCCTCGGGCACCTCGCCTTCCTCCAGGACCGGCGGCCCGGGCGACGTGACCGCGTACAGCTCCACGGAGGCGACATCGGCCGGGGCATCGCCGCCGACGTTGGCCGAGGGCACGAGGAACCCCACCGACACGACGTCGTCGCGCCGGTGCGCCGTGAGCTCGGTGACGGCCGCCGGCACGCGCGGCAGGGGCGCGAGCGGCGGGCCCTTCTTGCCACAGGCCACGGCGGGACCGAGCAGGACGGCCACGACCGCCGCGGCCAGGAGGCGGTCCCATCGGGCGACGGCGCGCACCACGCCTGCCGGCCGTGAGAAACCGGCTGGCAGAAGCTGGGGTGGCGGCATGAGGGACGGGCACGGCGCGCGATCCCGTCACGCGGTGCGGGTCCAAGTGTCCCCGGTGGGGAAAAACGCTGTCAAGGAATTCGGACGGCGTCGCGGCGGCGGCAACCGCAGGGGCGCGCGGCCTTCGTGGCAGTGTTGTTGCAATTTCGTTCGTCGTGCCGTCTGCCCCGTCCCCCGAGGTGCCGTCATGACCGCCCGCCGGTTCATCCTCGCGTCCGCGCTGCTCGCCGCGGCCGCGCTTCCTGCCCGAGCGCAGGAGCCCTCCCCCGCCCCCGCGGTGCAGGCGCGACCCGCCGTCGAGCGTACGCGCGTGAAGACCGGGGACGATGCCCAACCTGCCAGACAGGCCGTGCCGCGCCCCACCGGAGACACGGTGGCCGCGCGAGCCGATCGCGCGGCGGCGCCAGCCGCGGCCGAGCAGCAGGGCGGACGCCGTCGGCCTGGCGGCAGGGCGGCCGGGGGCGGCGGCCAGCGTCCCAGTGGCGGCGACCCCAACCGCGGCGCCGTGCCACGCCAGGGAGGCGTCCGCAGTCCGGACGCCGGACGCGGGAGCGGCCAGGTGGCGCAGGCCGTGCCGCGCGGCCGCGGCGGCCGGCCGGGCCCCGTCGTGGTGCCCAGTTTCGGACGTCGCTACGCCACCGGCCCGTACGGCCTCGGCTACTACTTCTACGACCCGTGGAGCTGGTACGGCTACGGGTGGCCGGCCTACGCGGCGTACGGCTACGGCGGATGGCCTGGCGCGTGGGGCGGATGGGGCGGCTACTACGGGGCCGGTGGCTACGGGTCAGCTTACGGCTGGGGTCTCGGGGGCGTGCGGCTGAAGGTGACTCCGCGCGACGCCGAGGTCTACGTGGACGGCTACTACGCGGGCGTCGTGGACGACTTCGACGGCCTCTGGCAGCAGCTGCGGCTCGACGACGGCGGATACCACATCGAGATCCGGAAGCCCGGTTTCGAGACGCTCACCTTCGACCTGCGGGTGCTTCCGGGACGGACCATCACCTACCGCGGGCAGCTCGAACCCGCACCCTGAACGGGCGAGGCGGCGCTCGACTGCGACACACGGCACGGCCGGCGGCTCTCCGCCGGCCGTCGCGCCGTACGGGCCGGCGCCGGGCTCAGCCGCGCGTCCTCCGGCGCGTGAACCAGGCGTAGAGCGGGAGCCCCGCGGCGATGACGAGCAGGCCCGCCGCCGACGGCCCCACCGCCGTTCCGGCCGCCAGGGGCCGGACGAGGTCCGCCCACAGCGCGTTGACCACGATCAGGGCGCATGCGAGGACGAACAGCCCCGGCACGAACGGATAGCCCCAGGTGGAATACGGCCGCGGGGCGTCCGGCTCGCGCCACCGCAGCACGAACAGCGCGGCGACGGCCACGCCGTTGAAGAGCGTGATGGAGAACCCCGTGTAGGTGGTGAGCGCGGTGGCACTGCCGGTCAGCACGAGCACCGTGCTCCACAGCGCCTGCGCGACGATGGACGTGGCCGGCGTGCGGTAGGCAGGGTGCACCCGCCCGGCGACGGGCAGGAACACGCCGTCGCGGGCCATCGCGTAGTACACGCGCGGCCCCGCGAACACCATCGCCGAGATGCTCGCCAGCAGGCTCACGATCGACACGACGCCCATGATGTCCCCGGCCCGCGAGCCCAGCAGGCGATCCGCGATGACGTCGAGGACGCTGCCGTTCACGGCCGCCAGTTCGCCCACCGGGAGCACGTAGAGGTACAGCGCGTTCAGCAGCAGGTAAATGACCACCACCGCCGCGGTGCCGAGCGCGAGCGCGCGCGGCACGTTGGTGCCGGGGTCGCGGACCTCCTCGGCCACGTAGGAGGCCGCGTTCCAGCCGGCGTAGGTGAAGAGCACCGGGATCAGCGCGAACAGCCAGGCGCCCGTGCCCGGCCGGCCGGCGGCCGCCGAGAAGTGCTCGAACGACCCGGTGCCGAACGCGAACCCGAACAGGATGAACAGCACGAGGGCCGTCACCTTGAGGCTCGCGAGCACGTTGCCCACGAGGCGGCCCGGGCCGACGCCGCGCAAATGAATCCACGACATCAGCCAGATGGCGGCCAACGCGGTGAGCGTCTGCGGCGCCACCGTGATGGCGAGGCCGAATCCGAGCGGAACGGACAGCAGCACCCGATCGCTGCCCGCCATCGGCAGGAAGCGTCCCAGATAGAACGCCAGGACGACGGCGCTCGCCGCGATGGCGCCGGAGAAGCCCGCCACGAACGAGGTCCATCCGGTGAGGAAGGCCGCCAGGCGTCCGAAACCCGCGTCGAGATAGACGTACTCGCCGCCGGCCCGGGGCCGCAGCGCCGCAAGCTCGGCGTACGCCATGGCGCCCGCGAACGCGAGCGCGCCGGCGGCCAACCAGGTCAGGAGGAAGAGCAGCGGGTCCGGGACCGTCGCCGCGACCTGCGGCGGCGTGAACAGGATGCCGCCGCCGATCACGTTGGAGACGACGATGGCCGCGGCGTCCATCGAGCCGAGGCGGCGTTCGAGCGTCGGGGGGGCCGCGGGTGCCTGCGCCATCGTGGCCGCGATTATAGGGTCGGCGAGGCCGGGCGCGGCGCGGGGCCGGCGCTCACTGGGTCAGGAGCACGCGCTCGATCGGGAACTCCCCCAGCTTGGCCCACACCTGGGAGCCCTTCTTCAGGTAGAGCTCGACCTTGGCGTCCACGAACGACGAGTGCTGGAGGATCTGCATGCGCGGCTGCTCGCCGGTGTACCCGAGGCTGGAGCGGAGGACGATCGGCTCGGTGGCCTGGCCCGGAGCCAGCGCCTCCCGGCGCACCACCCATCCGTAGTGCTCGCCCCACATCTCCTGCTCGTTGACGCGCCGGAAAATGGCGTTGATCTGCACTCCATCGATGGGCTGATCCGACGTGTTCCGCAACCGCAGCTCGATGGAGGGCACCAGCTTGTTCTTCCCGTCCTGGAGGATGCCCGCGTCGTACCAGCCCGTCGTGACGTCCAGGGGCTCGAGCACCTGAATGGGGTTGACCTGCGAGCAGCCGGTCAGCACCCCGGCGAGCGCGCACACCACGAGGAGACGGGTTGGCATAGGGCGTAGAGCATATCGCGCCCCGCGCGGCATGCGCGGGCGCGGTACCGCATGAGACACCACGCTCACCGAAAAGCTCCCTCGGCGCCGTGGGCGCCGCTCCGAGTGCCGTTCGGCCACTCCCGATCGGCCCGGCGTCAGAACTCCTGCACCTGCACCCGCTTCATCGCCTCGTCGCGCCCGATCTTCCCGGCCCGGTAGGCCGCCAGGTCCGCCGCCTTGATCCGCAGGGCGAAGGTGGAAACCTGTTCGAACATGTTGGGCGGCGCGAGCGGATCGCGCCGTTCGTTGTCCCGGGCGGCCACCGTGAGATACGCCTCGGGGTCCAGGAACGAGACCATCGGCAGCGCGTTGTCGACCATCGCCTCGATGAGGGCGCGGACCACCGCGTCCGTGTAGAGCTTGTTGGGATCTTCGGCGAGCAGGGCGCTCACGTCCGGGTGCTGGGCGCCCTGCGCCGCGCTTCCCGCCGTGGCGGGCTGCACGCCGCCCCCCCCGGCTCTGCGCGCCAGGGTGAACGGGCGCAGCTGCATCTCGAGCCGCCGCAGCGCGCTCTCGGCCGCCGCGCGCTCCGGGCCGCTCGACGACGCGACCAGCGTCCTCAGCGCGGCGAGGGCGTCGCTGGCGCCCTTGTCGTCCTGCTCGAGCATGGTGCGCAGGCTCCACATCATGCTCTGCCGCAGCACCGGGACCTCGACGTCGAAGAAGACGCCGTAGTGCTCGAGGAGGAAGCCGCGGGCGTTGGCGTCGCCCGCCATGACGATGAGGTCCGGCATCACCGCCCGGAACTGCTGGTTCAGGCGGGCGGCCCCTGACGTGACGGCGCGCGCGAGAACGCCCTCCATCAGGTAGATCTGGTGGCGCAGGTTCTCCTGCGTGGTGGACGGGGACGGGGCCGGCGTGGGCTGGGCGCCGGCGGTGGCGGCCAGGGCGGACACGACCAGCGCCGCCATCGCGGCGCGCCCGGGGGTCATCACGATCTGGGTGGACATCTCCGACTGGTCTCCGGTCATTGTGGGGGTCTGAGGCCCGCCCGCACGATCATGTTGAGCATCTCGCGCTGGCGGGCGAGGTCGGCGCTCGTGCGTTCGTTGAGCTGTCCGAGCCCCTGGCTCATGCGCACGTAGTCGGCCTTGCGCTGCAGGTCGAAGTCCTGGGCCATCTGGGTGACACGGCGCGCCAGCTCCTGCTGCTGTCGCCTCTCGCTCGCATCCACCAGCGCCGCCACGCGCCGCAGGATCGCCGCGTCGTCCGGGGCGGCGGCGGCCGGAGCGGCGGCGGGCACGGCGGAGGGCCGCGCCGCGATCTCGTCGACGGCGCGCGCGAGCTCGGCGACGGCCGGCCGCCAGTCGGCGTTCGCCGCCGCAACGGGCGCCGCGGCAGGCGCCATCCAGCCGGTCGTGACCGTCCAGCCCGCGGCGTCCCGGTGCACCTGCACGTTGGCCACGCCCGCAGCGACGGCCAGGGCCAGCGTCGCGGCCACGAGCTGCGCCCAGCGGGGCACTCCCTGCCAGACGGAGGCCGGCGGCCGCACGACGTTGGACGGCGTCAGCTCGGGCGCGACGGTGAAGCGAAGCGGCGGCGCCGGCGGCGTCCACGACGACAGGGCCTGACGGACCCCGCCGAGATCGGCCACGTCCTCGCGGCAGCGGGCGCAGCCGGCCAGGTGCCGGGCGATCGCGTCCCGCGTCATGGGATCGACTTCGTCGTAGAGGTACGCGACGAGCGCGTCCGTGTCGTCGCAGCTGTAGTGAGTGCTCATGGTCCGTCCCCGCGGATGTCGGCCGCCGACATGCCGCCCTGCTGCAGGTGCCGCCTCACCACGCTGAGCCCCTGGTAGAGCCGGGTCTTCACCGTGCTGAGCGGACACCCCTGCATGTCCGCGATCTCCTGAAACGTGAGACCGTGGTACTCCTTCAAGATGATGGCGGTCCGTTGCTCCTCGGGCAGCGTCGCCATGGCCGCGGCGACCGCGCGGCCCAGCTCCCGGCGCGCCACCAGCGTCTCGATCGACTCGACCGGCCCACGCTCCGCGGCCATCTCCGAGACGTCGGCGTCTTCGGGCATCTGCACGACGGGCGTGCGGCGCTGGCGCCGGATCCAGTCCCGGCACAGGTTCAGGGTGATGCGATAGAGCCACGACGAGAACTTCGCCTGGCCCTTGAACCCCTTGATGGCCCGGTAGGCCCGCAGGAACGTCTCCTGGCAGACGTCGCGGGCATCGTCCTCCCGTCCGATCACGCGATAGGCCAAGGCGTAGATCGGGCGCTCCCAGCGCTTGATGAGCTGGTTGAAGCTGTCGACGTCGCCGTCCATCGACCGCGCGACGAGCTCTTCGTCGGTGATCGTCAGTCCCTGCACGGCCAGCGTCGGTCCCTCTCCCTGAGCACGCCCGGCGGTACCGGCCGGCGGCCCCGTGATGTCGAGCGCCAAACACTTCCTTGGACGGCGGCGGCGGGGGTTTGGCCGGGCTCTGGCGCCACGCCTCGATTCTACCGAGGCCGAGGCGGCGCCGGCGCGAGGCCAGGCGGCCCTGCCGTCACGCGGCTTCGAGGGCCCGGGGCTACAATCGACGGGGTTCCGTGGCCGACTCCCCCCCGCGACACGAAGCGTTCCTGACGACCGACGAGGTGCTGGCGTACCTGCAGGTGAACCTCCGGACCGTCTATCGCCTGATCGAGGCCGGCAAGCTGCCGGCCGTCCGGGTGGGGCGCCAGTGGCGGTTCCGGCGCCAGGACATCGACCGGTGGCTCGACGAACAGCGGCCGTCCGCCGCGGGCCGGCCGGCCGACGCGCCGTCCGCCCAGACCACGGAGACGCGCCGCATCCTGGTCGTGGATCCCGACGGACCGGCACGGGAGTCGACAGCCGCAGCGCTGAGGGACGCCGGACACACGGTGGACACGGCCCCTGACGGCGTCGTGGCGGCCGAGCGACTGGGGCGCGGCGAGTACGATCTGGTCGTGACCGAGCTGCGGCTGCCGGCGCTCGACGCGTTCGGCGTCATCCGCGAAGGACGCCGCCGGCGGCCGTCCCTGCGGGCCATGATCGTCACGGCGCACTCCACCGAGCGGGCCGCCATCGAGGCCTTGAACTTCGGCGTCGCCGGGTACGTCGTGAAGCCGGCGCGGGCCGCGGAGATCGTGTCGGTCGCGGCGCGCGTGCTCGCATGATTCAGCTGTCGGGACTGACCAAGCGCTTCGGTGAGCGGGTACTGCTCGACCACGTCACGTGGCACGTCGGCGACAGCGATCGCGTCGGGCTGTGCGGGCCCAACGGCGCCGGGAAGACGACCCTGCTCAAGATCCTGGCGGGACTCGAGGAGTCCGACGGCGGCCAGGTGATCCGGCCCACGGGGCTCACCGTGGGCTACCTGCCGCAGGACGGCCTGACGCACACCGGCCGGACCGTGTTCGCGGAGGCCAGCGATGCCCTCCGGCCGCTGCTCGATCTCAAGGCGGAACTCCACGACCTCGAGCACCGGATGTCGGATCCGGCGGTCCCGCCCGACCTGCACGACACGCTGCTCGAGCGCTACAGCCACGTGCAGGAGCGCCTCCGGATGGCCGACGGCTACGCCCTCGATCAGAAGGTGGCGACGATCCTCCGCGGCCTTGGCTTCGCGCCGGAGGATTTCGAGACGCAGGCCGACCACTTGTCCGGCGGATGGCAGATGCGGCTCGCCCTGGCGAAGCTGCTGCTGCGGGCGCCGGGTCTGCTCCTGCTCGACGAGCCGACGAACCACCTCGATCTCGAGGCCCGCAACTGGCTCGAGGACTACCTGGCCCGCTATCCGCACGCCGTCATCCTCGTCTCGCACGACCGCTTCTTCCTGGACGCGGTGGTCGGCCGCATCGCGGACCTGTCGCTGCGTACCATCACCGACTACCAGTGCAACTACTCGCAGTACCTGGTGCAGCGCGACGAGCGGCTCGCGAGGCTGCGCGACGCGAAGAAGCGCCAGGACGAGGAGATCGGGCGCGTCCAGGAGTTCATCGACCGCTTCCGCTACCAGGCCACGAAGGCCGCGCAGGTGCAGAGCCGCATCAAGATGCTGGAGAAGGTGGAGCGCATCGAGGTGCCGCCCGAGCGCAAGCGCATCCACTTCCAGTTTCCGGCGGCCGCCAAGAGCGGGCGTACCGTGCTGGACCTGAGCCACGTCCGGAAGGCCTACGGCGACAAGATCGTGCTCGCGGACGTGACGCTGCTCGTCGAGCGCGGCGACCGCATCGCGCTCGTGGGCCCCAACGGCGCGGGCAAGTCCACGTTGATGCGGATGCTCGCCGGCGTGGAGCCGCCCGACGCCGGCACGCGCGTCGAGGGGCACCAGGTGGTGATGCAGTACTTCGCGCAGGACGAGGCGACACGACTCGATCCGGCCGCGACCGTGTACGAGACCCTGGCGTCCGGCTCGCCCATGCACATGGTGCCGGCCATCCGCAACGTGCTCGGCGGCTTCCTGTTCTCGGGGGACGACGTCCACAAGAAGGCGGGGGTGCTCTCGGGCGGCGAGCGGACGCGGCTGGCCGTCGCGCGGATGCTGCTGCGGCCCTCGAACACGCTGGTGCTCGACGAGCCCACCAATCACCTGGATCTGGATTCGAAGGACGTCCTGCTCGACGCCCTGATGGACTACGGCGGCACGCTCCTCTTCGTCTCCCACGACCGGTACTTCGTCGAACGCCTCGCCACGAAGGTGGTCGAGGTGGGCGCGGGCGAGGCCCGGCCCTATCCCGGGACGTACGCCGAGTTCCTCTGGAGCAAGGCCAACCAGGGCGCTCCGCCGCCGGCCGCCGCCGCCGACGCCGCCCGGCCGGCGCGGCCGCCCGACGCCGCCGGGGCGCCACGCCCCGCGGCTCCGCCCGCCGGGGCCGACGGCTATGCCGAGCGCAAGCGGGAAGCGGCCGACCGCAAGAAGCGGGAGCGGGCGATCGCTGCCTTGAGTGCCCGGATCACCGACCTCGAGACCAGAATCGCCGAGCGCGAGGCCGAGGTGAAAACGGTCGAGGCGGCCATCTCGGCCCCGGGCTTCTACGACGACCGTGAGGCCGCGGCCCCCGTCCTGGCCCGTCATCAGGCCCTCATGTGGGAAGTGGGCGACCTGCTCTCCCAGTGGGAGATGCTGCAGACCGAAGCCGAGGAGAAGCGGACGGCACTGCAGGACTGACGTCCTCCGTCAGCCGGCGAGGCCCCGCGGGCGTCCGGGTGCCGGCAAACCGGCCCCAAGGCGGGTCCGGGAGACGGATTTCAGACAGTTTGGTAATTGACGTGGTCTATCTTTGACCGGTCTTCGGGCCAGGGGCCCGCACGATTACACATTTCGTCGTCCGATTCACCGTCGAAGACGTCATTCCGGTGACAGGCACGACAGTTGCGTATGTCTGGCCCGGATCGACGCATGTCAGCTTCCAAAGTTGCCACGGGCCGGCGCTCCGCGAGGACCTCGGCGCCCAGCCACCGACAGGGGACCCCGCACCGGGCCCCCATCGCGGCCGCCCACTTCGTGGACGACGCCTTCTTCAGGCACCTCGTCGCCCACATGCGCAACGGGGTGCTGGCCATCGACCGGGGCGGCGCCCTGGTCCTCATCAACGACGAGGCCTGCCGCATCTTCGGCCTGCCGGCCGGTGAGGACTACCTCGGCCGGCCGTTCTCGGAGGTCTTCCACGCCCATCCAGCCGTCGTCCGGGTGCTGTCCGGTGCCTACGAACTGGCTTTCCTGCCCAACCGCGCCGAGCTCCGCCTGACCCCGTCGGACAAGGTGCTGGGCTACACGCTGTCGCTCATCAGGAACGCGCAGGGCGTGACCATCGGCGCGGCGATGTTCTTCAAGGACCTCACGCGGGTCGAACAGCTCGTGGAACGGGAGCGCCTGCGGGACCGCCTGGCGGCCCTCGGCGAGATGGCGGCCGCCGTCGCCCACGAGATCAAGAACCCGCTGGCGGGCATCGAGGTGATGGCCGGCCTCCTGCGCCGCCAGCTCCGGGACAACACCCAGGCCACGGCCCTGGTCGGCGACATCATCAACGAAGCGAAGATGGCCAACGCCATCGTCCAGGAGATCCTGGACTTCGTGCGCCCCGTCCGCCTCGAAATGGAGCGGACGTCGGTCGAGGCCGCGATCCACGCCGCCGTCGCGACGGCCGACTCCAAGGCGCGCCGCGGCGAGGTGGACGTCCAGCTGCAGATCGAGGAGGAGCTGCCCCTCATCGACGCCGACCGGACGCAACTCGTCCAGGTGTTCTCGAACCTGCTCGCCAACGCCTACGAGGCCCTCGGCGGCGCCGGACGGGTGTCCATCGCCGCGCGGCTCGTGACGCGCGAGGAGGAGGGGGCCCTGCAGCTCGACGGCATCCACCCGATTCCCACGGTGGTGGTCGAGGTGACCGACAACGGGCCGGGCGTGCCCTCGGAAATCGCCGACAAGATTTTCAGCGCCTTCTTCACGACCAAGGCGCAGGGCTCGGGACTGGGCCTGGCCATCGTCCGCAAGATCGTGGACGCGCACGACGGCCGCATCGACCTGAGCAGCCGGCCGGACGCCGGCACGAGATTCCGCGTCACGCTCCCCGTGAACGGCGACGCCCGCGTCTGGTAGGAGCCTGCAATGAGCCGAATACTGGTGGCCGACGATCACGACGCGCTGAGGCGGGGGCTGGCCCTGGCCCTGCGCACGGCCGGACACGACGTGGAGGAGGCGCCGAACGGCAACGCCGCCATCGAGCGCCTGCACAACAGCTACTTCGACGTGGTGGTCAGCGACCTCCGGATGGGGGGCTCCGACGGGCTCGACGTCCTCCGCACCACGCGCACCACCCACCCCACGTCCTCGGTCATCCTCATGACGGCGTTCGGCTCGGTCTCGACCGCCGTCGAGGCCATGAAGAACGGCGCGTTCGACTACGTCCAGAAGCCGTTCGAGATCGAGGAGATGGAGGTGAAGGTCGAGAAGGCGCTGGAACTGAAGCGCCTCCGCCACGAGCTCGACTACCTGCGCCACGAGCAGCAGGAGAACTACGACTTCGACAAGATCATCGGCGGCAGCGACAGCCTGCAGCGCGTGCTCGGCGTCGTCCGGAAGGTGGCCAAGAGCAACTCGACGGTGCTCATCCGCGGCGAGACGGGCACCGGCAAGGAGCTCATCGCGGGCGCCATCCATCACAACTCGCTGCGCGCCGGCCGGAACTTCGTCAAGGTGAACTGCGCGGCGCTGCAGGAGAACCTGCTCGAATCCGAGCTCTTCGGGCACGAGAAGGGGGCGTTCACGGGCGCCGACCGCCAGCGCATCGGCCGCTTCGAGCAGGCCGACGGCGGCACGCTCTTCCTCGACGAGATCGGCGACATGAGCCCGTCCACGCAGGCCAAGATCCTGCGCGTGCTCCAGGAGCACGAGTTCGAACGCCTCGGCGGCACGCGCACCCTGAAAGTCGACGTGCGGCTCATCGCGGCCACCAACCGCGACCTCCCGACGATGGTCGCCGACGGGATGTTCCGGGAGGACCTCTACTACCGGCTGAACGTCGTCACCGTGGAGACGCCGCCGCTGCGCGAGCGCAAGGAGGACATCCTCCCGCTGGCGATGCACTTCATTCGCCGCTTCTCGCAGGAGCTCAAGAAGAAGCTCGACGGCGTGCACCCCGAGGCGCAGAAGATGCTCACGCGCTACAACTGGCCCGGGAACATCCGCGAGCTCGAGAACGCCATCGAGCGCGCGGCGCTGCTGGCCGAGGCGCACCAGATCACGCCCGAGGATCTCAGGCTCGGCGACCAGGCGCCGACGCCGGGAACGAAGGAGCCCGTGTCGGTCGTGCGGATTCCCCCGAGCGGCGTGCCGCTCGAGCAGATCGAGCGCCAGGCCCTGGTCGAGGCGCTCCGGATGGCGAACTGGGTGCAGAAGGACGCCGCGGAACTCCTGTCGATCAGCCCGCGCGTCATGAACTACAAGATCAAGACGCTGAACATCGAGCTGCCTCGGCGCCGCGCCATCCCGCACGGCGACGTGGCCTGACGCCGCCGGCAGCGCGGCGGTCTCGTGGGCGGACCGCCGCGCCGCCTCACCCGAGCACGCGGGCGACGACGGCCAGGGTGAGCGCCGCCAGGCCCACCTGCAGCCAGGCCTCGGCACGCGTCCGCGTGAACAGGACCGCCAGCGCGGGCAGGATCGCCGCGAGCGCGAGGTAGCGCGGGTACAGCTCCACCACCGCCGGCGCGGCGTCCCGGGGGGGGGCCAGGCGCCGGCCCGCGTCCACGATCCGGTTGGCGATCGCGTGGTCGTCCTCGCGGTCCAGCTCGAAGTACTGCCCGCGTCCGGTCTCGGCGATGCGCTGCAGGGACGCGCGGTTCAGCCGCGAGATCGCGTGCGGGGCCGGCTCCTCGGTGATGGGGACGTGGACCTCGGGGAGCCAGTCCCCTGCCAGCGTCCCCACGCCCACGACGAAGATCGGCACGCGGGCCTGGCGCGCCCGGTCGATGGCGCGCGCGACCTGCCCGTTCCAGGCTTCGCCGTCGGACAGCAGGACGAAGATCCGGGCATTCGGCGAGACGCCGTTCAGCTCCTGGTCCTTGTCGAGGATGCGCAGACCCCACAGCACGGCCTGCTCGAGGTTCGTGTCCCACGTGGTGTCGGCCTCGAGCGGGAACGGCGGGCGCGCGTGCAGGTGATCCAGGAAGAAGAAGAGCGTGTTCGGATCACGCGTCAGCCGGATCTGCGGCGTGGCGACGTGCGCGAAGACCGCGAGGGACACGCGGTCGTCCTGCCAGCTCAGGGCATCGCCGAGCGCGCGGACCCACGTCATGGAGCGCTGCCAGCGGCTCCCGCCCACGTCGGTGACGTGCATCGACGCCGACCCGTCCTGCAGGACGACGACGTCCACGCCGGCGCGCGCCGTCGTGGTGGCCGTACCGCGCGGCAGCGACGCGGCGACGATGGCGCTGGCCGCCGCGACCAGGAGCAGCAGCCACCCGGCGAAGGGCCCGAGCACGCCGTGGCGTTCGCGCCCGGGCAGGACGCGCCGCCGGGCCAGCTCACGGACGTCTGCCGCCCGCCGCAGGACGCGCCAGGCCCACAGGCCCGCCAGGAGCGCGGGCACGGCGAGCAGCCAGAGCGCGGCGGGCGCGCCGAAGGTCACGGTCCTACCCCTTGCGCTTGATGGTCGTGCCGGGCGCGGCCTCCGGCTGGGCCTCGCGGTCGCCGAAGTCCATCGGCGCGATCGTCTCGAAGCCCTCGCCCTTGGCTTCGGGGGGTGGTGCGCCGGGCAGGCCGTGGATCGTGTGGCCGGGCACCGGTGGCTGCAGCCCGATCATCACCGGCGCCGCGCGCCCAGGCGGCACGGGCCGCATGCGCGCCACGATGTCGCGGGCGCGCGCGACGAACTCGTAGTTCCAGGCCGCGTCGCTCGAGGCCGGATCCAGCTTGAGGACGTTGGCGTAGGTCTCGAGCACGCCGTCGAGCTGCTTGGCGGCGACGGCGCCGACTTCGCCCGTCTGGCGGGCGACGCGGAAGGCGGCGTTCGCGGCCGTCAGCATGACGGCCGGATTCGGGTCGGCCCCGCTGGCGCGCACGAGGTCCTCGTAGCGCGACAGCCAGTAGTCGGCGGTGGCCCGCTGCGCGTCGGCCACGGCCGTGGACGGGCGGAGCGAGGCCGGGAGCCATGCCGACACGCGCGAAGGGGGCGGCGCCGGCGGCACGTCGTTGCCGAGGGCCACGAGCTGATACCAGGCGTCGGCCGTCGCCTCGAGGCGGGTCGCCTCGCCCCAGGCATACAGGGCCCCCGCCACGAGGAGGGCGGCCACGAGGAGTCGTCCGAAGAAGGTCGGCATAGGCGCGTCGTCCTGTACTCACGGAAACGAGGAGAACACGGGCAGCCCGAGACGCAGGGCAGCGGCCAGCAGCCAGCAGCCTGCCGCCCCCATCGCGAATACGGCGAAGCGCGGCTCTCGGCTGGTGTACTGCGTGGTCTGGATCGCGCCCACGGCGGCGCGGTCGATGTCGCCGACGGCCTGCAGCAGGCTGCGCTCGTCGCGCGCGACGTAGTAGCGGCCGCCCGTCTTCTCGACCGCCGCCTGCCACTTCGCGTCGGGAATGCCGTCGCCGAACGCCTTGCCGTAGTTCGTGCGCACGAAGTACAGCGGGATCTTGTTGTCCACCGCCGACTTGAGGATGTCGTCCAGGCTGCGCCCGTTCACGAGCGACGTCGTGTCCTCGCCGTCGGTGAAGATCACCATGAGGTTCCCCGACGCCTCGAGGAACTGGAACGCCTTGAAGATCTCGATGCTCTGGTCCAGGGCGCTGGCGATCACGGTGCCCGGATCCGGGAACATCGAGAACTCCACGGGATCGCCGATGAGGCTGATGCTCAGGAGCAGGTTGTCGTAGTCGCTGGTGAACGGCGTGATCACGTACGCCCGATCGCCGAACTCGATGAGCGCCATCAGGTCGCGGTACCGTCCGGCCCGACGCAGCTCGACGAAGCGCTTCGCGGCCTCCACCGTGGTGAAGAACGCCGGCTCGGTCGCGCTCCGGGTATTCAATGTCTCGGCCGTGAACCACGACGTCATGCTGTCGGACGCGTCGATCATCAGCGCGATGCGGCGGCCCGGATAGGTCACGGTGCCGGTGGTGAGCGCCGAGTACGGATCGGCCAGCGCCAGGAGGGCCAGCGGCACGCCGAGGCCCGCCAGGACGAGCGGTGCGTGGCGCACCCAGGCGAGGCGCGAGGCGCGGACGCGCAGGACCGCCGGCACCGCCACCGCGTCCCGCCAGGGGCGAACGCCGCGCGCCAGGCGCCAGGCCACGACGACGAGCGCCAGCCCGACCAGGGCGCCGGCGGCGAGCAGGGGCTCTTCGCGGTAGGCGAACTGGACCCCATCGCCGACGGCCCGCCAGTCGCCGAGGAGTCGCGCCGCGAAGGCCCGCAGCGGCTCGACACTCATCAGAACTCCAGCGTGGGTGTGCCCGCGGCGTCCGTCCGGCGCCAGGGGCGCCAGGCGAGCAGCCGCTCCCGGGCCGTGTCGCGCGCCACGTCGCGGACGGCGCGGACCGCCTCGTCGACGCCGGCGGCCGGCGCGTCCCCCGCGGCCTCCCGCGTGAACTGCGCCCGCGCCAGGATGTCCAGCGCGTCGCGGAGCCGTTCGAGCGAGGCCCGCTCGCCAGCGCCGGCGCCGGGCCCCAGTGCGTCGATCGCGCGAGCGACGTCGCCCGCGGTGGCCGACGCCGTGACGGCGCTTCGTGACCGCCGGAGTCCGTGCTGCATGACGAGGCGTCCCTCCGGGGCGGCCTCGCCGCGCGAGAGACGCCGCTGCCGGACGCCGCGGCCGAGGCGAGCGCCCGCCACGAGCCGGGCGGTCGCGTGCGCGTCCCTGACCGCCTCGGCCGGCCAGCCGCCCGCCGCCGCGCGCGCCAGCTGGTCGAGGTGCGCGGCCGCCCAGAGCAGGACGGCCCGGTCCGAGGCGAGCCCGGGCGTGCCCACGCGGGCCCGCCGCACCCGGCCGGCCACCGGGACCAGCGCCGCGACGACGGTCACGCCGGCCAGCGCGGCCAGGACGGTGCCCGTCGTGCGATACGCATCCGCCCGGAACCGGAGGGCCGCGATCTCGCCGAGGCTCGCCGCCGATCCGTCGCGGATGTCCGAGGCTTCGCCCGGCACCTGGCCGACGATCCGGATCGGCGTCTGCGGCATGAGCTGTGTCAGGTCGCGGCCCGCCATCGCGGTGCCGCCTCCCATGCGGCTCTCCACCCGGTACGGGATGAGGAGCGGCGGCAGGCGGACGTCGCGGCCGATGGCGGTCGGCTCGAGCATCCGGAGCTGGTAGACGTACTGGAAGATACGGCGCGAGCCGGCCCGGATGTCGGCCGGGTGCGTGCCGCCGACGATCTCCCACGGCGCCATCTGCACGGCCGCCACGGTCAGGCGGGTCTCGTCGGGCACGGCCCGGGCGGCCTCGCTCTCGAGCGCCGAGCACGTCAGGATCACGTCGACGACCTCGCCGATGTGGATGGCGCCCTTCGAGGCGCGCCACCAGCACTGCAGCGGCACCTCCCGCCCGGGATCCGGGGCCGCGGCCCCGGCGGGCCGTGTCTGGGCGCCAGCCGCGGCCGCGGACACCAGGAGGGCCAGCACGGCGCCGATCGGGAGACTCCGGCCCGTCATCGTGCCACCTTCCGCAGCCGCCGCTCGGCCACGAACTCGGCCAGGGCGAGTTCGTCCATCGCCGGGGTGCCGCCGAGGCGGACCACGTCCAGATCGGCGGCGCGCGCGGCCGCGCACACCTCGTCCTGCCACGCCCGCGCCCGGTCGGCGAGCGCGCGGTAGGCCCGGCGGGACACGATGCGCGCGCCGCCGTGCTCGACGTCGCGGACCGAGATCCAGCCCGACGAGAGGCGGCCGGGGTGAAAGGCCAGGGCGCTGTCGACGACGACGAGGAACACGTCGTGCACGACGTTCACCGAGACGAGCTCGCGCACGAACTGGTGCGCGTCGTCGAACAGGAAGTCCGAGATGACGGGCACGAGCGCCGCCGTGCGCAGGCTGCCCGAGAGCGCCGCCGCGACGGTGGTCCCGGCCACCGGCTCGAGCCCCCGGCGCGCCTCGTAGGCCTCGAGACAGTGGACCACGTGCCCCCGCCCCGTGCGCGGCGCGATGCCCGACACGGCGCTGAACCCGCGGTCGAACGCGAGGAGGCCGAAGCGGTCCTGGAAGAACGCCGCCGACAGCCCGATGGTCGCCAGCGCCCGGGCCACGACGGCCGCCAGCGGTGCGCCGTCCACGCCGCACCGGGTCGACAGCGACGCGTCGGCCACGGCCAGCACCGTCGCGGAGCTGGGCTGATCGAACTCGCGGACGATCAGGGGCGCGAAGTTGGTGATCGTGGACTGCGGCCAGTCGATGGCCGAGAAGCGATCGCCGGCCTGCCAGTCGCGCAGGCCGACGAAATCGAACCCGTGTCCGTCGGCCCGGCTCCGGTGGTCGCCGGTCGTGCCACCGGCGAGGCGCTTCAGGATGAGCAGCTCGATCTTCGCGATGTGGTTGAGATCGACGAGCGACGTCGCCGCCGGCGCGTGATGGTTCATGGAATCGGCACCTCGGCCACGACGTCGTCGATGACGGCCTCGGCGGTCAGTCCATGGGCGGCGGCGTGGGGGCCCAGCCAGATGCGGTGGCCGAGCACGAAGGGGGCGAGGGCCTGGATGTCCTCCGGGTACACCTCGTCGCGGCCGCCGATGAGCAGCGCCCACGTCTTTGCCAGGCGGCTCCAGCAGATGATGGCCCGGGGCGAGGCGCCCAGATCCACGCCGCGTTCCACGAGGTCGGACGGCGAGCGGTCGAGCCAGTCGGTGTCGGGATCGCGCGGACGGGTCGCGCCGACGAGCCGCTGGACGTAGCGCCCGAGGCTCTTGTGGAGGAAGACGCGCTCGCTGATGACGGCCCGAAGCTGGATGATCCGCTCCTTCGACAGGAGCGGCCGGAGCGTCATCCGCTTGAAGTCGAAGTCGACCAGCTTCTCCTCCTCCGCATTGGGGAGGTAGCCGATCTGCACCATCGCGGCGAAGCGATCCGTCGCGGCTTCCGAGAGCGGGAACGTGCCCTGCCCGAGTTCCACGGGATTCATCGTGGCGATGGCGAAGCTGAACGCGGGCAGGTCGTATGTCTGCTTCCCCACCGTGATCGTCCGGTCCTGCAGGCCTTCGAGGAACGCGCTCTGCGACTTCAGGGGAATGCGGTTGATCTCGTCGAGCAGGATGACCTCGGCCGAGGCCATCGGACCGAACTCGGTGACGAGCTGGCCCGTCGCCGGATTGATCATCTGGAACCCGACCACTTCGGTCGGCTGCAGGTCCGCCCGGCCCTGGATGCGGGCGAAGCGCGCGTCGCTGATGGCCGCCAGGATCACGCCGAAGAAGGTCTTGCCGACGCCGGGCACGCCGCGCAGCAGGAGGTTGCCGGCGTTCACCTGCCGCTCGGACCGCTTGTCGTAGGTGGTCGGGATCTCCGACAGCAGCACCACGTTCGCGACGGCCTTCGCCGAGTCGTAGCCCACGAGGGCGCGCGCGCCCTCGGCCAGCACGGCATGGTGGAAATCCAGGGCGTCCTTCAGGTCGGCGTGCATGCGCGGAGGGCGGGTGGCGAGGAGATCCTACAATGCGGCCGGCAGCGCGACGAGCCCCGGCCCTGGCGTGGCCGTGAACCACCGGACGTTCGGCATGCCCGGATGGCGCCTGCGGTAGGCGTCCAGCCAGGTCCGCGCGAAGTGCCCAGCGTCCCCACGATCGACGAGCGCCCACACGCTGCCGCCGAAACCCGCGCCGAAACTCGTCGCGCCGTGAGCCCCGCACTCGCGCGCCAGCGCGGCCAGCGTGGATGTCTCCGGCACCTGGTTCTCGAGCAGGCGCTCGGCGTGCCCCTGGGACGCGGTGGCCAGCTCGCCGACCGTTCCCGCGTCGCCCCGCGCGCACGCCGCGGCCGCGGCCGCGACGATCGCGTTCTCCGCCAGGAAATGGTCCAGCCGTCTCGCCAGCTCTGCCGGCGAGGCGGCCGGGATCACGGCGGCCGCGATCAGGCGCCGCAGTTCGGTCACCGCGCCGCTGTCGGCCGTGAGCGCCGCCAGCGACGCCGCCGGTTCCGGCACGGCGCTGTTCCAGACGTTCAGCAGCGCGCGCGCGGCGAGGGCGGCGCGGTTGTAGCGCTCGCGCACCGATCCGGCCTTGTCCGCGTGGACGCCGCTCGTGGCCACGACGAAGGTCCAGCCGGACGGGCAGGCGATGTCCGCCAGCCGCGTCGTCGGCACGAAGCGGTAGTGGGCCAGGTGCCCGGCCCGGCACCCGAGGATGGCGGTGTGATCCTCGCTGCCCCCGTGAGTGCCGACGCCCGAGGTGCCGGCGAGGGAACGGAAGGGCTGGCCGCTCTCGATGCACCCGAAGTAGGTGGCGCGGTCCTCGACGCCCTTCACGGCATCGAGCCACTCGGCGCGCTCGTCCAGGCGGCCGCGCGCCGCCAGCGCGGTCGCCACGGCCACGACGAGGGCGCTGGAACTCGACATGCCGGCGGCGCGCGGCAGATCGCTGGCGAACACGAGGTCGAGGCCCAGCTCGGCGCCGGGGAAGTTGCGGGCGAGCCGGCGGACGGTGACGTCGACGTAGCCGGCCCAGCCGCGCAGCGGGGGCGCGTCCGAGGTCACGGCGATGTCGAGCAGCGAGCCGTTCACGTGGTCCACGACCCGGACCCGCTGGTCGTCGCGCGACCGGGCCGCGACGGCGAACCCCCGCGGAGCCGCCGCGACGAGGGCCTCCCCGCCCGCGTAGTCGGTGTGCTTGCCGAACACCTCGAGGCGGCCGGGCACGAACCAGCACCACTCCGGGGGCGCATGGGCCAGCATCTCCAGCCCGTGGGCCACCTCTTCGACGACGGCCGCGCGCGTCGCGGCGTCCTCGGCCGTGAACCCGTGGCCCGCGAGCTGGTCGGCCAGCGTCATGGACGAGGCTCCACGCCGGCGAGCGCCCGGCTCACGATCGCGACGTCGGCCGCGGTCGTCAGGTCGAGGACGGGATCGGACGCGGTCAGCACCCGGAACGGCGTGCCGCGGGTCACGGCGAGCATCACGGCGCCAGGCAGTTCGCGCTCGCCGCGCGGCGAGCGCGGCACGTCGCGGGCGGCCGCGAAGATCGTCCGATCCACCTTCCAGATGTTCATGCTGACGAGGGCCGACCGCGCGGGAGCGCCGGGGCCGCGCGCCGGTTTCTCGACGAGCCGGACCAGCCAGCCCGCCTCGTCCGCGGTCACGTCCGCGAAGGTGTCGATCTTCTCGGGGGCGAATCCGCTGGCGGCCAGCAGGGAGGCCCGTGTGAACGCCGGAAGGCCGCAGCCCTCGAGGGCGCACAGGGCGCGGACCGCGCCCGGCGGATACAGGTTGTCGCCGTTCATGACGAGGAACGTGGAGTCGGGCACGGCGGCCTCGGCGGCCAGGACGGCGCCGGCGGTACCGTCGGCGACTGGCTGGACCGCGACGCGGACGGCGAGGCGGGCCGGCGGCATCTGCGCGAGGTGGGCGCGGACGTCCGCCGCCTGGGGCGGCACGACGAGCACGACGTCGGTGACGCCGGCGTCGGCGAGCGATCCCAGGATGTAGTCGAGCAGCGGCCGGCGGCCGGCAGCGTCCACGGGCATCATGACCTTCAGTCCGCGGACGGCCGCCCGGCGCTGGGCGTCGAACGCCAGTCCATCCGGGGAGCTCGCCTGCAGGCGGGAGCCACGCCCGCCGGCCAGCACGACGGCCGTCATCGCGCCCACGCCCGCGCCACGGCCCGCCAGGCCGCCACTCCGCTCACGACCAGCACGACCGACGCGATCGCGCCGGCGGCGGGCCGTCCGAGCAGGTAGAACCCGGTGGCGAAGAGCGCGCTGTAGATGAAGGCGCAGCTGGACACCCAGCCCACGAGGGCTCCGTCCAGATCGTCGGCGGGCGGCGCCGGGACCATGCTCCGCCGCACGGGCGCCCATCCTGGTCCCGCGGGGCCCACCCGCGCGACGAACGCGCGCAGCGTCTCGGGCGCCGTCGGCGGCGTGAGGAACGTGACGGCGAGCCACACGACCGTCGTGACGACCACCGTGATCACCAGGGCGACGTGCTGGGGCACGCCCTGTCCCTGGCGCTCGAGGACCAGGAGCGCCACGGCGAGCAGGAAGGAACTGGCCATGGCCGCGATCTCGCTCCAGGCGTTGATCCGCCACCAGAACCAGCGCAGGAGGTAGAGCAGCCCCGTGCCCGCGCCGATGGACAGCAGCAGGTTGAACGTGGTGCGAGCGGATTCCAGGACGAGCGTGAGCAGGCCGGCCGCGACCATGAGGGCGGCCGTCGTCAGGCGCCCCACCATCACGTAGTGGCGCTCGTCGGCGTCGGGGTTGACGAACCGGCGATACAGGTCGTGGACGAGATAGGACGTGCCCCAGTTGAGGTGCGTCGAGATCGTCGACACGTAGGCGGCGAGCAGCCCGGCCACCATCAGGCCGAGCACGCCCGCCGGGAGGAACGTGAGCATGGCTGGATACGCCATGTCGTGCCCGACGAGCGCCGGGTCCACGTGCGGGAGCGCGCGCCGGAGGTCGTCGAGCGTCGGGAAGGCCAGCATCGACGCGAGGGCCACGAGGATCCAGGGCCAGGGCCGCAGCGCGTAGTGCGCCACGTTGAAGAGGAGCGTCCCGCCCATGGCGTCGCGCTCGCTGCGCGCGGCCAGCATCCGCTGGGCGATGTAGCTGCCGCCGCCGGGCTCCGCCCCGGGATACCAGGTGGACCACCACTGGACGGCCAGCGGCACGATGAAGATCGGCACGGAGACTGCCCAATCCGTCAGGTCGGGCACGAACGCCAGCGAGGACGCGGGGAGACGGGCGGTGAGCCCCGCCAGTCCGCCGACCGCGGGATGGTTGAGCGCGTAGGCGGCGGCCGAGAACGATCCGGCCATGGCGATCCCGAACTGGAAGAAGTCCGTCACCAGTACGCCCCACAGGCCCGATGTCGCCGCGAAGGCCACGTTGAGCACGCCGCAGACGAGGAGCGTGCGGCCGATGGGCCAGCCGAGCAGCACGTTGGCGATCTTGGCCGCGGCCAGGTTCACCGACGCCATGATGACGACGTTGAAGACGACGCCGAGGTAGACGGCCCGGAACCCCCGCACCAGTGTGGCCGCGCGGCCCGAATAGCGCAGCTCGTAGAACTCGAGGTCCGTCAGCACGCCCAACCGGCGCCACAGGCGCGCGTAGAAGAACACGGTCGTCATGCCCGTGAGCAGGAACGCCCACCAGGCCCAGTTCGCGGCCACGCCGCCCTGCCGCACGAGATCGGTGACGAGGTTGGGCGTGTCGGTGCTGAACGTGGTCGCCACCATCGACACGCCGACGAGCCACCAGGGAGCGGATCGGCCGGACGTGAAGAACTCTGCCGTGCTCGACCCGGCGCGGCGCGCCAGGTACAGGGCCGGCGCGAAGGAGAGGGCGATGGAAGCGGCGACGATGACCCAGTCGAGCGGCGTCAGCTGCATTGGGGCCGCGGGAAGTATAGTGCGCGGCACCCGCACGGCGGGACGGCGATCGGGCCCGGCGGCCTAGGCGAAGTCCAGGGGCAGACCGGTCCGCCAGCGGCCGCGCGTGAAGTCGGGGACGTCGACCGCCCGCGCGCGGGCCCCGCAGGAGCGGACGCTCAGCTCCACGACGGCGCTCAGCGCCGCGGCGTCGTACACGTTCATGTCCGTCGGGCGGCCCTGCCGGAGCGCCGCGATGAGGCGCTCGTCCTCGATGTAGTCCACGCCGCCGTGGCCGGCGCCTGCGGCGCGGGACTCGATCTCGCGCCAGACGGGATGGTCGAACTCGGCCTTCAGCTCCGACCAGTCCGTCCACTGGTCCTCGCGCCCCCGCCCTTCGATGTAGACGCGGTGGGGATAGCCCTGGAAGAGGCCTTTGGTGCCCTGCACCACGTGGATCCGGCTGTACGGCCGCGGGAGGTTCGTGCAGTGCTGGACCATCACCGTCTTGCCGTTGGCCGTCTTGATGAGGCTCGTGTTGACGTCGCCCAGCGTGTAGCGCTCCCTGCGCTCCGGCGCGTCGGCCGGGAAGTGCTCCTTCGCCCAGTCGTACAGCCCGCGCGACGGACCGCTCATGGAGACCAGGTAGTCGAACCGATCGCCGCGGTTGATGTGCAGGCAGTTGGCGATGGGGCCCAGGCCGTGCGTGGGATACGGATTCCCGTCGAGCTTCGTCGACCAGGCCCGCCGCCAGAGTCCTTCGTCCTTCTTCTCGAACTTGATGGCGCGCAGATCGTGCAGGTACCCGCCCTCCGCGTGCAGCACCTCCCCGAGCAGGCCCTGCTGGACGAGGTGGTAGGCCATCATCTCGGGCCGGTCGTAGTTGCAGTTCTCCATCATCACCGCGTGCCGGCGGTGCGTCTCGGCACTCTCGACGAGGGCCCAGCAGTCGTCGATCGTCATCGCGGCCGGGACTTCGGTGGCCGCGTGCTTGCCGTTCTTCATCGCGGCGAGCATCACGGGCACGTGCCACTCCCAGGGCGTCGCGGTGAAGACGAGATCCAGGTCCTCGGTCTCGCAGAGGCGTTCGAAGTCGCGCGGCCCACGCGCATACACCGCGGGCGCCGGGTGTCCGGCCGCGGTGATGGCCTGCGAGGCCCACGTGGTGCGCACGTCGCGGATGTCGCAGACGGCCGTGACGCGGCAGCCCGGGATCTTCAGGAAGTTCTCGAGGTGGGACCCGCCCTGGAGGCCGATGCCCACCATCCCGATGCGCACGAGGTCGATGGGCGGCGCGGCGAAGGGACCGCGCCCCGCCGTCCGCGGCTGGGCGTCGGAGGACGCGACTCCCGGCAGACTGGAGGCAACGGTGACCGCGGCGGTCCCCATCTTCAGGAACTCGCGGCGGTTCACGTCGGCGGGTCGGGTGGTGGACATGGCCGGCAGACCTGGCGGCATGCTACCGCGAATGGCGCGCGGCGGAGGCGCCCGAGCAGGCGTCAGCGTACGACAAAAAGGGCCGCGGAGGTGTGATCCGCGGCCCGACCCGAGGAGGTTGGCGCGACGTGACTCAGCGGGCGCGGACCGTCGCAGGCACGGCGTCGGTCTCGGCCGCCGGCACGGCGACGTTGTCCACGATGGCGAAGGCGTCCGGCTCTGCGAGCAGCTGCGCGGCCAGCTGCGTGTGCAGGGCATGGCCCGCCCGATGCGCCACGACGTGGCCCAGCACGGGACGGCCCAGCAGGGCCAGGTCGCCGACGGCGTCGAGGATCTTGTGGCGCACGCACTCGTCGTCGAACCGGAGCGCGTTCAGCGGGCCGGTGTCGCCGATGACGATGGCGTTGTCGAGCGAGCCGCCCAGCGCGAGGCCCTGCTGACGCATCCACTCCACTTCCTTCAGGAAGCCGAAGGTGCGAGCCGAGGCGATGTCGTCGCTGAAGCTCTGCTCGGTGATGCGCGTGGTGCGCGACTGGTGCCGGAGCATCGGGTGGTCGAAGCTGATGGTGTAGCTGACCTTGAAGTGATCCGACGGGTAGATGGCGATGTGCTTGTCGCCGGCGGCGACCGTGACCGGACGCAGCACCTTCAGGTAGCTGCGCGGCGCGGACTGCCGCTTGGTGCCCGCTTCCTGGATGAGGAAGAGGAACGGCGCCGAGCTGCCGTCCATGATGGGCACCTCGGGCTGCGTCAGCTCAACGACGACGTTGTCGACGCCGGCGCTGACCAGCGCCGCCAGCAGGTGTTCCACCGTCTCGACCGTGGCGCCGTCGCGGCCCAGCACCGTGGCATAGTGCTGGCCGGCGACGAATTCCACGCGGGCGGGGATGTCCACGCCGAGGTCTGCCCGGCGGAACACGATGCCGGTGCCAGGGGCGGCGGGCTTCAGCGTGAGGCCGACCTTGGTGCCCGAGTGCAGGCCGATCCCGGCACACGACACCTGGCGGCGGAGGGTTTGCTGAAAAGAGATGCTCACAAAGCTACCGGTTGGTCTTCAAGCAAACCAGGTGCCCGCTGTTTCACTCCTCGCATGCACAGCACAAGTCATTATCAATCAATGACTTGATTGAAGAGCTCGGTGCCAGGGGGCTCGCCGTGTGTGGCTATGCAACCACACCCAAAACCTCCTCGACTGTGGCTCCTGTGACACACCTACCCGACCTGGCTGTCGAAGGTTTCGGCCAGGACCTGACCCGTGTAGGAGCCCTTGGCACGGGCGACCGTCTCGGGCGGGCCCTGCGCCACGACCCGCCCCCCGCCCTCGCCCCCCTCGGGGCCGAGGTCGATGATCCAGTCGGCCGACCGGATGACGTCCAGGTTGTGCTCGATGACGAGCACGGTATTGCCCTGCTGGACGAGCCGATCGAGCACGTCGAGCAGCTTGTGGACGTCCTCGAAGTGCAGGCCGGTCGTCGGCTCGTCGAGGATGTAGAGCGTCCGGCCCGTGCCCCGCTTGGACAGTTCCTTGGCGAGCTTCACGCGCTGCGCCTCGCCGCCTGAGAGCGTGGTGGCCGACTGCCCGAGGGTCACGTAGCCGAGGCCGACGCTCTCCAGCGTCCGGAGCTTGTTGGCGATGAGCGGGAAGTTCTCCAGGAGCGGCAGCGCCTGGCTGACCGTGAGGTCCAGGACTTCGGCAATCGACTTCCCGCGGTACTTCACCTCGAGGGTCTCGCGGTTGTAGCGCCGGCCCTTGCACTGCTCGCACGTGACGAACACATCCGGCAGGAAGTGCATCTCGATCGCGATCACGCCGTCGCCCTGGCACGCCTCGCACCGTCCGCCCTTCACGTTGAACGAGAAGCGGCCCGGGCGGTAGCCCCGGGCCTTCGCCTCGGGGACCATGGCGAACAGGTCGCGGATGAACGTGAAGAGTCCCGTGTAGGTGGCCGGGTTGGAGCGCGGCGTGCGGCCGATGGGCGATTGGTCGATCTCGATCACCTTGTCCACCTGCGCGACGCCCTCGACCGCGCGGTGGGGACCCGGCTCTTCCGAGGCGCGATAGAGCTGCCTGGCGAGCGACCGGTAGAGGATGTCGTTCACGAGGGTGCTCTTGCCCGACCCGCTCACTCCGGTCACGGCCACGAACAGCCCGAGGGGAATCCGGACGTCGAGGTCCTTCAGGTTGTTCGCGCGGGCGCCCCGGATCACGATCTCGGCCTTCCCCGGCGCCCGGCGGCGGAGCGGCGTCTCGATGACGCGGCGGCCGCTCAGGAACTGGCCCGTCAGCGAGTCCGGCGCCTCGGCGAGGCCGGACGGCGGTCCCTGGAACATCACCCGCCCGCCGTGTTCGCCGGCGCCGGGGCCCAGGTCCACCACGTAGTCCGCCGACCTGATGGTCTCCTCGTCGTGTTCCACGACCACGACGGTGTTGCCCAGGTCGCGCAGGCGGGCGAGCGTGGAGAGCAGGCGCCGGTTGTCGCGCTGGTGCAGCCCGATCGACGGCTCGTCGAGCACGTAGAGGACACCCGTCAGGTTCGAGCCGATCTGCGTGGCCAGGCGGATGCGCTGCGCTTCCCCGCCTGACAGCGTGGCCGCGCTTCGGCCCAGCGTCAGGTAGCCGACGCCGACCTCGTCCAGGAACGTGAGGCGCTCGCGGATCTCCTTCAGGATCCGGTCGCCGATGATGGTCTCGCGCTCGTTGAGGGTCATCGCCTCGAACACTTGCCGGGCGTCGCTGATCGGCATGGCGACGTAGTCCGGCAGCGCCCGCCCCTTCAGGCGCACCGCGCGGCTCTCGGCGCGGAGGCGCCCGCCGTGGCACTCGGGACAGTCACGCAGCGCCCGGTACACGTCGAGATCGGCCTGCTGGTCCCACGAGGCGTCGTCGAACCGCCGACGCAGGTTCGGCAGCACGCCCTCGAAGTCCTTCCCGTAGGGATCGCCGCCCTTCGCCGGCTTGCGGCGCGGCGGCGCCGCGGCCGCGGCCGTCCGTCCGGCGGCGCCGGGACCGTTGAGGAGGAGATCGCGATGCTTCTTCGGCAGCTTGCCGAACGGGACGTCGGGATCGAGGCCCCAGTGCGCGGCGATGGTGTCGATGGCGGTCTTGACGAGCTTGCGATCGCCACGGGCCCACGGCGCGATTGCGCCCTCGTGGAGGGATTTCGTCTCGTCGGGCACGACCCGGGCCGGGTCGAAGTCCCAGAGGGCGCCGAGCCCCTGGCACGCGGGGCACGCGCCGTGCGGGGAGTTGAACGAGAAGGCGCGCGGCGACATCTCCGGCACGCTGATGCCGCAGACGACGCACGCCAGCTTGCGCGAGTAGAGCCGGTCGCCGCTGTCGAGGGCGTTGATGACGACCACGCCGTCGGCGAGGTCCAGCGCGGTCTGCACCGAGTCGGTGAGCCGGCGCTCGATCCCCGAGCGGACGATGAGGCGATCCACGACGACGTCGATCGTGTGGTTCTTCCGCCGGTTCAGCGCCAGGTCGTCTTCCAGGTTCTTGAACTGGCCGTCGATGCGCGCCTTGGTGAACCCGCGCGCGAGCAGCGCCTGCAGCTCCTTGCGGAACTCGCCCTTGCGCCCGCGCACGATCGGGGCGAGGACGTTGATGCGGCTGTCCTGGGGATACGTCATCACCAGGTCCACGATGCGCTCGAGCGACTGGGACGCGATCTCGCGGTCGCACTGCGGACAGTGCGGCACGCCGGCGTTGGCGAAGAAGAGCCGCAGGTAGTCGTAGATCTCGGTCACGGTGCCGACCGTGGATCGCGGATTGGCGCCGGTGGTCTTCTGCTCGATCGAGATGGCCGGCGACAGCCCGTCGATGAGGTCGACGTCGGGCTTCTCCATCTGCTCGAGGAACTGGCGCGCGTAGGCGGAGAGCGACTCGACGTAGCGGCGCTGGCCCTCGGCGTACAACGTGTCGAACGCCAGCGACGACTTGCCCGATCCCGACAGGCCCGTGACCACGACGAGCCGATCGCGCGGGAGGTCGACGTCGATGTTCTTCAGGTTGTGGACGCGGGCGCCGCGCACGGCAATGGAGTCGTGAGGCATGCCTTCGGTCGGGAATCCCGCGGGGATTCCAAACCTCGCATTCTACCCCGGACGACCGGCACGCCCGAGTAGCCGCTACCCCTCGCGGGAACCTACTGCCCCGGATGCCGCGGCCTGCCCGGGCGATACCCGCGGGGGCCTCGACGTCGGGAACGGCTGTTCGCGGCGCCTTTCGGCGCCGGCGTGCTCCACGCGCCACCGGCGGCCTCCGGCGCCGGCGCGACGGCCCGGCCCTTGCACCTGCGCCCGGCGCCGCCGGGATCCACTCGCGACCGGATGCTGGCAATGCTCCCGGACGGCAAGGAGGCACGACACCCGAGGTCGGAAAGCGAGGACGTGATGGGGTCAAGACGACTGATCGGCCGCGTGATGCTGGCGGCAGTACTCGCCGTGGCCGGGCCGCGAGCGGGGCAAGGGCAGACGGAGGCGACGGCGGTGGCGGACGAGCCCGACTTCTCCGCCATCGTGCAGATCACGCGGGCGATCGTGGACGACAGTGGCGCGCTCGTACGGGAGCTGCCGGGGGCGCGGTACCGCCTGGCGCGGTTCGGAGGCCGGACGCGGCTCACCATGCTGCCGCCCGCGCTGCCCGGTGCGACGGACGGACTCGCCGGGCGCTACGCCGGTATGACCGTGGAAGGCGATCCGTCCACCGGCAGGCTCGACGTGCGGGATGACCTCGGCCGGACGGTGGCACTGGGCGATCCGGCCGCCGGTCCCTGGGCGGGGCCGGCCGCGGCTGCCGAGCCGCTCGTGGCGGCGCCGGGCGCGGCAACCGCCAGGCGGGCGCGCATCGAGCGGGAGTTCGGCGCCCGCGTGGGCCGGGTCCGGGGGCTGGATCGCTACCTGGCCCGGCAGGGCGACACGGTGCGGGAGGTCCTCGTGGCGCCCGACACCGCGCTCCCCGCGGAACTGAACGTCGTGGCCGGACGCGTCCTCGTCGAGCGCCACACGTTCGAGTACCGCCGGCTGGCGGACGGAGGATGGGTCCGCCATCGCACTGTGAGCGCAGCGCCGGTCCCGGGCCAGCCGTCGCAGCGCCTGGTGAGCCTGACCGCCCTGGACGACATCCACGCGACGGGCGGTGCGCGGTGAGCGCCGCGCGGCGGCTGGCGGCCGCCTGGGTCGTCGCCACCCTCCTCCTTCCAGGCGAGAGCCGCGGGCAGGACGTGCCCGTGGTGTTCGTCCACGGCGCCTTCAGCAGCGGGGACACGTGGCGGGCGACGGCCACCCGGCTGGCGAACGTCCTGGCCATCAGTCCACACGTCGTCGACCTCTCCTCGCTCGCCACCATCGAGACGCAGGCCGGTCAACTCCAGGCGGCGAAGGGCTGGCTGCCGCCGTCCACGCTCGCGGTCGCGCACAGTCAGGGCGGGCTCGTGTCGCGGCAGTGGAGCCGCACGCGGAATCTCGACGGCCTCGTCACGCTGGGCACGCCGCACCAGGGGGCCCTCCTCTCGCAGCGCGGGCTCGACGTCATCCACTTCAACTACCTGGCCTACAACCTCATCGGCCTGGCCAGTTCGTGGGGGGCGGGTACCGAGTACGCCTGGATCACGGCCGCCCTGTCGAGCTACCTGTCCGCGGGCCTGCAGCTCACCTGGGGGACGGCGGCCGGGCTCGCGTCGGTCGTGGCCGTCAATGGGGTGGTCCCGGTCGCACCCGAACTCGTGCCGGGCTCCGCGTTCCTGCAAGGGCTCAACGGGAACCCCTCGCGCGAGGCGGCCGCCATCCGCCGGCGCGTGGGGTTGGCGTTCACGGCCGATCAGTACTGGCGGGCCGGCGTCGGGGTGGCGCTGGCGCCGGACCAGCGCGAGTGGGTCTGGGCCGTGATGCTCGTCCTGCCGCCCACGCTCGAGTACGCGGCGGCCTATCTGGACGTCACCTACCCGTCGAACCTCTCGGTCGTGTCCCTGGCGATGCAACTTCGGAACATCGCCGGCACGGTACGTGAGCTCGATCCACTCTGGTGCTGGGCGGTGACGAACGACCGCACCTGCCGGACGCCCCACGACGGCATCGTGGCCGTCAGCAGTCAGGCCTACCCGGGCGGCGTGAACTTCGCCGTCTACGGTCCCGCGCACACGCAGGAGACCGAGCGGAGCGACCGGCCGATCTCCGACGCCCTCACGGGCGTCATGGGCGTGGCCGTCCGGACCACGGGCGGCGGCGGCGGCGGCGGCGAGGGCGCATCGTATGGCGGGGGCACGCGGCTCTACGCGGATCAGCAGATCACGTCGCCCGACGGCACGGTGGGCCTGCGGTATCAATCCGACGGCAATCTCGTCCTGTACCGGTCCGGCGCGCCAGTGTGGGCCTCCGGCACGCAGGGATTCGGCAGCGGGTACATGGAGATGCAGACCGACGGCAATCTCGTGGTCTACGACTCGGGGGGAGCGCCGCGCTGGGCCAGCGACACCGCCGCGCCGGGCGCGGTCCTGCGGCTGCTGAATACCGGCGTGGCGACGATCGTGGACCCCTCGGGGACGCTCCTCTGGTCCACGGGAGTGGCGGTGCCATAGCGAACGATGCCGGGCGGCGGGCCGACCCGCCGCTCGTGCGTCCGGAGGAGCGCTCATGCGAATCACCCACGACGGGAGAGCCCGGACGGCGACCGCCATCGCCGCGGCAGCCGCGGTGCCAGCCATCGCCATCGCGACAGCCGCGCAGCCATCGAACGTTCCTGCGCCCGGCCCCACCGCCTCGGTCGTCTGGCAGCTGCCGGGCGAGTCGGTCGGACGGCCGACGCACGACGACGACACGGCGTACTTCCTCTCCAAGGGCCGCGAAGTCGTCGCGATCCAGACGGACACCGGCGTCGTCCGCTGGCGATCGGGCACGGGCGTGGCCAGCACGGACGCCATCTTCGGCGACACCACGGCCGGCACCGCGGTCCGGCTGGCCGGCGACACCGTCGTGGCCGGCGACTGGGACGTCGTCGGGTTCGACCGGCGCACGGGCACGCGGCGATGGATCTACGAAGCGCCCAACGGCGACGGTCCAGGCCTGTTCCTGGGCGCGACTGCCGGAGACGTCGTGTACACAGGGTCGCCGGACGGCCGCATGTACGCGATCGACGCGGCACGGGGCCGCCTCCTCTGGACGACGCACGTGGTGGACACGCCAGGCGTGCGGTCCACGCTCTTCGAACCGGTCGTCGACGGCGAGTTCGTGGCCGCCACCTACTCCACGTACAACCTGCCGGGCGTGGGCGGCGTCGTGGTGGTCGACGCGGCCTCGGGGCGCCTCCGCTGGAAGACCGAGTTCCCGAAGCCCCGCGAGTCGTGGCAGAGCACGATTCGCGCCGGCGGCCCGGTGTGGGTGGACGACCTGCTGATCGCGGCCGCCACCGACGGCAACCTGTACGCGTTCGACGCCGCCACGGGCGTCGTGCGGTGGGCCTTTCCGCGGCTCGACGGCCCCTTCTCGGGCGCCATCGCCTCACCCGACATCGACCAGCGCGCGCTGGTGCGCGCCGGCCGGCTGATCGTCGCGGGATCGACGACCGGGCTCGTGGTGGCGTACGACGTGGACACGCGCCGCGAGCGCTGGCGCCACGATGCCGGCTATTGGGGGTCCCCCACGTTCAGCCTCGCCGCCGATGACCGGCTGGCCTATCTGCCCTTCTTCGGAGGCTTCATCGTGGCGGTCGACCTCACCAACGGCCAGGAGCAATGGCGATTCGGAGACTTCAGGATGGGATTCCTCTGGGCCCCTTCACCGCACGGCGACAAGGTCTACGCCAGCGCCTCCAGCGCGGGCTTCTACGCGCTCGCCACCCGGCGTCCGGGGGGACAGCCGTGACCGCGCGCGCGGCGGTCGCCCTGCTTGCCCTGGTCCTGGCCTCGCCGGGTTGCGGGCGGTCGACGCGATCGAGTCCTACGGGCCCGTCGCCCGACGGGCCGTGGACCGGGACGTGGTCCGGCACGGTTGCCGACCCGGCCAACGGGACCGGCACGATTCGCCTCACGATCGATGACTACCGCATCGACGCGACACGGAGCTTCTTCGTGGGCACCTGGACCACGTCGTTCGGCGAGGTGTCGAGGAATGCGGCCGGAACGCTGGCTGGCGGAACGACCGGCGGCACGGGCGTGCTCACCCTCACGCCCGTGCCGGTGCCGCCGTGCGCCACGCCGCCTCCGTTCCCGGGCGCCGTCGGCTCCTACACGGCGCCGGCCCTCACGCTGGACGGCGACACCATCCGCGGCAGCTACCAGTTCGGAACCTGCACGAGCGCCGTGCCTGGCACGATCGAGCTGCGGCGCTGAGCGCGCGGGCGCGAGCGGACCGCCCTCACCGCCTGGACCAGAGCACCTCGGCGATCTGCATCTTCGCCGACCGGCCCTTGACGTGCACGGCGTCGAGGGGCTGGTAGGTCACGCTGGCGTCCACGGCCTGCATCGTGTGCTCGCTGATGATGATCTGGCCGGCCTGCGCCAGGTGCTCCAGGCGCGAGGCCGTGTTCACCGAATCGCCGATGGCGGTGTAGTCGAGCCGCGCCTCCGACCCGATGAACCCGACGATGGCGGGCCCCGTGTTGATGCCGACGCCCACGCCGATCTCGGGCCGGCCGGCGGCCTTCAGTTCCTCGTTCAGCCCGACGACGGCCCGCTGGATGTCGATGGCCGCGCGCACGGCCTTCACCGCGTCGCGCTCGGTCGCGTAGGGCGCCCCGAACAGCGCCATTACGCCGTCGCCGATGTACTTGTCGAGGGTGCCTCCATAGCGGAAGATCACCTCGCTCATCACGGTGAAGAACCGGTTCAGGAGATCGACCACCGCCTCCGGCGGCGTGGATTCCGCCAGGGGCGTGAAGCCTCGCAGGTCGGCGAAGAGGACAGTCACCATGAGGCGGGCGCCGCCGGGCCGGATCTCCTTCGTCGGATCCAGCAGCACGTCGTCGACGAGCTGCTGCGGCAGGAACCGTTCGTATTTCTCGCGCGCCTGTGCCTCGCGCTGCAGCGCCTCGTGCGCGCGCACCGTGTCCAGCGCGATGCCGGTCTGGACGGCGACGGCATTGAGCAGGTCGAGATCGTCGGTGGAGAACGATCGGGCCATGTCCTGCAGGTCGGCATAGATGACGCCCAGGAGGCCCTTGCGGCCGATGATCGGCGCGGCCATCACGGAGTGCGTCTGGCTGACCCTGAGGCTCTCTGGAACCGGCTGGTCCCCGCGGAGCGTGTTCTCGAGCAGCACCGACACCCGCTGCTTCGCCACGTTGTCGAAGACGGTGCGGCTCACGCGCAGCGGCTGGGTTGGCCCGACGGCGTCCTCGACGGGCTCGGGCCGTCGGACGCGGGAGGCGACATGCGTCATGTCGCCCCGCTCGCTCCGCTGGTAAATCACGACCCGCGCCGCGGGCGTCACCTGCATCAGGATGCCGATGACCTTCGCGTGCACGTCGTCCAGCGAGAAGACCGAGCCCAGCGTGCGGCTCAGCTCGTAGAACAGGCCCAGCACGCGCGTCTTCTTCTCGAGCTCGTACAGGAGCCCTTCAGGCGACACGTCGCGCTTCTCGCCCGGACCCGCGCCCTGCACGCCCGAATGAAGCACGTCGGCCGGCGAGACCTTGAGCACCTCGCGCATGCCGGGGTCCCCCGCCTCGTCGGCGAAGGGAATGGCGTCGGTCGGTTCGAACACGAGCGTGAAGTCGCCCACTTTCAGGACGTCGTTCGGCGCGAGCCGCTCGGGATCCGAGCCCAGGCGCCGCCCGTTCAGGAACGTGCCGTTGCGGCTGCCCAGATCCTCGACGGTGACCGTCGCGCCGGAGCGGACGAAGCGGGCGTGGCGCCGGGAGATGCGGGCGTCGTCCAGGATCAGGCCGGCCTGGGCACGGCCCAGGGTCGTCTCGCCTTCCGGAAGCGCGTGGGACGCGAGACGCCCGTCCAGGGCCTGGACGCGGACGATCGGAGACTGGCGGCGCATCGGGCGGAACGTCAGCGGAGCTTGGAGTGCCGCATCCCGTAGGCCCCGTAGACGAGCAGGCCCAGCACGAGCCACACGCCGAAGCGCTCCCAGGCAGGGGCCGGCAGTCCGGCCATCACGAACACACAGGCGAGCGCGCCCAGCGGCGCGACGACCCAGACCAGGGGAACGCGGAACGGCCGCGGCCGTTCGGGCTCCAGCACGCGGAGCACGAGCACGCCGATCGAGACGAGGGTGAAGGCGAAGAGCGTGCCGATGTTCGTCAGGTCGTAGGTTTCGGCGGCGTCGCCGATGGCCGCCGCCAGCGCCACGACCACGCCCGTCACGAGCGTCGTGGTGGCCGGCACGCCCGTGCGCGGGCTCACGCGGGAGGCCCACGCCGGCAGGAGGCCGTCACGGGCCATCGCGAAGAAGATCCGCGGCTGGCCGTACTGGAACACCAGCAGCACCGCCGTCATGGACACGGCCGCGCCGAGTGCGACGATCCAGCCGACGGTGCTGTAGCCGGCGATCTCGAGCGCGCGGGCCAGAGGGTCCGCCACGGCCAGTTGCTGGTACGGCACCATGCCGGTCAGCACGGCGCCGACGATGACGTAAATCAGCGTGCAGATCGCCAGCCCGCCGAGGATGCCGATGGGCAGGTTGCGCTGCGGGTTGATGGTCTCCTCGGCCGCCGTCGAGATGGCGTCGAAGCCGATGTAGGCGAAGAAGACGATCGCCGCCCCCTGGTGAATGCCCGTGAACCCGTTGGGGGCGAACGGCTGGTAGTTCGCGGGGTTGATGCTCCGGAGCCCGACGGCGATGAACAGCCCCAGGGCCAGCAGCTTCACGACCACCATCACGTTGTTGGCGCTGGCGCTCTCCCTCGCACCGCGCAGGAGGAGCCACGTGATGAAGGCCACGATCAGGAACGCGGGGAGGTTCAGGAGGATGGGCACGCCGAGCAGATGCGGGGCCGAGCCGATGAGGGCGTGCACGTCGGGATTCGAGCTGAGCGCGGCCGTCCGGTAGCCCGTGGTGAGCCAGACCGGCAACTCCAGGCCGAAGCCGCGCAGGAGCGTGGTGAAGTAGTCGCCCCACGAGATGGCCACGGCCACGTTGCCGACGGCGTATTCGAGGATGAGGTCCCACCCGATGATCCAGGCGACGAACTCCCCCAGCGTGGCGTACGCATAGGCGTAGGCGCTGCCGGCCTGCGGGATCATGGCCGCCAGTTCCGCGTAGCAGAGCGCCGCGAGCGCGCACGCACCGCCGAGCAGGAGGAACGAGAACACGAGCGCCGGGCCCGCGCCGTACCGGATGATCGCGCCGCTCGGATCCGTCTGGCCGGCGGCCGCCGTGCCAATCGCGCCGAAGATCCCGGCGCCGATGACGGCGCCGATAGCCAGCATCACGAGGTCCCCGGCGCCCAGCACGCGGCGCAGCGACTCGGCGCCGCCTTCGTGGGCGGTCAGTGCGGCGATGGGTTTGCGTCGGAGCAGGGATGCCATCCGATCGGTGGACCGCGGCTAGGTTAGTCGCGCTCGGCTGGCTGGCGCAATCAGGGAATGGCGTCGAACCGGAACACGGAGTCCGAGGTGGCCGCGATGAGCTCGCCGGCGGGGCCGAACGCGATGCCGACCAGGCCGGGGCCGGCCACCACGGGCCGCCGCGGCGCGCCGATCGACACGCGGTGTACGGCCGCCGCCCCGGCCAGCGCGTCCACGACGTGCAGGACGCCGTGCCGGTCGAAGGCGAGCCCCTGGGGACGCCCGAACGCCCGGTCGATGACCTCACACCGGCCGTCGGCGTCGAAGCGGTAGACGGCGTCGTGCGTCGCCAGCGTGGGTCCGGTGACGTACAGCCGCTCGTCCGGTCCCATCGCCAGGTGATAGGCCGCGACGCTCGGGGGGAGGGTGGCGAAGGTCTGCGTGCGCGCGCCGTCGGGCGCCACGCGGTGAATCGTGCCCGTCCGATCCCCCACGAAGAGGGTGCCATCGGGCGCGAACGCCAGTCCGCACGCCACGCCGAGCTCGGTGGCGAACGGCTCGGCGCGTCCCTCGGGGCTCACGCGGTAGACGGCCCCATCGAAGCGGCTCGACACGTGGAGCACGCCGGCCGGCGAGAAGGCCAGGCTCGTCGCGTTGACGATGCCCTCGACGAACGGCTCGCGCCCGCCGTCGGGACCGATGCGGTAGACCGAGACCGGCACCTGCTGGCCCCGCGGGCCGCTGAAGGCACAATAGAGGCGGCCCTCGCCGTCGAAGGCCGGACTGTCCACGGTGTGGAGGCCAGTGGCCAAGGGCACGCCGACCGTGACGAACGCCGTGGCCCCGGGGGACCACGCCGCCCGGACCGGCACGGCCCCGGGGTTCCGCAGTACGGGCACCTCCACCGCCACGCGGTCCGGGGAAGAGAACAACACGCGAGCGGCCGCGCCGCCGATCGAGACCGCGGCGTCGGCGGCGGTCACGGGAGGCAGACCCTTGCCACGCAGCCATAGCCGCGCCCCAGGCAACACGCACGGCGGGTCGATGCCGGTCAGCGTCGGGACGGCGGGAGCCACGGCGCCGATCGTAGCGCACGCGGATGGGCCTCTGGTACGATCCGCCGATGACATGCCCCGGCTGCGGCCAGGAGATGGCGGCGCTGTCCCTGGCCGGCCATTACGGGCGAACCATCGCCATCGACGTCTGCCACGGCTGCAACCACGTCTGGTTCGATGCCCAGGAGGACCTGCACCTCGCGCCCGGTGGGGTGCTGGCGCTGTTCGAAGACATGGGCCGGGCCGCGCAGGAGGCGCGGACCGTCGTGGCGGCGCGCAAGCCGTGCCCGCGATGCGGCTCGGGCCTCCTGCGGACGCGCGATCGCATCAAGACGACGCCCTACGAATACTTCCGGTGCACGCAGGGCCACGGGCGCTTCATGGGCTTCGGCGCGTTCCTTCGGGCCCGCCGCTTCGTCCGGGACCTGGATGCCGCCGAAGTATCGCGCCTGCGCGCTGACGCCCGCGTCATCAAGTGCGTGAACTGCGGCGCCTCGACCGACATCACCGTGGAATCGGTGTGCCAGTACTGCCGGGCGCCGATCGCGGTGCTCGACGCCGACCAGCTCTCGAAGACGCTGGCCGACCTCGAGGCGGCAGAGGCCGCACGGGGCAAGGTCGATCCATCGTGGCCGCTCAAGGCCGCGCAGGTGCGGCGTGAAACCGAGGCCGCCTTCGCCGCACTGCAGGGCGGCCGCGGTACGACGCCCCACCTGGACCTCATCGAGGCCGGCCTGGCCTTGTTCGCAAACGTCATCAGCGCCCTTCGTCGCTAGTGTTCCGAACCGAAGTTCGGTGACAAGTGATCCGGGCGCGGCGCCCGGATCGCCAGGCACGACGACCGAACATACGGTGAGTATTCGAGCGAGAAGCAACGCCGCGAGGCGGGATGCCCCGCCCGGAGCATGTCAGCGAACGTCGGTTGCGGGACACGAGGTCCGGGCGGCGCTCAGCTGTCGTCGTCGAGCTCGAGGTTCCAGTAGAGATAGTCGCGCCAGCTGTCGGGCGTCCGCCTGAGCCCGATCGTGATGCGGAGCGCCGGGGCCGTGTCGGGACGCCGCGGCGGTCGGACGAGGTGCATCCCAGCTTCTGCCGGAGTCCGGCCGCCCTTGCGCCGGTTGCAGGCGACACAGCAGGTGACGATGTTCTCCCAGTCCTTGCGGCCCCCCTGCGAGACCGGAATCACGTGGTCGAACGTGAGGTCCTGGGTGGAATGGTGCCGGTTGCAGTACTGGCAGGTGTGCTGGTCACGCGCGTAGATGTTCGCGCGTGAGAAGGGCACGTAGTCGAATCGCTTCTTGATCCGCACGTAGCGGAGCAGCCTGATCACCGACGGCAGGCGCAAGCTGAACGACACCGCGCGGATCTCGCGGTCGTGCGACGCGATGATCTCTACTTTCCCCTGGCACCAGAGCGTGACGGCCTTCTGCCAATGGACGACCTTCAGCGGCTCGTAGGTGGCGTTCAGGAGGAGCGTCTGCTCCATGGGTCGTGACGCTCATTGTGGACAGCCCCGCACGGCGTGTCAAGGTTCGCGCCCCGTAAAGGACTGTCAACCAAGGGCTTAGCGGACGCTCTGTTCGGACGGTGCACACAACCGCACCGTCGGCCGATACTCTGGGAGCACGTGCGAGCCCTCGTCCCCGTCGTCCTCACCGCCGCCTTGTCCGCGGCCTGCGCCTCGGGCCGCGCCGTCCCGCGTCCCGGACCGGCGGGCGCGGTCGGCCCTCCCGCCGGGGAGGTCACGCCGGAGGCCTCGTCGCCGGGCGTCGCGCTCGGCCATCGGCTCGTGGCCGACGCGCTGGAGCTTCGCGGAACGCCCTACCGCAACGGCGGCACGGACCCGCGCACCGGCTTCGACTGCAGCGGGCTGGTCAGCTACGTGTTCAGCCGCCGCGGCCTGGCGGTGCCCCGGCAGACCAGCGCCCAGTTCAAGGCGGGCGAAGCGGTCCCGCGCGACAGGCTCCAGCCGGGCGACCTCGTGTTCTTCTCCACCGTCGCGCCCGGCGCGTCTCACGTCGGCATCGCGATCGACGAGGACGAGTTCGTCCACGCGCCCAGCAGCCGGGGCGTGGTCCGCGTGGAACGCCTCACCCTGCCCTATTGGCGGACGCGGTTCATCGGCGCCCGCCGGATCCGCTGATCGCGGCGCCCTCCGCCCTCAGCCGGCGGGCGGGTCGGCGGCGCCCATCCGGCCGAGGATGATTTGCTGCCGCCGGAGGAGGCGCCGCGTCGGCCTCGCGGGGTTGTGCACGCGGGGATTGATGATGGCGCCCGCCATCAGCGCCGCCTCGGCCGGCCCGAGATCGGCCGCCGACTTCCCGAAATACGCGCGGGCCGCCGCCTCGCACCCGAAGATGCCATCGCCCCATTCGATCGAGTTCAGGTAGATCTCGAAGATGCGCCGCTTGGACAACGCCGCCTCGAGCCGCCGCGTGATGATGAGCTCGATCAGCTTGCGGGTCGGATTGCGCGACGGCGACAGGTACAAGTTCTTCGCCAGCTGCTGCGTGATCGTGCTGGCGCCGCGCAGGGCCACGCCGTCCTCGAGGCTCGATTCGATCGATTCCCGCAGCTGCTGGTAGTCCACGCCTTCGTGCTGGAAGAACGCGCTGTCCTCCGCCACCAGGACCGCCCGCTTCAGCTGCGTCGAGATCCGTCCGTAGGGCACCCACCGGCGCCGCAGGGTGAACGTCCTGCCGTCGCGCCGGGCCTCGTCGCGCCGCAACTCGATGAACGCGGTGGTGTCGGGATTCTGCGAGACGAGGACGCGCACGTCGGGCAGGGTGAGATAGACGTACGCAATGTAGGCGAACGCGACGCCGAGGGCGCCGGCGACCCAGCGGGGCCATCGGGAGCTGCGCGCCATTCCCGGGGATTATAGGGCGCGCTCGCCTCCGGAGGCGCCTGCCGCCGCGCGCCAGCGTCAGCCAGCGACGACGATCTTCAGGCGCGTGCCGGCGGGAGGCTGGACGTTCACGGCGAATCCGTTCATGAGCGCCAGCCGCGACGCGGACACCAGGCCCTGTCCCGCGCGCTGGGCGATCGACTGCCAGGAGTCGTCGGCCCGCGACGTGTAGAGCGCGATCTCGTTGGGCCGGATGTTGGAGGCCTCGCGGGTCGACAGCTCGCGGAACGACCGGAGGGCCGCGTCGAACTCGGCGTCGACGCTCGGGAACTCGGCCTCGGGCGCGACGCCCGCCACCATGTACACCTGGCGCCCGACGGGCAGGTGGGCGGCGCGCAGGCGGACCTTGCCGATCTCGCGGGCCTTGCCGTGATAGAGCCCGACGAACGCGTCGATCCCGTTCACCTGCTCGACGCCGCCGCTGTCGAGCGTGAAGCCCAGCCCGCGCATGTGCCGCCTGGCCCCGTCGGCGAGGGATGGGCCGCGTGCCGCGTCCGCCGCCCGCAGCACCATCAGCACCGTGCCGCCGTCGGGTTCGGCGATGACCTGGTCGCTGGTGTTCTGGACCGTCCAGGCCTCCGGGAAGTCGATGGCGATGCGGAGATCGGGGTGCAGGAAGCGGTGTCCGCGCACGACCCCTTCCGCCGGGTTGTCGCCATACGCCATCCCCGCCACGTGCTGCAGAAAGTCATCCCGGTTGCGCGCGCGTTCGCCGCCGTCGGCCGCCGCCGCGACCGGAGTGGCCTTCGCCACGCGGGAGCCAGGATCTGGATGGGTCGACAGCCAGTTCGGGATGCCTCGCTCGCTGAGGGCGTCGAGCCGAGACAGGGTGGCCAGGAAGCGCGGCACGGCGTTCGGATCCCAGCCGGCCTTCGCTGCATACTCGACGCCGAGCCGATCCGACTCGAGCTCGTCGTCGCGGCCGTATTTCAGGAAGAGCGTTCCCAGCCCCATCGAGGCCACGTCGCGGAACGGCGCGACGCCGGGAATGAAGATGCTGGCCAGGAGCACGCCGAGCGACCCGCCCGCGGAGCGCGTGTACTGCTGCGAGGCGTGGCGCGCCGTGACATGCCCCACTTCGTGCCCGAGGACGCCCGCCAGCTCGGACTCGTCGCCCAGATGCGCCAGCAACCCGCGTGTGACGTACACGTAGCCCCCAGGCAGGGCGAACGCGTTCACCACGGGGACGTCCACCACGGTGAACGTCCAGGGCAGCGTGGGACGGTGTGAGACGGCGGCGATCCGTTCGCCCACGCCGCTGACGTAGCGCTGCAGCGCCTCGTCGTGGTAGACGCCCATCTCCCGACGGATCTCCGCGTCGCCCTGCCTGCCGAGGGCGATCTCCTCGGCCTCGCTGATGAGCGTCACCTCGCGGCGCCCGGTGACGGGATTGGAGGCGCAGGCCGACGCGACCAGCACGGGGAGCACCAGCCAGGCGAGCCGTCCGCGGCGCCACGCAGCGGAGGAGATGCGAGTCGTTCGGACCATCAGGTGCGTCTCCGCGGGCCGAAGCGCCGCTGCTGAACGGCGGCCCGTCGGCGGGCCGAAGTGCAACTGCCGTACCACGGCGCGCTTCCGCGCGCGCACTTTGCGGGCGCACGTGACGTGCGCCGCGGCCCTGCCGCGCGCCGGCAGCGGCGGGTCGCAAGGCGACAGTCGATGTCGCCAGGAGCGGTCAGGTCGTCGCGGGATCCGCGTCCATCGACGCCGGCTCGACCAGGGGCACGCCCAGGTCGGTGAGCATCCGGCGCAGTTGTCCGATCACCGACGGCGGCGTGGGCCCGAGTGGCGCGCGCGGCAGTCCGCCGTCGTAGCCCATCAGGTCGAGCGCCGCCTTGAGAGCGGGCACGCCGTGCAAGCCTCCGATGGTGCGGGCCAGCGGCGTCAGCGTGCGCTGCAGGGCACGCGCCTCGAGGAACCGGCCCGCGCGCACGTGGTCGAGGAGGTCCGCACACAGGTCGGGCACGAGGCCGGCCAGCGCCAGGATCGCGCCATGGGCGCCGGCGGCGAGGCCGGTGAAGTACGTGACGCCGCTGCCCGCCAGCACGAAGAACTCGGGGCCCGAGCGCGAGATGTAGTCCGCCAGCAGCGACGCATCGCTGCCGGATTCCTTCATGCCCACGATGTTCGGATGCTCGGCCAGCAGGCCGACCGCGTCCGGTGGCAGGGTCACGCCCGTGTACATCGACACGTTGTAGAGCAGCACGGGCACGGGGCTGGCCTCGGCGACGGCCACGTAGTGGCGCACGAAGACGTCGGCCGTCATCATGTTCTTGAAGAACGAGGGCGTCCGGACGAGCACGGCGTCGGCGCCGGCGCGGGCCGCGCGCAGCGTCGCGGCGATGGTGGCCTTGGTGGACTCGGCCCCCGTGCCGGCGATGAGGGGCCGCGTGGACGGCATGGCCGACCGCGCGGCGGCGATGACTCGCTCGGCTTCGGAGTCGTCGAGCATCACCGCTTCGCCGTTGGATCCCAGCACGACGAGGCCCGTGAGCCGCGTCTGCATGTACCGCTCGACGTTGCGGTGCAGGGCCGCATCGTCGACGGTGTCGTGGTTGAACGGCGTGACGATGGGCGTGTACAGACCAGCGAGCGGAGACATGCCCCGAGTCTATCGCGGTTGCGCGGCCTCGGCGGCGCTCGGCGAGGTGCGGCCGAGCAGGACGTTCGTGGCCAGGACGACGAGGAAGATCGCGAGGGCCGGCGCGAGCATCCAGGGCGCCCGGGCGAGCGCCGAGACGTTCGCGGCCTCGCTGAGGGCCGTACCCCAGCTGGGAATCGTCTCGGGGAAGCCGAGCCCGACATACGAGAGCGTGGCCTCGGTCAGGACGAAGCTGGGCACGAGCAGCGCGGTCTGCACACCCAGGAAGCCGCCGCAGGCCGGCAGCAGGTGCCGGGTCACGATTCGCCACCGTGACGCGCCGAGCGCCCGGGCCGCCTGGACGTACTCCTCGCGCACCTCCGCCCGCACGATGGACCACACGCCACGCGCGACACGAGGCCATCCCAGCAGCACGAGGATCGCCGCCAGCGCGACGACGACTGTCGAGGTCGGCAGCACGAGCGGCAGGGCCGCCCGAAGGGCCACCACCGCGTAGAGGGCGGGGATCACGATCAGCACGTCGCCGAACCGGAGGATGCCCTGCTCGACGACGCCGCCCGCGAGTCCCGCCCAGGCCCCGGCGAGCGCTCCGACGACCAGCGTGACGGCCGTCGCCAGCAAGGCGAGCCCGAGCGACGCCCTCGCGCCGTGAAGTACGCGGGAGAGGACGTCGCGACCGAAGCCGTCGGCGCCCAGCAACAGGACGGGCGGCGATCCCGCCGGCGCGGACCAGGGCAGCGCCGCGCGCCGCGCGGTGTCGACGTCGAAGCGCTGTTCGAGCCGGTCGACCAGCACGAGCGGATGCGCGTAGAAGCCGCCGCCGTCCATGTGGACGCGCATCGGGGGCGCGTAGAGATAGTCGTCGAAGCGCTGGACGGGTCCGTACGGCGCGGCGAACGGGCCGAAGAGCGCGACGGCCGCCAGGGACGCGACCAGCCAGCCCGCCCGATTCATCGGGCGCCCCGCGTCCGCACCCGCGGGTCGACGGCGGCGTGCACGACATCGGCGATCGTCGTGCCGATCGCGAGCGCCACCGCGCCAGCGGCGCCGCAGCCGGCGACGAGCCAGACGTCGCGTGCGCGCAGCGCATCCATCATGAGCCGTCCGATGCCCGGCCAGGCCGTCACGATCTCCACCACGAAGCTGCCGCTGAACAGGCCGCCGACGATCACGCCGTAGGTGCCGAGGACGGGCGCGAGGGACACTGGCCAGGCGTGACGCCGAACCGCCGCGTCCACGTCGAGTCCGCGCGCCCGGCTGGCAACCACGAACGGGCGGCCCATCACCTCGCCAATGGCGCCGGCCTGCAGACGCTCCAGCGTGGCGGCCAGGGGCAGCGCGAGCGCGAGCGTCGGCACCGGCAGGTGCCGCGCGAGGTCCACGGCCCACGCGACACCCGTCACTCCGGCCGACGTCATGCCGCCGGCCGGCAGCCAGCCCGTGACGGCCGCCACGTAGACCAGCGCGAGGGCACCGACGAGCGGGGGCACGGAGAGCACGGCCAGCGACACGGCGCGCACGGCACGGCTCCCGCGGTCCGTCCTGGAGCCGGCGTATCGTCCAAGCGGCACGCCGATGGCCGTGGCCACGACGAGGGAGACGACCGCCAGGAGACCGGTGTTGAGGAAGCGCTCGCCCACCAGGTCGGCGACCGGGCGGCGAAACAGCGTCGAGCGGCCGAGGTCCAGCCGGAGCAGCCCGCGGAGCCAGTGGCCGTACTGCACGAGAAACGGCTGGTCGAGGCCGAGCTCGGCGCGCAGCGCCGCCCGCTCCGCGTCCGTCTGGTCCAGTCCGGCCACCGTGGCGGCATCGCCGGGGGCACTCCTGGCGAGCACCAGCGTGAGCGACGCCACGACCAGCGCGAAGACAGCGCCGCCCGCCACCCGACGCGCCGCGAACCACGCCAGCGACATGGACGCTACGGCGCGGACCCGACCACGCTGAGCGTGTCGGCGCTCCAGAGCAGTTGGGGCCGGTTCACGGTCGGCACCTCGTGTCGCACACGGGAGCTGACGGCGACGTACACCCGGGGCGCGGCGAAGTAGAGCGCCGGCAGGTGCCGGCTGAACACGAGTTGGGCGTCGCGGAACAGGCGGACGCGCTCGGCCTCGTCGACGGCGGCGGCCTGGCGCGTGACGAGGTCGTCCAGCTCGCGTTCCCAGTCCGTGGCCGGCGTGGGTTCCGCGATGTTCCAGATGTGCGCGCTGCCGCTGCTCATCCAGAAGTCCCGCTGCATCGCAGGATCGGGATCCGACGTGACGTAATTGAAGAAGATCGCCTCGAACGAGCCGGACATCAGGCGCTCGATGAGCGCGCCGGGCTCGAGCGGCACGACGTCCACGCCGATGCCGACCGCTTCGAGGCTTTCCTTCAGCACCTGCGCGCCGCGCTGAAGCGACGTATTGGATTTGAAGGTCAGGACGGTGAAGCGCGCCTCGTTCCCCGCCTCGTCTTCGAGGAACGCGTCGGCGTCCCGGTTCGCGAGCCCGAGACTCGCCAGGAGCGCTTCGGCCTTCGACCGGTCGAACGCGTAGCGTGGCAGGTCCGGCCAGAACCACTGGCGGTTTCCCGGAGTGACGGGGCCGTGCACGGGGACGGCCGCGCCCAGGTAGACCGTGTTGGCGTAGGCCTCGCGGTCGACGGCGTGGCTGATGGCCTGCCGGAACTCGTCGGTGGGCAGCCACCTCCGACGAGGGTCCTTCGCCCACGCGCTTGGCCGCAGGTTGAAGAAGAAGACGTCCGGGTCGAGGGCCACGCCGACCTCGATCACCCGGACCGCCCCTTGGCGCTCGAGGTCCCGGGCCCTGGCGTAGTCCTCGGCGCGCAGCTGCTGCTGGGTGAGGTCGAGGCGCCCCGCTTGCAGCCCCAGCAGCTCGGCGTTCTGGTCGGGCACGATCTCGACGACGAGGCCATCGAGGTACGGCAGGGGCTGGCCGGCCTCGTCGCGGCGCCAGTAGTGGGGGTTGCGGGCCAGAATCAGCCGCTGTCCCGGCTCGTAGGAGCTCAGGACGAACGGCCCCATCCCGCTCATCTCGGCCGGTGGAGTCGTCGGTCCCCATGCCTGGGACATCGTGCCGTCGGCCTGGGCCCGTCCGAGACGGTGCTTGGGCAGAATGACGAAGTTGTCGAGCAGACGGAGACCGGGCCCGAAGGGCTTGGGGAACGTGACCACGACGGTGCGGCTGTCCGGCGTCGCGACGGTGAGCGGCTGATCGTCGATCAGGAGGTTCCCGGCCAGGACGCTCTTGACGGCGGGGTCGGCGATGGCGGCGAACGTGAACGCCACGTCCTCTGCGGTGAACGGCTCGCCGTCTGACCAGCGGAGTCCCTCCCGCAACACCAGCGTGTAGACGAGCCCATCGGGAGACGACGTCCAGCGCTCCGCCAGCCACGGCTCGAGTTCCTGGGTGGCCCGGTTGACCCGCACCAGGCGGGCCTGCGTCAGGAGCGTGACGAACTCGGTCGCGTAATCGCGCGAGACCAGCCGGTTGAACGACCGGGGTTCGGAGCGGAGCGAGGCGACGAGCGTGCCGCCCCGGACGGGCGCCTCGACGGCGGGGCGTGACGGGCCGGGGCCAGGCCGTCGGTCGCTCCACCAGAAGAGGGCGACGAGCCCAACCACGATCACGGCGACGAGGGGAAATCGCGAGTGTCGGTTCACTTGTTGGCCGACCGGCCAAGATGTTGGCCGATCGCCTTTCTTACCGCTTTCATCGAAGAAAGCGGGAGGTTTGCACGCAGATTTTGCGATCGTCGCAGTTTCTGCGGCAGCAGCCAATCCGTTGACCGGCTGCGCCGTTCGGGGAGCGCCCCGAGACCGGCTGCCATCCTAGGCCATCAAGTTATTTCAGTTCAACAACTTAGGGGCAGACTCCGGGCGCGAAGCCCGAGGGTGGCACTCACCCTGCCATCCATATCGGCGGAGTTCGCAATGGACAGCAGCACCCAGGACCTGACCGGCTTCCCGTCCGCCCCTCAGTTGGGACGCAGCGTGTCCATCGAACGCGCCGCCGAGATTCTCGGCGTCTCGCGGAGAACTGTTTACTACCGCATCAGCGAAGGCGTCCTGCAGACCATCCGCACCAGGGGTGGTTCCCAGCGGGTCGTCGTGGAGTCGCTGACGGCGCCAGAGAAGCACTAGCCACCCCCGGAACAGGACTGGACCCAATGACTCGTCGCCTCCTTGCCGTCATCGCTGCTCTCGCAATCGCCGTTCCGGCGGCCGCCGCGGGCTCGCAGCGGCGTGCTCGTCTGTCTGCCGACCTCCGAGCGGAAGTCGGCCGGGGGAACACCAACACCGTGCAGGTGATCGTCGACGGCGACGACGCGACGATCAGCCGCATCCTGTCGCGCCACCCGCTGGACCTCAAGCGGCGGCTGCGCCACGGCGCGGTCGTCGAGGTGCCTGCGGGCCAGCTCGACGCCCTGGCCGGCGACCTCGACATCGGCAAGCTCTCGTCGAACGCGCTGGTCACGTCGCACATGGCACTGACCACGGCGACGACGGGCGCCGACGCTGCCCTCGCGGGCCTCGTCGAGACGCTCGGCGCCGTGAACGGCTCGGGCGTGGGTGTGGCCGTGATCGACTCCGGCATCGCGCGCCACCGGTCGCTGAACGGGAAGGTGATCGCCCGGGTGGACTTCACGGCCGACGGGCGTGGGCGCGACGGCTACGGCCACGGCACGCACGTGGCCGGCATCGTCGCCGGCAGCGCCCTGCCGGGACGCAACGGCGGCGCGGCGGGCATGGCCCCCGGGGCGAACCTGATCGACCTTCGCGTGCTCGGTGACGACGGCTCTGGCGACGTCGCCTCCGTCATCGAAGCCGTCGACTGGGCCGTCGAGAACCGCGGCCGCTACAACATCCGCATCATCAACATGTCGCTCGGCACCGCGGTGACGCAGTCCTACAAGGACGACCCGCTGGACCAGGCCGTGGAGCGCGCCGTGCGCGCGGGCATCCTCGTGGTGGCATCGGCCGGCAACCGCGGCCAGACCGAGGACGGCCGCATCGTGATGGGCAGCATCACGGCCCCCGGCAACTCCCCGTACGTCCTGACCGTCGGCGCCGTCCGCGCCAACGGGACGGTCGGCCACGAAGACGACACGCTGGCCCCCTGGAGTTCCCGCGGTCCGACGCTCTACGACTACGTCATCAAGCCCGACATTGCGGCCCCCGGCAGCATGATCACGGCCGCTGGCGTCGACGGCTCCACCCTGGCCCAGATTCGTCCGGACCGGCTCATCGGCCGCGGCGCGAACGCCTACATGACGCTCAGCGGCACCAGCATGTCGGCGGCCGTCGTCAGCGGCGCGGCGGCCCTCCTGATCGATGCGAACCCCCGCCTGACGCCGCTTGGCGTCCGCCTGGCTCTTCAGGCCTCGGCCGACTTCCTGCCCGACGCCGGCCTCCTCGGCGCGGGCGCGGGCGACCTGAACCTTGCCGGCGTGCTGCGCGACGGCGCCAAGCTGCCTACCCGCACGACGGCGGACCTCTTCCCGGTCAGCTGGGGCGTGAAGGTCAACCAGGAAATCGTCAACTGGAGCGGCGTCCGCGGTGACGCGTTGGTGTGGGGCGACACGCTGGTCTGGGGCGACGCGCTGGTCTGGGGCGACGCGCTGGTGTGGGGCGATACGCTGGTGTGGGGCGACACCCTGGTGTGGGGTGACACGCTGGTGTGGGGCGACACCTTGGTCTGGGGCGACGCGCTAGTCTGGGGAGACACCTTGGTCTGGGGCGAGGCGCTGGTGTGGGGCGACACCTTGGTGTGGGGCGACTCAATCATCTGGGGCAATTCCATCATTTGGGGCAATTCGATCATCTGGGGCAACTCCATCATTTGGGGAAACTGAAGCCCGAGCGTTGCCACTTCGAGAATTACTGGGCAGCGAGCACTCGACTGCCGTCGTAGGAACCCGAGGTAATATATGAAGCCGCTCATCATCTGGGGCGAGTAGCCAACCGTTTCCTCCCGCTGTGGTAGACACTCGTCGTAGCGCCATCGGTCGTGTCTACCTCTGGGCGGTGCCGGCGGCCGGAATAGGGACGTTGGCGTGGGCTGTCACTGACCTCCTAGCCCATTCCCCGTCCCCTTACTGGATCGCGCTGGCGACTCTGACCGCCCTTACCGGCTCGTTCACGGTAAAAATTCCTGGCATGGTGGCTCGGCTGTCGGTTTCCGAGCCATTCGTCTTTGCGGCTGCCCTCCTGTTTGGCCCCGCCGCTGGCACTGCTACGGTAGCGATCGACGCGTGCGTCATGTCGCTTCGGCTAATGCCGAGCTTGCGGACGCCTCACCGTGTTCTGTTCAACGTCGGCACCCTGGTACTGTCGGTCGCGAGCTCTTCGTGGGTATTCTTCATCCTTTCTGGCATTGACCCGCGGGCACCGGAATACCCTTCAGTCGACTCCTTTATCTGGCCGCTTTACGCCTTCAGCGCTTGCTGCTTCTTTGTGAACAGCGGGTTGGTTGCGCTGGCGTTAAGCGTCGAGCGCAAGAGCTCGCCCGTAACGATCTGGCGAGAGCAGTTCATGTGGCTTTCGGTGAACTACTTCGCCGGCGCTTCGGTGGCTGCGCTCATTGTCGTCTTCGCCCGAACTGTCGACGTCGCGATACTTGGAATCGTCATTCCGCTGATTGCCATTTCTTACCTAACATTCCGCACAACCCTGGGCCGTCTAGACGACGCAAACAAGCACCTTGGCGACTTGAATTCGCTATACCTGTCGACCATCGAAACGCTCGCGATGGCGATCGACGCCAAGGACCAAGTGACCCACAGTCACATCCGCAGGGTACAGCGATACGCCACCGGCCTAGCGCGCGCGCTGGGAATACAAAACGAAAAGCAAGTCAAAGCAATCGAAGCGGCAGCACTCCTGCACGACATGGGCAAGCTGGCAATCCCTGAGTTCATATTGAACAAACCCGGCAAGCTCACTAGTCGGGAGTTCTCGGTGATGAAGACCCACGCAGCCGTCGGGGCTGACCTGTTGTCGTCTATCCGGTTTCCTTACCCCGTCGTGCCAATCGTGAGACACCATCACGAGAACTGGGATGGAAGTGGCTATCCGGACGGCCTCCGCGGTCCCGCAATTCCAATCGGAGCCAGGATCCTCGCCGTTGTCGACTGCTACGATGCTCTTACTTCTCATCGACCGTACAGGCCAGCGCTCTCGGCCAGTCAAGCCCTAGAGATTCTGACGCAGCGGCGCGGCAAGATGTACGACCCACTGGTCGTCGATGCATTTGTTCGCGAGCATGCCTCACTGAGCACGCAGGCCGAGTTGCAGGACTTCCCAACCGTTCTGCTCGCGACTCAGGCGGACGCCACGCCTGAACCCATTGACGACAAACTTGAGCAGCAAGACACGCCAATCGAGTCGCTGCGCCTTCTGGCCAGCGTGTCGGCGTTTCCAGGAGGTCCTCCAACTCGAGTCGTGTGCCGGCAGCTTGTCGACAGCTTGCACGCACTCGTGCCGTTTGACACGGCGGCTGTGTTCGTCCTTAGCGAGGCTTCAAGCGATGCCGAGGTGCTGTATGTCGATGGCTCCGCCGCGCATGTCCTCACCGGGCAGCGTATCCCGATAGCGGAGCGCCTCACTGGCTGGGTTGCTGCACACCGGACGGCGGTGTGGAATTCGGACGCAAGGCTTGATCTTGGACCGATGAATGCGAGCACCACGCTTTCGCTCGGCTCCAGCCTGCCGCTCTACCAGAACGAGACTCTCTTTGGCGTGCTCTCGCTTTACGGTCGCCCCGAGCACGAGATCACCGTTGGCCAGCGACGCGCGCTGGAGTCATTGCTTCCCATTCTATCGGCACACATTGGCGATTCCCTGGCACGTCCTGGTACTGCGATTGACTGCACCGCACCGCAGCCTCGAGAGGCAGCTTTGTCTGCGCTTGAGTCGCTGCTTTCACACAATCGCCGCAGCAGCTCTGAGGACGCGGTTGCAATCGTGGCCGTCGCGATGTCTGCGCTAGTTTCAGACGGTGCGCCGCAGAATTCACTAGAAGCAGCGACCCGGACTCTTGCGGTTCGGCTTTCGCCAACCGTCGCATCAAAGCGATGTGTTCTAAAGATTGCCGATGGGCATCTGCTCTTGTGCGGACTGGATAGCGTGGACGCCACCGAACTTGAGCAAGAAGTATTGACGGCGGCGAAAGTCTCGGCCCTGCAGCCATTTGCCATCTCTTCGACGCCTATCCGGACCCCGCTTGAACTACAGGACCGAGTTCGACGCGCACTCGAACTCGCGTCAACTGTCCAGACTGTTCGAGCCAGCAGGGTTCATTGACTTGCCGCATTTCATCGAGCGGATCGCAGCAGCGGGTAGAGTGGCAGAGGCTCTCGCAGAGCTTCGAGCACAGCCTCGCCTGACCCTTGAGCTGAGAGCCCTTCAATGCGAGCTCGAGGCACTCAGCGGAAACAGAGACGTCGCGCTGCGGCTCGCCGAGGAAGTCAGTACACGAGCTGACTCAATCCCTGCAGTGGTTCGAGCGCTCGTTGTCTCCGGACGTCTCAACTATTTTCTCGGAAAGCCCTCGCTCGGGCAGCAGCGATTCCGGAGAGCCAGGGAACTGGCCAGCGAGGGCCCCGATCCCGCTCTGCATGCCCTCGCCGTCGGGCAACATCTCGAAGCGCTGATGCGGTTCGTGAGCCTAGAGGCGGCCGTCGGCGATATCGCATCGTACCGACGCATCGCCCACCGCGCGGGAAGTCACGCCAGCCTAGCGCTCTTGCACAAGATCCTCGCCGAGGCTGAACTGAAGAGCGGGCGGGGACTCCGATCGGTGAAGGAACTGGAGCTGTCATGGCTCCACGTGAGCGCCCTAGGCGACAAGATACTTGAAGCCCAGTTGCTCTTTGCCCGTGGTGCCGCGCATGGTTCCCTTGGTGAGGTCTCCGCTGCCTATGGATACGCCCAAGACGCGGTGGCTCTCGCTGGTCGGCTAGGGGCACATGCGATTTCTCGGTCTGGGCAAGTCAACGTGGCGCATCTGCAAGTTGTAATGGGCCTGCATGACGAAGCGGCCGCTACGCTCGACTTCATGACGCGACAGACCTACGCCTCGATTGATCGCGAGTTGGATGTCTGGGCAAACCGGTTGCAGCTTCTCTCCTACAGGATGGACCCGGACGCTTTCCATGTTGACTCGCGATTCGGGCCGATTGCTGCGACCCGATCGACAGTGTCGGCGCAGTGGTTCAAGCTCGCTCGCGTCGAGTACCTCACCCGCCTCGGCGATCCGCGCGAAGCGGTCGAGCTCGGCCTCGAGTGCCTCGAGCTGTCATCGAGAGACGACCGTGACTATCTGGCGAGGCTCAGGGGCGCCACGGCGGAAGCGATGGCGGTGCTGGGCCGCGAACAGGAGACCGCGGCCCTCATCTCGAACGTCGTGCTCGGACAGCTGGGCGGACTGCCCGAGTTCATCGCGATCGCGCAACGCGTGTTCGGGCGGCTCTCGGCCGACTCGACGGCAGCGGCGCTCGAGCACTTCGACAGGGCGGCCAGGGTGTTCGGGGACATCGGGCACGTCGTCGGGCGCGGGGAGTCGATGCACCGGGCGGCCTCGCTGCGTGCGGGCCAGGCCGCAGACGGCGTCCCCGCCGTCACCGAATTTTATTCTGCGCCCACTGTCGGCTTTGGCCGCATCCTCCCGGCAGGCGCCGGCCTGGACGACACGGCGGAGTTCGCATCGGCCGCGGTCACTCGTGCGGCGGCCGCCATGGTGGATCTCGCGTCCCGCCCGGCATTGGCAGGCTTCGAGTTGCTGAGCATCCTGGCGACGACCGGTGCCGCACACAGCGCCGTGCTGCTCGCCGGCAAGGGGAAGCGACAGGAGGTCCTCGGGTGGACCGGCGGAGACGAACCCGACGTGGCGCTGCTCGAGACGTCGGACCATCATGTCCAGTTCGACCTGGGCACGGACCGGGACCGGGACCTGAGCGCCGTCGTGCGGCCCGGTGCCCACCGGTCGGCCAGGGCGACGCTGCTCGCGCTCCAGCGCCTCGTGGTGCACGCGCGCGCCCTGCACGCCTCGGCCGTCGCCGAGAGTGAACGGTCCGCGCTGTGGCCCGAACCGCTGCCCGAGCAGCAGCTCGGCTTCGTGTGCGCCTCCGAGTCGATGCTCAGCCTCCTGACCATCACGCGCCGGGTGGCGGCCAGCAACATCACGGTGCTGATCACGGGCGAGACCGGCACCGGCAAGGAACTGCTGGCCCGCGCTCTCCACAACTCGTCACAGCGGAAGACCCAGCGGTTCCTGCCCTTCAACTGCACTGCCGTAGCTCGCGACATGCTCGACAGTCAGCTGTTCGGCTACCGGCGGGGTGCGTTCACCGGGGCGCACGACGCCTTTCCCGGCGTGATCCGAAGCGCCGCCGGCGGCACGCTGTTCCTGGACGAGATCGGCGAAATCGGCCTCGACGTGCAGCCCAAGCTGCTGCGCTTCCTCGAGTCCGCCGAGGTCCACCCGCTCGGCGAGCCCGCGCCCGTACCGGTGGACGTCCGGGTGGTGGCGGCCACCAACGCCAATCTCGACGCGCTGGTCGCGCAGGGCAAGTTTCGCGAGGACCTCTACTACCGGCTGAACGTGGTCAAGCTCACCATTCCGCCGCTGCGCGAGCGCCGTGAGGAGATCCCACTGCTCGTGGATCACTTCCTGCTGCGGACGCAGAAGGAAACCGGCAAGTCCGGCATGCGGATCGGCGAGGCCACGGCCGAGTACCTGCTGCTGTACGACTGGCCGGGCAACGTGCGCGAGCTGGTGAACGAGATTCGCAGGGCGGTGGCGCTGGCGGAGTCGGGCGCCGTCCTGATGCCCGAGCACCTGTCGCCGCGGCTCGCGGCCACCCGCCGGACCGTCCCCGCCGGCCAGCGGCCGCCCACGCCCACCGAGCTCCTCGTGCGCCGGGATCAGCCCCTCAGCGCGGCCGTCGAGCACGTGGAGCGCGCCCTCATCCAGGACGCCCTCCGCCGCCACCGGAACGTCGAGGACGCGGCCCGCGCTCTCGGGTTGTCGCGCAAGGGCCTGTACCTCAAGCGCCAGCGCCTGCGGATCGACGAGCAGGTCGCCGAGAGCTGAGCGCGTCGACCGCCCCGAGGCGGTGTGGCCGTCGCTGCCCGGGGACCGGTGGGACCTCGGCGCCTCAGTTCGTGGCGGCCGTCAGCATGCCTTTCAGATGCTTCGCGATGTCCTCGTGCGTGGCGAACCAGACGCCGGGCTTGCTCTTCATGTGGCGGATGAGGCGGTCCAGCATCGCGACGCGCGAGCGGTGCCCCGTGTAGTGCGGATGCATCGTCAGGACGTAGAGGCCGCGCTCCTCCCAGGCCACGTCGAACTCCGACTGGAACACGGCCAGCACCTGCTCCGGCGACGGCATCGAGCCGTCGGCGGCGCCGAAATACGGCGCGTCGTCCACGATGCGCTCGATCGGGAGCTCGACCAGCCCCGTGGGCTTGCCATCGAGGTTCACCTCGTAGCCGTCGTCGCTGGCCATGAGGCTGCTGTCGTACAGGAAGCCCGCGTCCACGACCTGCTTCAGCGTGTACTTGCTGAACTTCCACGACGGCGCCCGATAGCCGACGGGCCGCTTGCCCATCGCCTTGGTCAACGTGTCGATGGACTGGGTCAGCAGCCGCAGTTCCTCCTGCTCGTCGTTCAGCACGGGCAGCCGCTCGTGGATCCAGCCGTGGATGCCGATCTCGTGCATGTTCCGCGACAGGATGTCCGGAATCATCTGCGGGTGCAGCAGCGAGCTCACGGCCGGGATGAAGAACGACGCCGGCACCTTGTGGGCGTCCAGCAGGCGCAGGATGCGCGGCAGCCCGTCCACCGCGCCGTACTCGCCGCGCGACAGCACCTCGTAGTCGAGGTTGCCCTGGGACAGCGCCATCGTGGCGTTGTCCACGTCGAATGAGAGCGCCACGGCGACCCGGTTGCCGCCGGGCCACGAGGCCGGCTTCAGGCGCCGTCCGGCGCCCACGTGGAACATCTCGGCCTTGAGGTCGTCGAGATTCTTGGTCACCCCCGGCAGGGGGTTCGCGCGCGGCGCGGCCGCACCGGCCGGCGCCTGAGCTCCGGCGTTCTGTTCTGCGCATCCGGCGGCCAGGCTCGCGACCGCGACGACCGCGGCCACCGACATCAAGCGTGTGATCTTCATCCTCGTGCCTCCGAGCGGGCGCCGCCCAGCGCCTCCGCGATGTGATCGGCCGACCGCAGCGTGAGCGCCGCGAACGTCAGCGTCCCGTTGGTGCAGCCAGCCGTGGGGAGCGTGGGCGCCCCGACGACGAACAGGTTCTCGTGATCGTGCGTGCGTCCGTGGCCGTCGGTCACGCTGGCGGCCGGGTCCGTGCCCATGCGGCAGCCGCCGGCGGGATGATCCCAGTAGGTGCCGATGTCCAGGTCGTGCATGACGCCGTTGTGATTGGCGGCCAGCCGCGCGAACACACCGCGGATGTGCTCCACCGTGGCCGCACGCCGCGCCTCGGTGGCCGCGTCGGCCCTGTGCGCGACCTTCGGCATCGGGTCGCCGTACTGATTCTTGTGTGCCGGGTCGAGCGTGAGCTCGCTCGTGCGGTCGGGGTGCACGTCGTAGTACGCGCGCACGCGTGCCGTCGCCCGGCGGGTCCGGGACCGCCAGTCGGCCATCAGCGCGTCGCCGAGCATCACGCGTCCTTCGGCGTCACGCAGCCGCGGCTCGCGGAACACCGGGCTTTCCCACACCCGCAGGTCGTGCCGGACGAATGGCTTCGTGCGATCCGCCCGGAAGAACTGCCTGGAGATGAGGCTGTGCTGCGGGTTGATGCCGGGGTAGACCTCGGCGTCCAGCTCGATCTGCGTCTGGACGAACGCGTGACCCGCCATGAACTTGCCGACGAGGCCCGACGAGTTGGCCAGGCCGTTCGGAAAGCGCCGGTCCGCGGAGAGGAGCAGCAGATGCGGGCTCCACGCATAGCCGGAGGCCAGCACGAACGTCTTCGCCCGGTACTCCACGGTTTCGCCGGGCCGATCGCGATGGAGTCCCTGCGCCGCCGCGATCCTGGGTGTCGCCCCGCCGCCGTCGGCGGCCACCAGCTTCCTGACGAGGGTGCGATCGTGCAGGGTGATGGTCTTCGCCGCCAGCAGACGCTTGAACGTCGCGTCGGGCGCGTAGCGGGCCTCGGTGGGACACACCGCACACGTGTTGCAGCGCCGGCACTCGCCGCGGCCGTCGTAGGGCCGCGTGTTCTTGGCCTGCGGCGTGCCGCCGAACGGAATCCCGCTCTTGTCCGCCCATGCCTTCAACTGCAGCAGGTTCCACGAGAGCGGCATGCCGGGCATCGGATACGGCTCCGAACGGGCATCCTCGGGAAACGGACTCGGGTCTCCGGACACGCCGATGCGCCGCTCCGCCTCGCAGTAGAAGCGTTCCAGCTCCGTCCACGCGATCGGCCAGTCGGTGGCGAGGCCGAACATCGATCGGAGCCGGGTGTCCTCCTCCGAGAAGCGGTTGGTGACGCCGCCCCAGTGCATGGCCGATCCGCCGACGACCATGGACCGGGAGATCACGCCCTCGCCCGCCTGGTCCGGAATGTGGTCGCCCGGCCACGGCGCCTCGCCGTACTCGAGCACGCGGCGGCGCTGCTCCCATCGCCGCTGGGCGTCGAACATCCGGTCGCCCGCCTCCACCACGACGATCGACGTCCCGGGGCGGCGCTCGGACAGCTTCCAGGCCAGGAGCGCGGCGGAGATCCCGCCGCCGATCACGACGACGTCGGCCTCGTAGCGCGGCATCATCGTCCCCCGGGGCCGAGCGCCGGCGGCCGGGCGTCCGAGCCCTGGAGCCCGCGGCACGCGTCGCGACCGATCGCGCGCGCATACGCGGCGTCGTTGGCGGCGGCGCCGCGGAAGTAGTGCGCCATCAGGTCCGTGGCGATGTGACCGCCGTTCGGCCGAACGGGCAAATCGCGAATCCCGGCAGCGTCGATGGCCTCGACGACGACGCGGCGCCGGTCGGCATCGGCCAGTCCCAGGAACGAGCCCCCGGCGCGTCGATCGAGGTCCGCCAGATGCCCGGCATAGCGGTCCGCCGGCGAGGCCGGCAGGGATCGCAACGCGGTGACGCCATACCCGGAGTCGCGCTCGGCGCCCGGCCGGTAGTCCCGCAGCCACTGGAGGAATCGCTCGACGGCCTGTTCCTGTCCCTGAGGCGTCAGCGTGGCCGGCAGCACGACCGCCGCGAGGGCGCGCACGGCGGGCAGGTGCGCGGGTCCGAAGGCGGCCTGCGCCGCAGCGGCGACCCGGCGGGGCCGCCCGACGGCCAGGCCCGCAAGGGCCGATTGCAGCAGTCTTCGCCGGGGCAGCATCGGCATCTCGGTGAAACTCTGGTGCATCCTGAGCCAGCGCGCGATGCGAGTCAAGCGTACGGCGGCAAGCGCGGTGTCCCCCGGGCTGCGCGGGAGCCACGCGCGCCACGGCCGCCCGGCGAAGTCCTGCTACGATGGAACCTCGCCCCCCGCCAACACCAGAGAGGCTCCTCACACGATGACCGCACTCACCCGTCTCGCGATCCGGTCCGTACTGCCGGCCACCGTCCTGGCCCTGTTTGGCGTCGCAGCGCCCGCGTCGGCGCAGACCATCGGCACGTTCCCCTTCGCGCTCCAGCCATACTGCAACCAGGTCACCATCACGATCACGCAGGAAGGCAGCACCTACCGCCTGGCGGGGTGGGACGACGCCTGCGGGGCCGCAAAGCGGTACCCGTTGCATGGCACCATCGTTCCGAACCCTGACGGCACGCTCCACATCTCGTTTACCGTCACGCGCACGAACGGCATTGCCGTCGAGACCAGCGTGCCCAACTTCAACGTCGGCACCTTGGGCGGCACCTGGACCGATAGCGCGGGGAACACTGGCCCCTTTCTGCTCGGAGGTGCGCCCGGCGGCAGCGGCGCCAGGCCCGGGCCCACGTCCACGATTCCCGCCAACTCCGTCACCACCGTGAACATCGTGGACGGGTCGGTGAACGCCGCCGACGTGAACGCCGCGCAGGTGCAGCTGCGGGTCAGCGGCTCGTGCGCGAGCGGCCAGGCCGTGCGTTCGGTGAACCAGGACGGCACGGTCGTGTGCGGCGCCGTCACCGGCCCGACGACCATGGGGAACGAGATCTCCGTACTGAACGGCATCACGAGCACCTGTGAAGAACTGGACGCGCTCTCGTTCGGCACGGTCCCGACGGGCACGCTGTCCTGCACAGCGGCGGTGAGTGCGAATTTCGGCCACACGAACGGCACCGTCGATCACCTGGAGTTCGACGTCGCGACCGTCACGAACGGCTGCAACGGCCTGAACCGGTCCGTCTTCGAGATGCCGGCCACCGCGGCCACGGAGGCCGGCATCGACGTGACCGTGCCCGTGCACCGCTGGCTCGGCACGGTCTCGGCCGGGCCGCTCACCGTCTACCTGAACGCGCGCACGCTCGGCACGACGGCGAACGTCCTCGCCTCGCAGTTCACCTGCACCTTCACGCCGCAGTAGCGGCGCCGTCGTCTGTCGCCGGGCCCGTCTCCGCGGCGCGGAGCGGGCCCGCGCCATGTACGGTCAGGCGGGACCGGCCAGCGACGCCGCCAGCGACGCGCCATCGGCGTAGTGGAGCAGCAGGCGATCCGCCTCGCCGACGGCCGTCACGAGCGTCGTGCGGTCCAGACGCCGCCCCGCCTCCGCCGCCGCTCGCCCACACTCCACGCGTAGCACGGCCAGCGACAGGTCGAGCCACCCCACCAGCCCACGCGCGGCGTCAGCGTGGTAGGTCAGCCACGAGCCGAAGGCGCGCGCCGCCAGGTAGCGCCTGACGGTGACGGCGGCGTCTGCCCACGCCGGCTCCACCCACCGCGCGTCGGCATCCGCGAGATTCGGTGGAGCCGCCGGCCAGGTCCACGGCGCCCGGCAGGCCGCCCTCGCCATCTCGAACAGCCGACCCCGGCGTGCGGCCGCGTCGGCGCCGCCCGGCGCGGACCGCAGCGGGCGCTCGGCCTCCCGCAGCCGGCCGACGGCCGCTTCGAGCGTGTCACCGGCGGGCCGCCAGGCGCGCAGGTCCTCGGCATCGGCCCGGAGGCGTTCGAGAATGTCCTCCGGCGCGCCCGTGTCCGCGGCAGGCCCGGCCAGCGCGCCAACGACGTGCGCCTCCCACGCCGACAACCCCTCGAGATCACACAACACGCGATCCGACAGACGCGGCGGCAGCGCGCCCCTGGCGTCCAGGCCTTCCGGCACGGGCACATCGGGCACGGCCGGCGGCCCCGGCACCAGGGTCACGGGCTCGTCGTAGTGGACCAGCATCGCCGCCGCGGTCGGACACGCGTGCGACAGCGAGACCCGCACCCCCCGGTCGTCGACCAGGCAGACGCGCGGAAAGTGCTGGCACGTCGCCGGCAACGCCGCGTGGCCGAGGCTTGCGTGCACGGCACACCGGTGGCCGCCGCCAAGCGCCGGGACGTGGAACACGCACGCCCCATCCACGTGGCGAAACGTTCCCGCGACGCCGTCCGGCGCCTCGGCCGACTCCTCGAGCCAGCGGGGCGACCCATCCACCGTCATCAACCGGCAGGCGATGACGGCGCGATCGATGCCCGCCACGACGCCGTCGTCGACGGGCACGGGCCACCCCGCACGGCAACAGGCGCCGCTGTGCCGGCACGCGTACCCGGTGTGGCAGGAGAGCCACCACGTGGTGACAGTGGGCGGGATGCTCACGAACGGTAGAGGGCGCCGGCCAGGTATTTGAGTCCAGAGTCGCAGACCACCGTCACCACGCGCGCGCCGGGCGGCAGGCGCTTCGCGCGTTCCAGCGCCATCCACACGTTGGCGCCCGTCGAGGTGCCGCCCCAGATCCCTTCCTCGCGGGCCAGGCGCCGGGCCGTCTCCATCGCGTCGCGGTCCGTCACGGCGAGGACCGCCTCCGCCAGGGACGGATCGTAGTTGCCAGGAACGAACCCGGGCCCGGTGCCTTCGATCCGGTGCCCACCCGTGGGAGCATGGCCGGAGAGGGCGCGGCTCTCGGCGGGCTCGCCGGCGATGCACCGGACGCCGGGCACCTTGGCCTTGAGCGCCGCCGCATTGCCGGCGAAGCAGCCGGCCGTGCCCACCATCATCACGAACTCGTCGAGCCGGCCCCCGAGGGCGGCAAGCATCTCGTCGGCCATGGCGTGATACCCGGCCGGGTTGTCGGGGTTGTTGAACTGGTCGGTCCAGAACGTGTTCGGCTCCGCCGCCAGCGTCCGGGCGCGGGCGATCATGGACTGAATCAGGCTCGCCGTGATCTTGCCGCCCTCGCTCGGGAGCACGTCGAGGCGGGCGCCGAACGCCCGCATCGTCTGCAGCTTCTCTTCCGAGAACGCGTCGGAGGACACGAAGTGCGCCTGATAGCCGAGGGCGGCGCACACCATGGCGAGCGAGCTTCCCGTGCTGCCGCCCGTGTACTCGACCACGCGGCCGCCGGGCCGAAGCGCCCCGCGGGCCACGGCGCCCTGGATCATCGAGAGCGCCATCCGGTCCTTCATGCTGCCCGTGGGATTGGCGCCTTCCCACTTCACCCAGACCTCGACGCCATTGGCGGGTGCGAGCCGTTCCAGCTTGATGAGTGGTGTGCCGCCGATCTGCATGGGGGCATCTTAGAACGTGCAAGGACCGGTGAGCAGGAATACGGGACCGGGCCATCTCCCCTGGCCCCGGGTCCCGGATCCCGGGTCACTACCGCTCTTCAGACACCTCCGCGTCGGCCTCGATCTCCACCAGGTACTCGTCGCCGATCAACCGGGCCTGGACGAGGGTGTTGGCCGGACGGATTCTCCCGAACCGCTCACCGTGGGCGCGCGCCACGGCCTCCCAGTGCGCGACGTCCGACACGAAGATCCGCGTACGAACGACGTCCTCCAGGCGGCCGCCGAGCGACTGGAGCGCGCCGGCAATCTTGTCGATCGCCGCGTGGGTCTGCGCGGCCGCGTCGCGGCCGCCGAGCAGGCGATCGCCATGCGTGGCGGTGGTCCCCGACACGGCGATGCGCGATCCCGTCCGGACGGCGCGGGCGTAGCCGCAGGCCGGCTCCCACGGCGTGCCGCTGAAGCAGTGCCGCGTGCCGCGGGGTCCGGGGCGCACCTCGTACGGCGGCGGGAACGCGTCCAGGTGGTGACTCAGGTCGCCGGAAGCCGTCAGGAACGGCGGCACGCGGTACTCGTCGCCACAGTCTCCAGGAATCGGCGCCAGGGTGGCGATGGCGGCCTCGAGGTGGGCGCGGTCTTCCGCCGTCAGGTGGAGATCGAACATGCGGACGTTCTCGTCGACATGCGCCCGCTCACCCAGCCGCGCGCCCACGATCACGGCGGCCACCCCCGATTGATCGAGGATGTACCGGGTGGCGACGTTGGTGAGCGAGACGCCGTGCCGCTCCGCCACATCCTGGGCCGCGCGCAGGACGCGCTGCAGCGCCGGCCAGCCGCCGGCTTCGCGGATGAAGCGCCCGTACTTCATCTGCGACCACGTGCCCTCGCGCTCCCAGTCCGGTTCCGCCCGGCCGAGCCAGCGATCGCTCAGCCACCCGCCGCAGACGGTCCCGTACGCCAGCAGGTGCACGCCGAACTCGGCGCAGACGCCGGCCAGCGCACCCGCGGCCCGGCGATCCATGAGCGAGGCGCTCACCTGGTTCGACACCACCTCGATGCCCGTGGCCAGCGCCAGCCGGAGGTGCGCCGCATCCACGTTGGTCAGGCCGAGGTGACGGATCAGGCCCTCGCGCTTGAGATCCTGCAGATGGAACAGGGCGTCGAGCCACGCGGGGTCCGCGTAGTTCCAGGCGTGGAACTGCAGGAGATCGATCGCGGGCACGCGCAAGCGCTCGAGGGAGCGCTCCACGGCCGCGCGGACGTCCGCCGCGGTCACCGGTCCCGGCTTCGGCACCCACTTGGTGAAGAGCTGCAGCCGCGACGGGTCGCCCAGGGCGCGGCACGTGCCGGCGATCACTTCGGCCGATCCGTAGTGGTCGGCCATGTCGAACGCGGTGAGGCCAGCCGCCACGTAGGGCTCCATGGCGCGGGCGGCACGCACGGGATCGAGCGACGCGCCGTGCCGCTCCATGTCCGCCACCTGCCACAAGCCGGTGACGACACGCGGAATCGGGAACCCGGGAGCGAGCGCGATGCTGGGGACAAACGCCACGGGCGAACTCCTCTGCCTACTCCGGCGGCAGCACGGCGAACCGCGCCGCCAGGTCGACGCCTCGCGCCGCGAGACGCCGCGTCTCACGCACGTACACCACCGAGCCGATGGCCATCACGATGGCCCAGACCGGCGTCGATCGGAAGTACCACGCCGCGGCCGGCCCCGTCAGGTCCTTCCACGTGTGGACCCCCAGGAACACGGCGAGGACGACCACACCAGCGACGGCCACTGGCAGTTGCAGCGCGCGGGACGGCAGCACCGACACCCGGGCCGCGATGGCGGGACTGCGCCGCGGCAAGGTCACGACCGACACCGCCATGAACAGGAAGTTCACGAGCATCGACGTCACCAGGATGTCCACGCCGAGGAAGAAGTCCCCGGCCACGTGGCTGCCGATCACACCGAGCGTCGCCATGCCGGCGCTGGCGAGGATGGCGGCGTACGGCGTGCGGCGCGTGGGATGCACGGCGGCGATGACCGCCGGCACGATGCCGTCCTCGGCCCAGGCGAACATCAGCCGCGACACGCCGAGGAGCATCGCCGGGAGATCCTTGATCAGGGCAACGGCGGCGCTGGACACGATCACGACGGACCAGAAGGGCGGCAGCACGTAGGCGAGGAGGCCGGGCGCCGTCAGGTCGCGGGTGCGCGAGAGGTCCGCGACGTAGGCCCACGGCACCGTGTGATAGACGGCGGCCGTGAACAGGAAATAGAAGATGGCCACCGAGCCCACGGCGATGAAGATCGCGAGGGGCAGGTCGCGGCCGGGGTGGCGGGCTTCCCCGCCGGCCTGGGCGATCGAATCGAACCCGATGAACGACGCGAAGAGCGTCGCCGCGGCGGGCAGGAGGACGCGGCCTCCGCCCATCGGCATCTCGGTCCGCCAGGTCTCCCCCTTCAGCGCGGCGGCCGCGAGGAAATCGCTCGGGTCGTGGCTGAACCCCGCCACGATCACGACGCCGCCGAGCGCGAAGGTCAGGAACATCAGCGGCACCATCAGGCGCTCGTACGCCTTGACGCCCCGCAGGTTCAGGCCGGCTGCCGCCCACAGGAAGCCCAGCGCCACCCCCACGCGCACGGCGCCGGACTCGAGCCACACCGCGACGCCCCTGGCGTCGAGCGCCAGCGCGATGTCACGCAGGAACGGCGCGATCAGGTAGGAGACGACGCCGATGGCGACCGAGAGCGAGAACCACTGCGAGAAGGACGCGATGAACCCGAGATAGGGCGAGAGCGCGCGGCTGGCGTAGACGTAGCTGCCGCCGGCGCGCGGCATCGCGGACGCCAGGATGGCGTAGGCCAGGCCGGCGAACACGGCCGGCACCGCGCCGAGGACGAAGGCGGGCAGCACCCACGATCCCACGCCCGGCACGTTGCGCTGGATCATGAAGGGGATCACGTTCAGCCCGGCGCCCACCATCGAGCAGACGCCGGTGGCGGTCAGGCCCAGCAGGCCCATCTCGCGGGCGAGGCTGGCGCCTGGCCGGGTGCCCCCCGGCGTCGTCATCGACGCGGCGAGGACGCGGGAGCCGCCGGCGCCCCGGGGGCACGCATGGACGCGAAGAGGGCCGCGTGCGTCTCCACGATGCGCGCCTTCTCGGCCTCGTTCACGTCCGTCGTCCAGACGTCCCGCTCTGACGTGCCGCCCAGCACGATGCCATCGGTGCGCGGCATCATGTGGATGAAGAGTCCGCGCTGCGAGTTCGGGATGTTGACCCCGCCGTTGGTGCTGTAGTGCACCTCCGGCTGCGCCGGCAGCAGCACGAGCAGCCCCTTGAGCGGCATCAGCTCCTCGTCGCCGAAGAGAGCCTTGGCGCCGAGTCCGGTGCAGTTCACGACGAGGTTCTCGGAGAGCGCCATCACGTCGCGCGGCGACTCGAACCTGCGGATCACGAAGCGGCCGCCGAAGGCCAGCACGTCGTCCATCAGGGCCGGCAGGTAGATGTTCGGCTCGATACGCAGTTCCGGCCGTTCGATGCAATAGGTGGTCGGGAACGGATGCTCACCGGGCTGGAGCAGCGTCTGCTCGCTCTGCAGGTGGCGCGGCAGGAGCGCGTTCTCCCCGCGCGCGGCCTCGGCGGAGTCGGTCGGGGAGTAGTTGGTGATCCACGAGATGCCGTAGCGGGTCCCGGCCATGAACTGCAGCTGGCGGTAGGCGATCTCGGCGGCCTGCACGAGCTGGGTGCTCCACTCGGGCGTCCGCTTCGCGAACTCGACGAGCCCCGAGGTGGGCGTCCAGGCCGCCAGCGAGAAGTTCGACGTCACGTCCGGCGGCACGCGCTCGGCGTAGACGGTCACGTCGAAGCCCCGCCGCTGCAGCTGCCTCGCCGTGGTGAGCCCGACCACGCCGGACCCCAGGACGGCGGCCCGGCGCTGGCCGTGCGCCAGCGCCATGTCGGCGGCCATCGTGGCCGTGCCCCAGGAGAGGGACATACCCGATCCGCCGTGTCCGTAGTTGTGGATCACGGTCTTCTGGTCGAGCCGCCCGTCCTTCAGCACGAAGCCTGACGGGCGGTGCGGCCGGAGCCCCACCGTCTGGCGGATGACGCGGTCCATCGACGCGCGCACGAGCGGCAGCTGCACCATCGGCCGCCGGGTCGCCGCCGGGGCCACGGGCGCCGTCCGCGCGGGCGCCTTCGATGCGCAGGCCGGCAGTCCCAGTCCGGCCAGCGCCAGGCCGGCGTTGCTCAACAGGGTGCGACGGTTCACGGGCAAGTCCGCCGGTCAGCGGGCGTGCGCGACGTCGTGCACGACGTCGTAGTAGTAGCGCACGAACCGGTACAGCTCCGATTCGTTGATACGTTCCTGGTCGCTGTGGGCGCCGAACCCCTTCGGGCCGTCCTCCACGTCGATGGCGGGCCCGACGCCGTAGCACTGCACGCCCTTCGCCCTCAGGTAGGCCATGTCGGTGGCGCCCGTGCTCATCGTCGGCAGCGTCAGCACGTTGTAGTGCTTCTTCACGCCGGCCTCGATGGCCTCGAACATCTCTGTGTTCAGGCGCGAGACGCCGTTCGGACGGACGTCGCGGGCGCCGAAGGACACCTCCACCGAGGGGTCGTTGACCACCTTCTTGACCATCTCGAGGAAGGCCGCCGGATCCTGGTCGGGCATCATCCGCACGTCGAGCGTGGCCGAGACTTCCGACGGGATGACGTTGGTCCGGTAGCCGGCCTGGATCATGGTCGGTGAGATGGACGTCCGGATCGTGGAGGCGTGCCGGGGTTCGTTGTCGAGGAGGTACTCGTCGGCGGCGTCCTGGGCCTTCGGATCGCTGGCGTTCAGGATGGCGCGATAACGCTCGGCCGAGGCCGGATCGGAAATGGTCGCCAGGCGCTTGAAGTAGGCGGCGGTGGTCTCGTTGAAGCTGATGGGCGGCTTCCACTTGGCCACGGTCGAGACGGCCGTCGACAGCTTCACCACGGCGTTGCTCCTGAGCGGTACCGACCCGTGGCCTGCCGTGCCGCGCGCGGTGAGGGTGATTGCCCGCGGAATCTTCTCCAAGGTCTGGATGGACGCGAACGTCACCTTCTCCTTCTCCCGGTTCAGGCTGCCGCCCTCGGCCAGGCAGTACTCGGCGTCGATCTTGGGGAAGCGCTCGGGCTCGGTCATGTGGGCGATGCCGTAGCGGACCGCACCTTCCTCGCCGGCCTCGAACAGGGCGATGACGTCGCGGTCGAGCTGCACGTTCTGGCGCTTGAGCAGCACCATCGCCATGATGGTGGCCGTCACGTTGTCCTTGTCGTCGACGGTCCCGCGGCCGTAGATATAGCCGTCGGCCCGGTCGGCGCTGAACGGCGGATGCGACCACTTCTTGGCGTCGATGTTCACCGTGTCGGTGTGGGCCATGAGGAGGAGCGGCCGCTTCCGGCCGGAACCCTTCAGGCGCGCCACGAGGTTCGGGCGATTGGCCTCAAGCGCAAACGTCTCGGTCGGGATGCCCTCCTGCTCGAGGACCCCCCGGATGTAGTCCACGACGGGCTTCTCGATGCCGGGCGGCGTCGTCGGCGGGTCCGTCGAGTCGATCCGGACGATGGACTGGAAGTGCTTCAGCGTCTCGGCATCGGCCGCCGTCCAGTCGATCGCGGGCCCTTGAGCCGAGGCGACAGCCACGGCTCCAGCCACGGAAAACAGGAGTGCCAGTCTACGCATGCGCGGGATGGTAGCACGGGGGTTTGCCGTGCTCGCCCGGCCGAGCTCAGCGCCAAAATGCGTCGGTGGATCGACAAAATTGTCAGCTCAACCGCAAAATGACGCCGCGCCGACACCCGTACGCCGGGGTCTCGACGGGCCCCGCAGGTGGCAAACGCATTGCAAACTCGTCAGCCCGTCATGTCCATGTCGCCCCGTGTCGGAATAGCGTGCCCTCGGCCCACTGAGCGCGCCGCCATTTCCGAGTGGTTGAGTGCAGCCGGCTTCGAGCCGCTCGTTCTGGTCGATGCCTGCTTCGTGACCACCGAAATTTCGGGGCCCCCGCCCGTTCTGGTTGTCGCCGACGCCAAACTGCTGTCGGCCCAGTTCATCAACGCCCTGCGCAAAGGCGATCCCAACCGTCCAATCCTGGCCATCGGCGATGCCGGGGACCCGAACGAGCCGGCCCTGACCCGGAAGGGCGTGGCGTTCCACGTCCGCCCGTTGGACGAGCAGGCGCTGGTGCTCGCCGTCTCGCTGGCGCAGGCCGAGAACCGGCATGCCCGCCGGTCCGCGCGACGCACGCTCCCCCGGCTGGCGTCTTCGATCGAAGGGGCGCCCGCGGTCCTGCTCGACGTCAGCAACGAAGGCCTCCGGCTGGAGATGGATTCCAAGGGTGGCGTCAAACTCCTGCCGCAGTTCCTGGTGCACGTGCCCATCCTGAAGATGGCCGTGCCGGTCCAGCGCGTGTGGGTGCGGTCGGCGGCGACCGACGCCGGGCGCCGCGTACAGTGCGGGGCCTCCCTGCTGGCTCCGGACGAGCGGACGCAGCGGATCTGGCAGCGCCTGGCGATGCCCGGCACGCGCATCGTCACCGAGCAGCCCGCGCGCGTCGGCGCCGAGGGCCTCTTCGGCCGCGTCTCGAACCTGATCGCTCAGGCGCCCATCGTCGGCTCGCTGGCCCACCTGCCCTGGCGCGGCCGTTCGTAGCCCCAGCCGTGCCGGTGCAGGCGCACGCAGGGCGGCGCAGCGACACAAGTATTACAGTCGCCTCGCGCGTGACTTGCTAGTGTAGGCGTCGCGATGCAGCCCATCTCCACCATCTACGGCCGCAAGGCGGCCACCGGCCTCAACTGGATCACCTTCATCGCCATGACGGCGTACCACATCGGTGCCGTCGCGGCCTTCTTCTACATCGACTCGGGAGCCATCCTCGCCGCCGCGTTCCTCTGGTGGCTGAGCGGCAGCCTGGGCATCGGCATGGCGTACCACCGCCTGCTCACCCACCGCGGCTACAAGTGCCCGAAGTGGGTCGAGTACTTCCTCACCCTCTGCGGCGCGCTCGCGCTGGAGGGCGGCCCGATCTTCTGGGTGGCGACCCACCGCATCCACCACCAGCTATCCGACAAGGACGGCGATCCCCACACGCCGAAGGAAGGCGCCTGGTGGGCGCACATCGGCTGGATCATGTTCGGCAAGGCGATGCACCACGACACCGAGATCCTGAAGCGCTACGTGCCGGATCTCAGCAAGGACCCGTTCCACGTGGCCCTCACGAAGTGGCACTGGGTGCCGCAGGTGGTGGTCGGCCTCATCCTGCTGGCGATCGGCGGCCTGCCCTACGTCCTGTGGGGCGTCTTCTTCCGCACCACGCTCGGCCTGCACGCGACCTGGGCCGTCAACTCGGCCACCCACATGTGGGGCTACAAGACGTTCCGGACGCGCGACGACTCGCGCAACCTCTGGTGGGTCGGCCTCATCGCCTTCGGCGAGGGCTGGCACAACAACCACCACGCGCACCCGGTCTCGATGCGCCACGGCCTGGCCTGGTACGAGTTCGACCTGAACTACATCCAGATCAAGCTGCTCGAGAAGCTCGGTCTGGCCTGGGACCTCAAGGTGGCCCGCCGTCCGAAGGACGCCTCCGAAATCGTCCCGCAGGAGACGCCGGACGCCGTGGACATCTCGGAAGCGGCGCCCGTAGGATAGGGCGGGGCTCGGGGCTCGGGGCTGCTGAATGCTGAAGGAGCCGGCACCGGTGGGTGCCGGCTCTTTCTTTTCCTCGCTCTCCAAAGTCAACCTGCGCAGCCGCGACGCCCGGGCGGATGGCAAAGGGCTGTCCCGAAACCCGAGCCCCGGGCCCCGGGCCCCGCCCTCTGACTACAATCCCTCCATGACCCGCCGGCAGTCGGCCACCGTCGCGTTCATCGTCCTGTGCGTGGTGCTGGTCGCCGCGGCGGTGTCCCTGAACGTCGGCTGGATCCTGAGCGGCGAGCGGCACGTCGCGATGCTGGTGTTCGGTGTCGTGGCGTTCGCCCTCATCATCGCCGGCATCATCATCTACACGGTGTTCCTGGTCCGCGAGCTCAGGCGCACGGAGCAGCAGGACAGCTTCCTGAACGCCGTCACGCACGAGTTGAAGACGCCGATCGCGTCGATCCGGCTGTACCTGGAGACGCTCCAGGCGCGCGAGACCTCCGAGGCGCAGCGCCAGGAGTTCTACAAGGTCATGCTCGACGACACGACGCGCCTCCAGTACACGGTGGAGCAGGTGCTGAGGGCCGGCGTGGCCAGCCAGCGCCGCAAGCTCGCCCACCGGGCGCCCGTGGACCTGGCGACGCTGGCGGTGGAGTGCATCGAGACGACGCGGCGCCGGCACCACCTGGCCGACGAGGCCGTCACGCTCGCGGCGGCGCCCGCGCAGGCGATGCTGGTGGACGGCGACGCCGACGAACTGCGGACGGCCATCGGCAACCTGCTCGACAACGCGGTCAAGTACTCGGCCAAGGCCGTCCGCGTCACCGTGGAACTGGCCTCGCCGGCGCCGGACACGCTGTGGGTACGCGTTCGCGATCGCGGCGTGGGCATCCCGCGCCGCCAGTTGCGCCGCATCTTCAACCGCTTCTACCGTTTCCAGGCCCGTGGCTTCAGCGTGAAGGGCACCGGCCTGGGCCTCTACATCGTGCGGTCGATCGCCAGACAGCACGGCGGCCGCGTGTTCGCCGAGAGCGCGGGCGAGGGCACCGGCGCGACCTTCACGCTCGAACTGCCCAAGCTCTCGCCCGGGACGGCCTCGTGAGCCGCATCCTCATCGTCGAGGACGAGCAGCACATCGCCGAGGGCCTGCGCTTCAACCTGGCCGCGGACGGTCACGACGTCACCGTCGTGGGCGACGGCCTCGAGGCGCTGAAGGTCCTGCGCGACGAGCGCGGCGCCTACGACGCGGTGGTGCTCGACGTGATGCTGCCCAGCCTCGACGGCTTCGAGGTGGCGCGCGCGCTCAGGGCCGAGAGCGACTACGTCCCGATCCTGATGCTGACGGCGAGGTCCAGGCCCGAGGACGTCCTGCAGGGCTTCGAAAGCGGGGCCGACGACTACCTGCCGAAGCCGTTCGAGCTGGCCATTCTCCTGGCGCGTCTGCGCGGCCTGCTCCGCCGGCGCGAATGGCTCCGCGGCCCCACCGAGCCCCAGAAGCCCGCACAGCCACCACCGCCCCCGGCCGACGTCCTGGAATTCGCCGGCCACCGGTTGGACCTGCGGGCCCTCGAGCTGCACGCGCGCGGACGGGCCTACCGCCTCACCGTCATGGAAGCGGACCTGCTGGCCTACCTCGTGCGCCACGCCGGGCAGGTCGTGTCCAGGAAGGCGATCCTCGAGGACGTCTGGAACCTGCACGAGGACACGGACACGCGCGCGATCGACAACTTCATCGTGCGGCTGCGGCGGTATCTCGAGGTGGACCCGGCCAAGCCCACGCTGATCGCCACGGTCCGGGGCGTCGGCTACCGCCTGCAGGTGTGACGCCGCGCGGGCCGGCGGGCCCGGCCAGGGCCAGCCACAGGAACGCGGTCGTCTGGGTCGGCCGGAAGTTGTCGTCGCTGACGAGCATCACCGTCGTCTCGCCCGCGGGTCCCGGAGGCCCGAACGCCATCCCCTCGAAGTTGGACAGGGTCGCCAGCGCGGGAGGCAGCCGGGACCGCCACTGCGCCAGATCGACCACGAGGCGCTTGCGCGCCAGGACAGGCGCGGCGCCCGCCAGCGAGTCGAGCCCCGACACGTCGTCGGCGCCGTCCAGCGTGACCTCGAACAGGCGGACGGGGTTGTAGGCCGGCGCGCCGTCGCTCGCGAGCAGGCACGCCCGTTCCAGGGCCAGGAGCGTCGAATCAGTGAGCGCGAGCAGGTCGGACAGCCCGTTCTCGCCGTCCTCACAGGCCGGACCGTACCCGGCCACGCTGGGCGTCGGCTCGAGCTGGTAGGCCCACTCGCGGCCGGGTCGCCACGCGGGCGGCCCCGGTACGAACTCCACGAGCCGGACCACCCCGCCCCGGGCCGCGCTGGACACGGGCCCGTCCTGGGCCAGCGGCTGCTCGAGGCCACTCAGCAGGCGCCCGTCCGGCGTGCGCGTCAGGCTCTCGAGGCCCAGGTTGTGGCGGACGCCGTGCGTGCGATCGGCGGGATCGATCGTGAACCGTTCCCGCGGCCGGACGCCGCCGGTCACCACGCCCTCGCGCGTCGCGAAGAGCACCTGGGGCTGACGCGCCACACCGCGGCGGTCCACGTGGCCCTCGTGGGACACGGCCAGCGATCCGTCGCCCAGTACCGCCAGGCCTTCCATGTCGAGGGCGGTCAAGGCATCGGGCGGCGCGCCCGGGCCCGCCGTGATGAACGTCACGCCGACCGGCATGGGGTCGAGCGACGGCGAACCGGAGACGTCGAACCACAGGAGCCGGGGGCGCACGATGTCGTCGGAGGCGGCCATCCAGCGGCGGGAGGCCGAATCGTACGCCAGCGCCGACAGGCTGCCCACGCGCACGCCGTCCAGCGGTGGCCACGTGCCGGCCCAGATGGCCGAGGCGCCGAGCAGCCGGACCTCGGGCGGATCGCCAGCCCGGCCGACGGTCGCCGGAAGCACGGGGGCGCAGGCCGCGCCGGCGGCGAGCGCGGCGACGAGCGCGAGAATTGGCGATATGCTCGACGGGCGCCATCCCACGAGGAGAGTCACGATGCTCACACGGTGTCTTGGTTTCGGTGTCCTGCTGCTCGCCGCCACGTCGTCCGCCTTCGCCCAGACCGACCCGGCCATGACGGCCATCAAGGGGCAGTTCGGCATGATCAGCGGCGTGGTGTCCAAGACCGCCGAGAAAGTGCCCGAGAATCTTTACTCATTCAAGGCCACGCCGGAAGTCCGCTCGATCGGGCAGCTGCTGGCGCACATCGCCGACGCCCAGTTCTCGATGTGCGCGGCGGCGGCCGGCGAGAAGCCGCCGCAGATGGGCATCGAGAAGGGCAAGACGTCGAAGGCCGACATCAGCAAGGCCGTCAACGATTCGATCGCGTACTGCAACGGCGTCATCGCCGGCATGAACGACCAGAAGGGCATGGAGGTGGTGAAGTTCTTCACGGGCCCATCGCCGCGCCTGATGGTCCTCTCCTTCACCATCTCCCACAGCTACGAACACTACGGGAACCTCGTCACCTACATGCGGCTGAACAAGATGGTGCCGCCGTCGAGCGAAGGACAGTAGGCGTCTGACGACCCGCAGGGAGCAGGGACCAGGGATCGCGGACGGGCGCCGAGGCGGAACGACCGCCCGGTGCCCGGACCGCTGACGCGCATGATGCGAGTGCCGGCGTCCTTTCGCCGCCACCGGGGCGTGCTCGTCCGCGCCGGCGCCATCCTGCTGAGCGCGGTCGTCGTCCAGGCCTGTTCGCCCGTCTACTGGCTGGGGGCGAAACTGCTGTACGAGACCGCGCCGCCACCGCCGGTCGTGGCGCTGGCCGTGCCCTACGACCCGGCCGCCCCGGACGACCCGAAGCGGCAGCTCGATCTGTATCTGCCGTCCGGCCGCGGCTTCCCGCTCGTGGTCTTCGTGCACGGGGGGGGCTGGGCCTGGGGCGACCGGACGCAGCGGTTCGGCGGCGCCGACATCTACCGGAACATCGGTCGCTTCCTCGCCGATCACGGCATCGGCGCAGCCGTGATCGGCTACCGCCTGCTCTGGCCCCTCGACTGGCAGAGCCAGGTCGGCGACGTGGCGCGCGCGGTGGCGTGGGTGCAGGCACACGCGGCCGACCGCGGCGGACGGGCCGATCGCGTGTTCCTCATGGGCCATTCGGCCGGTGCCCAGCTCGCCGCGCGCGTGGCCACGGATCCGTCGTGGCTGGAGAAGGAGGGCGGCACGCCGTCGGGCATCTGCGGCGTCATTGCCGTGAGCGGCGCCGCCTACGACCTCGGCGACATCGAGACCTACCGCGCCGGCTTCGATCCCCTCTACTTCGCCGAGCGCTTCGGCGGCAGCCGCCTGGACGGCTCCTGGTGGCACGACGCGTCGGTGGTGCCGTGGCTGGACGCCGGCGACCCGCCGTTCCTCGTGATCTCGGCGACCGGCGAGGACGCGGGCCTGCGCCGGCAGTCCGCGCTCCTGCACGCCGCGCTCGGCAAGGCCGGCATCCCGTCCACGCTCGTGACGGTGCAGGGCTCGAGCCACGAGCGCATCATCCTGGAGCTGAGCCGCGACGACAAGACTGCGGGGCCCGCCGTGCTCCGTTTCCTTCGCGACACGCCCTGTCCCCGCGCGGCCGGGGCCGGCGGCGGCTAGTCGCGAGGCGAGTCGCCCGGCGGGAGGAAGGCGCTGAAGTCGCGCGCGAGCCGCTCGGCGTAGGCGCTGACGAGTTCGGACACGCGGGCGTGGCTGGGCGAGGCGACGATGAGCCCCGCATGGTGGGCCTTGTCCATGCGCCACACGATCTCGGGGTCCGAGAAGCTGGAGAGATCCGGCCGTTCGTCCTTCGTGAGGCACGTGACCAGCCCGGCGTAGTCCTCGCGCAGCACCGGCGGCACGTACGGCGTCTTGCCGCCGGCCAGTTCCACCTTCGCCCATTCCTGCCAGAAATTCGCGCCCGTGGCGGCCTCGACGAGCTCCACGATGTGCGCGCCGCCGACGCGGGCCGACGTCTCGAGGAAGTACCAGGTGCCGTCGGCGCCCTTGATGAACTCCGTGTGCGACACGCCGCGCACGAGGCCCAGTGCCCCGAGCACCGCGCGGTTGGTCGCCAGCGCGGCCCGCTCGTCGGCCGATCCGTGCGGCAGGAGCCGGGTCGTGAAGACGCCGCCGCCGTGGGAGACGTCGAACGGCGGGCGGCCGTAGCCGCTGGCGACCGCCGCCAGCACGCGGCTGTGATCCACGAGGCTGTCCACGTGGAAGACGTCGCCAGGGACGAACTGCTCGAGCAGGTAGTACGACGCCTGGTCGCCCAGGGCGTCGATGTGCTGCCACAGCTCGGCCTGCTGCTGCACCTTCCTGATGCCGATGGTGCCGGCCGACAACCGCGGCTTCAGCACCCAGGGCGGAGACACCTCGGCGGTGAACGCGCGGATGGCGGCCTCGTTGAGGACGTGGACGAAGCGCGGCACCGGGATGCCGGCGTCGCGCGCGCGGAGGCGCATGGCGAGCTTGTCGCGAAAGTAGCGCGTGGTCGTCTCGCCCATGCCGCCGACGCGGAGGTGTTCGCGCAGGGCCGACGCCTTCTCGAGATCGAAGTCGTCGAGCGGCACGATCCGGTCGATGACGACCTTCCGCGCGAGGTGGCTGGCGCCGAGCAGCAGGTCGTCGAGCTCCCAGCGCTTCCGGTCGTCCTTGACGAAGTAGACCTCGTCGAGGCTCTCGCGCGGCCAGTCGGCGTCGCGCAGGCTCTCCGACGTCACCAGGAACACGCGGGCGCCCTGGCGCTTCGCCTCGCGCAGGAACTCCTGCCCCTTGTGGTAGGACGCGATGCAGAGAATGGTCAACGGCTCGGGCATGGTGGCGGCGCCTCGGCGCCGGGCCGCATGCTACCATCTGCCGCGTGAGCGTCTTCGACGAGACTCCGTCCGATCCGTCGCCAGGGCGCGGGCCGCTCATGGCCGTGGCCGGAGTGGTGGTCCTGCTGGCCGGGGCCGGTGTGTGGTACGTCACGAGCCGGCCCGAGGCGCCCGACACGGCCGAGGCCCCGGCCGCCGCGCCGCGGCCGGCACCGGCGCCGACGCGCAAGGCCGAGCCGCCGCCGCCCGAACCCGCGAAGCCCGAGGAGCCCGCCCCCCGCCGGACCGCGCCACGCAAGGCGGAGGCCCCGGCCCCGGCGCCCGCGGAAACGGCGGCGCCCGACACGGCCTCGCTCGTCGTCGAGTCGGACGTGCCCGGCGCATCCGTGTTCGTCGATCGCGAGTTCGTGGGCACGGCACCGGTGACGCTCACGAACGTGGCGCCGGGCACCAAGCGCATCAACCTGTCCGCCGAGGGCTTCGAAGGCGTGCAGCGCTCGGTCGACGTCGTGCCGGGCGAGAACACGGTGACGCTGCGCTTCAAGGAAGTCCGTCTCAACGCCTCGGTCCCGGTGTCGCACAAGCACGGCATGGGCGGCGGCTGCGAGGGCACGCTCCGCGCCACCGTCGACGGCCTCAGCTACCAGACGTCCAACAAGAACGACGCCTTCACGCTGCCCTACGCCCAGATCGAGACCTTCGAGGTGAACTACCTCGAGAAGAACCTGCGCGTGAAGCAGAAGGGCGGCAAGACCTGGAACTTCACCGACAAGGCCGCCACCAACGCCGACGCGCTGTTCGTCTTCCACCGCGACGTGACGGCCGCGCGAGAGAAGCTCGCCAAGGGCTACACGGCCGCGCGTTAGACGCACGCACCACCCGCGCGGTTCCCGCCGGGGCCTGCCGCCGGATCTGCTTGCGCGCCGGCTCGGCCGCCCCTATGCTGAGTTCACGGCGCCATCGTCGCCGTCGTGAGCTGGCCCACCCATGATGAAACGCATCTTCCTGTTCGTCGCCACCAACATCGCCATCGTCCTGACGGTGAGCATCGTGCTGAGCCTGCTCGGCATCGGCGGCTACCGGCTCGGCGGAGGCAGGCTCGACTACACGTCGCTCATGGCCTTCTGCTTCGTCTGGGGCATGGTGGGCTCGTTCATCTCGCTCCAGCTGTCGCGTTTCATGGCCAAGCGCATGCTGGGCGTGCAGCTCGTCGACGGCCAGACGGGGCACGAGGACGCCGACTGGGTCTATCGCACCGTCGAGCGCCTGACGCGCCAGGCGCAGCTGCCGATGCCCGAGGTCGGCATCTACAACTCGCCCGAGGTCAACGCGTTCGCCACGGGTCCCAGCAAGTCGCGCAGCCTGGTGGCGGTGTCGGCGGGCCTGCTGCGTGCGATGCGCCGCGACGAAGCCGAGGCGGTGCTGGCGCACGAGGTGTCGCACATCCGGAACGGCGACATGGTGACGCTGACGCTCATCCAGGGCGTCGTCAACGCGTTCGTGATGTTCGCCTCGATCGTCATCGCCAACATCGTCCGCCAGGCCATCCAGAGCCGCGACGAGCGCGGAGGTGGAGGCGGGTACATGGTGGAGTTCCTGGTCCGCATGGTGCTCCAGGTGGTCTTCGGCTTCCTTGGCTTCATGGTCGTGGCCTGGTTCTCCCGCGCCCGCGAGTTCCGGGCCGACGCCGGCGCGGCCTCGCTGTCCGGCCGCCAGGGCATGATCGCGGCGCTCCGCCGGCTGCAGGGCACGCACGACCGCATCGACACGAGCGAGCCCGCGCTGGCCGCGATGAAGATCTCGGACAAGCCGTCGTGGACGGCGCTCCTCTCCACGCACCCGCCGCTCGAGGCCCGCATCGCGGCGCTCGAGCAGATGCGCTAGCCGGCGCCGGCCCCGTGGCCATGCCTTCCTTGCACGCCGCCGGCCGCACCGCCCTCGCGGCGGGGCTCCTCACGGTCCTGGCCGTGCCCGCGCTCGCGCGGGAGGCTCGTTCGACCGACGATGAGGCCGGGGTCCGGGCCGCCGTCGAACGGTTCCTGGACGTCCTCGGCCAGCGGGATCTGAACGAGGTCGAACGGCTCCTCGCGCCCAACGCGACCATCGCGGTCGTGCGGCTGCGCGACGGCGCCTGGACGACGACGACGCAGACCGGCGGCGAGTTCCTGAAGGGCCTGCGGGCCCAGAGCGCGCCCACGCCCTTCCGCGAGCCGCTCACGGGCATCAGCGTGCACGTCGAGCAGGAGCAGCTCGCGTTCCTTCGTGCCGACTTCACGGTGGTGATCGACGGCCAGATCCGCTCGCACGGCGTGGACTACTTCACGCTCGTGAAGACCGGCGGCGCCTGGACCATCCTGAACGTGTCCTACACGTCGATCCCGGGCGCGCCGTAGTCGCGCCGATGTCACCCGGACCACGCTGACGGGCGACGACTGGGTCCTGGCCGACGAGGTCTCGACGTCCACGCTGCGCCTGGCCGACGAGCTCCTCCGCCGGGCCCTGCCGCGGGTGGACGACGTCCCAGCTGCGCGATCGTCGGGAGCGGCGGCCTCGCCAGCGACGAGGCCGACCAGGTGCACGTGCAGGACGCGGTGGTTAGGCAGATCACGGCCGAGATGGTCGCGCGCGACGCCCGGATGCCGTGCGCGGACGCCACGGCCCGGCCCGTCCAACGTCCGGCGGCATAGAATAGCGCGCACGGCCCCGGGCCGCGCCCCGCATGATCGCAGAAACCATCGACGCCGAAGGCCACCTGATCGACTCGGGCGACCTGCAGGCCATCCTCACCACCGTCGTCGAACACGGCGCCACCTACGAGATCCTGCGGTTCGACGTCGGACGCACCAACGCGGACGCGTCCCGCCTCTCGATGCGCGTGGCCACCGAGACGCAGGAGTCGCTCGATCACCTCCTGGCGACGCTCTCCACCTTCGGCTGCTACGTCAAGGGCGCGCCCGACGCCGTCGTCCGCACCAACGACATCGCCGGCGCCGCGCCGACGGACTTCTACTCCACCACCAACCACCACACCGAGGTGCTGCTCGGCGGCCGCTGGGTCACCGTGGCGCAGCAGCGGATGGACGCCGCGATCGTCGTCGACGGCGACCGCGCCTTCTGCCGCAAGCTCCGCGACCTGGCGGTCGGGGATCGCGTCGTCTGCGGGATGCAGGGCGTCCGCGTGAAGCCGGATCTGCAGGATCGCGACAAGCCGACCTTCGGCTTCATGAGCAACGACGTCTCCTCCGAACGCCGCGTGGAAGTCGCGGTGGGCCGCGTGGCCGACATGCTCCGCGAGACGCGGGCCGCCGGCCGGCGCATCGCCTTCGTCGCCGGCCCCGTCGTGGTGCACACGGGCGGCGGGGAGTACTTCTGCGAGCTCATCCGGCTGGGGTACGTGGACGTGGTCCTCTCGGGTAACGCCCTGGCCGTCCACGACATCGAAGCCGCGCTCTCCGGCACGTCGCTCGGCATCGACCTGTCGACGGGGCGCCCGGTGGAGCACGGACACCGGAACCACATGCGCGCCATCAACGCGATCCGGCGCGCCGGCGGCATCGGCGCGGCGGTGCAGGCCGGCCTGCTGACGCGCGGTGTCATGCACGCCTGCCACGTCCACGGCGTGCCCTACGTGCTGGCCGGGTCGATTCGCGACGACGGGCCGCTCCCCGAGACGGAGATGGACCTCGCCCGTGCCCAGGACCTCTACGCCGCGGCGCTGGCCGACGTCGGCGTGGTCATCATGCTGTCGTCGATGCTCCACAGCATCGGCGTCGGCAACATGGTGCCGTCGTGGGTGAAGGTGGTGTCGGTGGACATCAACCCGGCGGTCGTGACGAAGCTGAGCGATCGCGGCTCCACGCAGACCATCGGCGTCGTGACCGACGTCGGCCTGTTCCTCCACCAGCTCGCCGTCGCGCTTCGAGGATCTCCCGCCCATGCACACGACGCTCGTTGATCCCGCCACGCTCGCCGCCCACCTCGACGACCCCGCCTGGGTGGTGCTGGACGCCCGCTTCGACCTGGCCGCGCCCGACCGCGGTGAGGCGCTGTACCGCGAGGGCCACATCCCGGGCGCGCGCTATCTCGACCTCGAGCGGCACCTCTCGGGCGAGAAGACCGGCGCCAACGGGCGCCATCCCCTGCCGTCGCCCGAGGAGGCGGCGCGGCGGTTCGGCGCGCTGGGCGTCGGTCCGGGCTCGCAGGTCGTGCTCTACGACGCCGACATGGGCATGTACGCCGCGCGCGGGTGGTGGATGCTCCGATGGCTCGGCCATCGGGCGGCGGCCGTGCTCGATGGCGGTCTGGCCGCCTGGGAGCGCGCCGGCCTGCCCGTGACCTCCACCGACGAGCGGTGGGGACCGGCGACCTTCACGCCCGCGCCCGACTCGGACCGCGCGGCCGGCGTGGGAGACGTGGCGGCCCATCTGGGCGACACCCGCCGCGTGCTCGTCGACGCCCGGGCGAACGACAGGTTCCACGGGCGGAACGAGACGCTCGACCCGGTCGGCGGACACATTCCCGGCGCCGTCAACCGGTTCTACCAGCTCAACCTCACGCCCGATCGCACCTTCAAGTCGCCGGCCGAGCTGCGCGAGGAGTGGTCCGCCGTCTGCGGCGGGACCGACGCCTCGCGGGTGGTGATGTACTGCGGCTCCGGAGTGACGGCCTGTCACAACCTGCTCGCCCTCGAGCACGCAGGACTGCCGGGAGCGCGGCTCTTCCCAGGGTCGTGGAGCGAGTGGTGCGCGGACCGCTCGCGGCCGGTGGCCGTGGACTGACCGGCCGGCGCCCCTGGCGCCAACGTTTTCGCGCGGACGCTCGTCCAACCCGCTGACCAGTTTTCGGGGAGACGACGATGACCTTCCGCCTGTTCGCCGGGCTGCTCGCCCTGGCCCTGACCACCACGTCCGCCACCGTCGCCGCGCAGGAGCGCTGGCGCGACGACGACCTCCGCCTGCAGGTCCGGAGCCTCGTCCGTGACGTCCTGCGCGACGTCCGGCACGTGGTCCGCGATGCCCGGCTCATCGCCCGGGACGTGACGCGCGAGGTGGACCGGGCCGTGCGGGACCTGGATCTGGACCGGGAGTGGGCCGGGATCGCCCAGGACTCCCAGGCCCGCCAGGAGCGCCGGCGCGTGCTGCGTCAGCAGCGCGACGAACGGCGCGCCCGGTCCCGGGCCTCGCGAGAGTCGACCCGGCAGGACCGCGACCGCGAGCGGGACGCCCGCCGCTTCGCCTCGGTGTCTCCCACCGACGATCCCTGCGCGCGTGACGACTGGGGCTCCCGCGGCCGCGCGTGCGAAGTCCGCGACACGCGCCTGCCGGCGCCCGGCGGGCCGCTGACGGTGGACGCGTCACCCAACGGCGGCATCCGGGTGGAGGGCTGGGACCAGCCGGACGTCCTGGTGCGCGCGGTGGTTCGGACCCAGGCCGACAGCGACGACGAGGCGCGCGCCCTGCTGCCGCGCGTCTCGGTCACGGCGGCGGGCACGACGGTGTCGGCCCAGGGGCCGGAGCGGGGCGACGGGCGGCGCAGCGGATGGTCCGTCAGTTTCCAGATTTGGGCGCCGCGGCAGACCGCGCTCGCGCTCACGGCCAGGAACGGCGGGGTGACCATCTTCGGCATGCGCGGCGAGTCGCGCTTCGCGACCGAGAACGGCGGCGTCACGCTGAACGACGTCGGCGGGCAGATGGCCGGGCACACCCGCAACGGGGGCGTCACCGTGCGGCTGTCTGGCGACCGCTGGGAAGGCGCGGGCCTCGACGTGGAGACCACCAACGGCGGCGTGTCCCTCTCGATCCCTCGGGGCTATTCGGCGGCGCTCGAGGTGGGCACCGTGAACGGCGGCATCGACACCGACGTACCGATGACCGTCCAGGGCCGCGTAGGCCGCGAGCTGAGGACGACGCTCGGGGCCGGCGGCCCGCTGGTGAAGGTCCGCACCACCAACGGCGGCGTCCGGATCAACGAGCGCTGACGCGCGGGACGACCAGGTCCGCCGGGCGGGCCCGCGCACGTGCGCGCTAGTGCGACAGCAGGGCGGTGACGCGGCCGGAGGCCGTCTGGTAGTACTCCGCGTCGTAGGTCGAGAAGCGGACCAGGAGCAGCCGCGGATCGCTCGCTCCGCCCGGGAACCAGCGGCGGAACGTCGGCCGCCACATCTTCCCGATCACGACGGAGTCGGTGATCACTTCGGCCCGGCCCGACAGGCTCAGGTACACGCGCTCGTCCGGGCTCTGGAACGTCAGGGTCACGACCTGGCGCCGCTGCGACTCCCAGTCGAGCAGCGTGCGCGCGTCGGCCAGGAACCACAGCACGCGGGCGTCGTCGGGCGCGCGGTCGGGCGCGTGGATGGCGCCGAGTCCCTCGGCCGTCATGAGCACGGCTGGTTCGAATCGTTCGAGGGTGCGCGCTGCCAGCGGCAGGGCGTCCAGGCCGCGGATGTGATCGAACGCCGGCGGCGGCGGGGTCGGGGAGGCAGGCGCCACGTGCACATTAGGATAGACCCTCCCGCGGTGCCTGAGTCACGCGTCGCCCGCACTTTTTTCGGCGGGGCGTGTCCTGAGGCGCCCGCCGGTCCGCCAACGCAGGCCCACGGCGGCGCCGTCCGCCGTACAATCGGCCGGCGCCGCGGAGGGCGTGAGACGCCGATGGCCGGACGAGTACGACGCATTTGGGTGAAGCGCAGCCACGGCGGCGTGATGGACGAAGTCCGGGACGCCGATCTCGTCGAGGGGCGGGGCCTCTCGGGCAGCGCCACGCAGGGCGGCTTCCGGCAGGTCACGCTGATGTCGCTCGATCGGTGGCAGGCGCTCACGGCGCACCTGGCCGGGCCGCCGGATCCCGCGGTCCGCCGCGCGAACCTGCTCGTGGACGGCCTGGACCTGGCCGACTCGCGCGGCCGCGTGCTCGCGATCGGCGATGCCCGGATCGAGATCGTGGGCGAGACGAGGCCCTGCCGGCAGATGGACGAGGCCTGCCCCGGGCTGCAGGCGGCGCTGTCGCCGCCGTGGGGCGGCGGCGCCTTCGGCCGCGTGCTGCGCGGAGGTGCGATCGCGGTGGGCGCCCCGGTGGACTGGGCCCAGGAGCCGCCGCACGCGCCGGACTAGAGTCCGAACACGGCCAGTCCCAGCCACGCGGTGATGCGGCCGGTGTGGGGCTCGACGAGCGCCTTGTTCCTGGCCGGGGCGTCGGGCAGATCGACCTCAGGGATCTCCACGCGGCTGCCGTCGGTCATCGCGCGGATGACCCGCTCGAGGTCCCGCGCGTCGTAGCGCACGGCGTTCAGGCCGGCGGCCTGGTAGACGCGGCCGCGCACCCACGAGAACTCGGCGCGGGAGAAGCCTGCGTCGTTCATCGCCACGACCTGGGCGCGCCAGGCCTCCAGGTAGATCTGCGAGAGGTCGGCGACGGCGCCGAGCAGGTCCGGCAGCGTGGGCACGGGCGTGGTGCCGTCGGGCCTCTGGCGCGTCAGCTCCCGGTACTTCGCCGTGAACGCGCCGGCGCGCTCCCCGAGCGCCCGCTCGACGCCGGCCTGGACCCGCAGGAAGCGCGCCACCTGGTCGCCGGTGAGTTCGCCCGACGGAGGCGGATCGTAGGGGGTGGTGTTGGTCAGCCCGCGTTCGATGGCCGAGACGTCGCCCAGCTTCCTGACGCCCGAGGTGACGTCGGCGACTTTCTCGGCCACGGGCTGCGCGGTCCGCCACACCATCACGGCGGCGATCGCGGCCAGGACGCCGCACGCGACCGACGCCAGCAGGCACCCCGCCAGCCACTTGCGCATGGGGCCGATGCTATCCCAGCCCCGGTCCTGGTCCGGCGCGGTGGTCTACAGTAGGGATATGACACACCTCACTCGACCCACCTGGATCCTCGCGGCAGCCCTCGCCGCAGCTCTCGTGCCACGCGCCGCATCCGCCGACCTCCGGGCCACCGGCTTTGCAGGCAGCGCGCGGATCAACGAGACGAACAAAGGCACGTTCGGCGGGGCCGTCACTTTCGGGGGCCTGCTCGGCATCGAGTTCGACGCATCGCGCATCTCGCTGGGCACCCTGGCCGACGTCGACGTGGCGGAAGTGACGGCGAACATCACCACCTACATGGGCAACCTCGTGGTCCGCGCGCCCACCGGCCCCATCCAGCCCTACGCCTCGGCGGGCGTGGGGGTCGTTCGCGTGACGGGCGACGTCAAGGTCCCGTTCGTGGGCAGCCTGGTCAGCGCCAGCGCCAGGGACGCGGCCTGGAACCTGGGTGGCGGCGTCTACGTGATGCCGTCCGAGAACTTCGGGCTCCGGGCCGACCTGCGCCATTTCCAGACGTCCGACGTCACGTGGGAGGACATCACGGGCCTGAACGACCTGCCGCTGCCGAAGTTCGACTTCTGGCGCGCGACCGTCGGTCTCACCGTGAAGTTCTGAGCCGGCGGCTCGTCCTCCCGCGAGGAACCCATCCCCCGGGTTCCACTTTCCCTCTCTTCTCCCCCGACAGCACACGGGCGCAGCCCAGCCCCTCGCAGGTCGCGAGGCGCCGGATACCGCGCGGGTTCAGGGCAGGTTGTCGATGGGCACCGGCGCCAGCGTCCCCGCGGGCGTGAAGCCCAGCACCTTCCCGTAGAAGTACAACTCCGACTCGAGCGCCCGGACGATGTTCTCGGCCTTGCGGAAGCCGTGCTGCTCGCCGGGGAAGGTCACGTACGCGACGGGCAGGCCCTTCTTCCGCACGGCGTCGGCCATCATCGCGGACTGGTTCGGTGGGACCACCTTGTCGTCGAGCCCCTGGAACAGGATGAGCGCGCAGTTCAGCCGGTCCACGAAGTGGATGGGCGAGCGCTCGCGATACGTCGCCTGCATCGCCGGGAAGGGGCCGACCATCGAGTCCAGGTAGCGCGACTCGAACTTGTGCGTGTCGGTCGCGAGCACCTCGAGGTCGCTGATGCCGTAGTAGCTCGCGCCGGCCTTGAACGTGTCGTGGAACGTCAACGCCGCGAGCGTCGTGTAGCCGCCGGCGCTGCCGCCGCGGGTGACGAGCCTGGCGCCGTCCGCCTTGCCCGCGGCGACGAGGTAGCGCGCGGCGTTCACGGCGTCGCGGACGTCCACCACCCCCCACTGCCCGTTGAGTCGCCGCCGGTACGCGCGGCCGTACCCGGTGCTGCCGCCGTAGTTCACGTCCACGACCGCGAAGCCCCGCGTCGTCCAGAACTGCACCTCCGGATCGAAGACCGCGTCGGTGGCGCCCGTGGGTCCGCCGTGGCTCACCACGAGGAGCGGCGGCGCCGTGCCTGGGGGCGCCGCGAAGTCCGGGTTCGTGGGCGGATAGTAGAACGCGTGGGTGGCCTCGCCCCCGCTGTCGAACGTGATGGCCTCGGGGCGCGAGACGAACGCGGCCGCCAGCGTGTCCTCGCGCGAGCGCCGCAGCACGTCCCCGCTCCCGCCGTCGGCCGGCACACGGACGATCGCCGGGCCCTCGGTGTCGGAGCCTCCGACGAAGTAGACCGCGCTGCCCGTCGCCACCACCGCGTCCAGGGGCTCGAGAGCCAGGTGCCACGGTTCGAGGCGCCGGGGCTCGAGCGACAGCAGGCCCATGCGCCAGCGGCCCCCGTCCGCCCACGTCACGACGAGGCGGTCCGCCGACTGGAAGCCATAGGTCGTGGTGCCGAACTGCCACTGCGGCTTGCCGAAGTCGTTCGGCATCGCGTGCACGGCCTCGACCACGTCGCCGCGGCGTCGGTACAGGTTCCACCAGCCCGATCGATCCGACATGAAGAACAGCACGCCGTCGGGCGACCAGCGCGGCTGGAAGACGCTTTCGTCCGATCCCCCAGCCACCTTGACGGCGGCACGCGGCACACCGCGGGCGTCGAGATCCGCGACGTACAACTCGGTGCCATCCCACGGCATGTTCGGATGGCGCCACTGCAGCCATGCCAGGCGCGCGCCGTCCGGACTCAGGACCGGATCCGAGTAGAAGTCCGCGCCCGACGCCAGCGTCGTGCCCGCCTGCGGCGTCGAGGTGTCCAGACCGATCGCCACGATCGCGGCCGGCGGCTGCTGGCCGCTGGCGGTGTGGTCCTCGCGGACGCACAGCAGGCGGTTCCGGCCCTCGTCCACCTGACACTGCGCGAAGAAGTACCCGGGGATCGTCAGCGGCCGCGGCGCCTGGCCGTCGGCCAGCGCGTACACCCGCTGGTCGCCGAAGCTCGACGCGTAGACGGCGCCGCGATGGACCGTGAAGGCCGCCCCGCCGTACTCGTGGACGCGCGTCCGCACGTTGAAGTCGGCGGGCGTGACCTCGACGGCCGGTCCGGCCGCCGAGCGCCGCATCAGCACGCTCCGCCCGCCTTCCGAGGCCCGGCCTTCCAGCCAGTACACGTCGTCGCCGTCGAGCACGATCTGCCCGAGCCTGAGGGCGCCGGCCGTGGCGCCGGTCGCCGAGAGGGGCGACGCCCACGCGCCGTACGGCGCGACCGTCGCCGCCGTCCCTCCCCCCGTTGCCCCGCCCCCGCATCCCGCCATCGCCAACCCTCCCGCGGTGATCGCCGACGTCCACCAACGCATGGAGCGATCTTACCGGGGGCTCGGAGCCCTCGGCTCGAAGCCAGGGTTCGGGGGCGCCGGCGTGAGGCCGTGGGCGCCCGATTGCCTCCCGACGTCCCGGGTCATCGGCGCGAGGCACTCCCGGGTCCCGAGCCCCGAGCCCCTGACTGTATAGTTACTGCCCGTGGCGACCCTCGGCGTCGTGGTGCCCGTGTACAACGGGGAGCCGACGCTCCATGAACTGCATCGACGCCTCACGGCGCAGTTGTCGGCCCTGGCCGACGACTGGCAGGTCGTGTACGTCGACGACCGCAGCCCCGACCGGTCCTGGGAGATCCTCGAAGGGTTCGCCGCCGCCTCGCCCCGGGTACGTGCGCGCCGGCTGATCCGGAACTACGGCGAGCACATCGCGATCACGGCCGGGCTCGACGAGGTGGACGCGGACCACACGTTCATCATGGCGTGCGACCTCCAGGACGACCCGTCCGCCATGCCGGCGCTCCTCGAGGCCGCGCGGACGACGGGCGCCGATCTGGTGCTGACGCGGCGCATGCGGCGGCAGGACGCGGTGCTCAAGCGGCTCCTGGCGCGCCTCTTCTACCTGGTGGTGCAGTTCCTGGTGAAGGTGAAGTACGACCACCGCGTCGGGAACTACCGCCTGGTCAGCCGCCGCGCCGTCACGATGTTCCGCGAGTACCGGGAGCGGACGCGGAACGTGAACGCGATCATGGCCATCATGGGCGTGCCCACCACGACGGTGGACGTCCAGCACCAGCCCCGGGGCGGCGGGTCGAGCGGCTACACGCTCTCGCGGTCGGCGCGGCTGGCGTTCCACGTGCTGGTCGGATACTCGGAGGTGCCACTGCAGCTCGTCGTGCTGCTGGGCGTCACCATCTCGGCCATCGCCGCCGTCGCCTTCGCGCGCCTGCTCGTGGCGCCGGCCGATCCGGACCCGGCCGTGCAGGCCATCCACACGGCCGCGGCCCTCCTGGTGCTGATCGGGGGGTTCATCGTCCTCGCCATCGGCACCGTCGGCGTCTATCTCACGAAGAGCTTCGTCGAGTCGATGAAGCGGCCGCTTTATTTCGTCGCCGACCGCCGGGGGTGACCATGATCCGACAGACCGCACGCGCGTTCGCCGTTCTCGCCCTGTCCCTGGCCCTGGCCCAGCCGTCCGGCGCGCAGTCGCTGCCGCGGGCCGCCTCCCCCGACGCCGTCGGGATGTCCGGCGAGCGGCTGGCCCGGCTCACGCGGGTGATGCAGGAGGCCGCCGCGAAGAAGCAGGTGGCCGGCACGGTCACGATCGTCCTCCGGGACGGCAAGGTCGTGTACCACGAGGCCGCCGGATTGCAGGACGTCGAGCAGGGACGGGCCATGCGGCCCGACTCGATCTTCCGCATCGCCTCGATGACCAAGGCCGTGGTCAGCGTCGGCCTGATGATGCTCGTGGAAGAAGGCCGGCTCTCGATCTCGGACCCGGTGTCGCGCTATATCCCGGCCTTCCAGAAGACGACGGTCCTCGGGACCAGGAACGGGCGCGTCGCCGTCGTGCCGGCGGAGCGCCCGATCACCATCCGCGACCTTCTCACCCACACGGCCGGCATCTCCTACGGGGCCGGCGCCCTGGAGCCGTACTACAAGGCTGCGGGCTTCACGCAGTGGTACTTCGCCGACCGCAAGGAGCCGATGACCTACTGGATCGACAAGCTCGCGGCGCTGCCCTTCGAGGCGCAGCCGGGCGAGCGCTGGGTCTACGGCTACAACACGGACATTCTCGGTAACGTCATCGAACGGATCACGGGCCAGACGCTGGCGGCGTTCGTCGCCGAGCGCATCACCACGCCCCTCAAGATGGTGGACACCGCGTTCTTCCTGCCGCTGGAGAAGGCGTCCCGCCTGGCCGCCGTCTATGCCGTCGGTCCCGACGGCACCATCTCGCGCGCCGAGGACGGGCGTCCAGCCGTCCCCGATCTGCCGCACTCGGGCCAGGGCGCCTACGTCGGCGGACCGGGCGTGGCCTTCTCGGCCGGCGCCGGCCTCCTCTCGACGGCCCAGGACTACGCGCGCTTCATGCAGATGCTCCTGAACGGCGGCGAGCTGGAGGGCGTGCGCCTGCTGAGTCCGACCACGGTGGCGCTCATGACGTCGAACCACGTCGGCATGCTGTACCGCGACGGCACGCTCGGGTGGGGGCTCGGCTTCGAGGTCGTGGAGCGGGTCGGCCGCGCGCCCCGCTACGGCGCCGCCGGCGAGTTCTCGTGGAGCGGCGCGTACCACACGACCTACTGGGCCGACCCGGTCGAGAAGCTCGTCGTGGTGTTCATGAGCCAGCTCCTGCCGGCCGGGACCACCAACCTCACGACCCGCGTGCGGACGCTCGTGAACCAGGCCATCGTGGGACCGCCGGACGGCGCGTCGGGCTCCGCGGGGACCGGCGCGAAGTCACAGGCGCGGCCCGACCGATAGGACTGCCAGCCGGTGCCGGAATCGGGGGGCCGATGACGCCGCTTCCGCCCCTGAGCGCGGCGGCCTTCGCGGCGCTGACGGCCACCCTCGTCGCGGTGTGGGCGCCGCGCGTCTCACCCTCGCCGCGGGCCTGGACCTGGTGGGTACTCCCCTTTCTGGCCACGCTCGTCCTGGCGCAGGCCGCCGGCCTCGTGACGACGGCCGGCCTCGTGGCGCTGTTCGTCCTGGTCGGGGCGTGCCGCGTGGCGGCCACGGTCCCGCACGGCGCGCTGAAGGGCTTCGCCCTCAGTGTCGTCCTCGCGGTCAGCGCCGGCATCCTCGCCCACGTGCTGCCGGGATTCGAGAACCCGCGAGTGCTGGACGCCGCGCGCCTCTCGCCCGAGGCGGCGCCGTATACGCGCTACCTGAACCTGGACAAGGGGCTGCTGGGCCTCTTCCTCCTCACGCTGGTGTCGCCGCGCGAGGCCATCCGGCGGTCGCGCCTGCCCGTCGCGGCGCTCGTCCCGCCGTTCGCGCTGACGGCGCTCGTCGTGACGATCGCGACGATGGCCGCCGGCTACGTGCGGTGGGATCCGAAGCTGCCCGGCTGGTGGGCGTCATGGCTGTGGAGCATGGCGTTCCTGACGGCGCTCCCGGAGGAAGCCGTGTTCCGCCACGTGATCCAGGGCGGGCTCCAGACCTGGCTCGGCGCGTCCACGCGCGCGCACTGGACGGCGATTGCGGCGTCGGGCCTGCTCTTCGGGGCGGCGCACGCCGGCGGCGGGTGGACCTACGCGGGCCTCGCCAGCCTGGCCGGCATCGGCTACGGCTGGATCTACGCGCTGAGCGGATCGCTCACGGCCAGCATCGCGGCGCACACCGCGCTGAACCTGCTGCACTTCCTCCTCTTCACCTACCCTGCGCTCGCCTCGGCCGCGCCCGTCGGGTGAGCGTCCGGCACCGTATACTCGCGCCATGACGCGCGCCTTCCGTTCGCCCCGCCCGCTCCTGCCGGCCGTGGCCCTGGCCGCCCTCGGCGCCCTGGCCGCCGCCGCGCTCGACGCCCGCCAGCCGGCGCCGAATCCCGCCGACGGCTTCACGGTGCGGGACGAGATGATCCCGATGCGGGACGGCGTGAAGCTCTTCACCAAGATCTTCATCCCGAAGAACCAGGCGGGTCCCCTGCCGATGGTGTTCCGGCGGACGCCGTACGGCATCGACGGCGCGGCGGGGTCCTTCGTGCGCTACTACAAGGCGCTCGTGGACGAAGGCTACATCTTCGTCTTCCAGGACATCCGCGGGAAGTTCCGCTCCGAGGGCACGTTCGTGATGCAGCGTCCGGCGCGCGCGCCCGGCGACACGACGAGCCTCGACGAGGGCACGGACACGTACGACACCATCGAGTGGCTCCTGAAACACGTGCCGCAGCACAACGGGCGCGTGGGGATGCTGGGCGTCAGCTACGACGGCTGGACCACCATCATGGGCGCCGTAGAGCCGCACCCGGCGCTGAAGGCGATCTCGCCGCAGGCCTCGCCCGCCGACATGTGGCTGGGTGACGACTTCCACCACAACGGGGCCTTCCGCCTGAGCTACGCGTTCGAATACGCCACGATGATGGAGTCGGGCAAGGACGTCCAGCAGTTCAGCTTCGACCGCTACGACACCTACGACTGGTATCTCGCGCTCGGGCCGCTCTCGGCCGTGAACCGCCGCTACCTCCGCGAGTCGATTCCCACGTGGAACGACTACGTGCGCCATCCCGACTACGACGAGTTCTGGAAGCGGCAGACGATGATCCCGCACCTGCGCTCGGTGCTGGTGCCGACGCTGAACGTGGCGGGCTGGTGGGACCAGGAGGACTTCTACGGGCCCATCACGATCTACTCGGCGCTCGAGAAGTTCGACACGGCCGGCATGAACTACCTCGTCGTGGGACCGTGGAACCACGGCGGCTGGACGCGGGACGGCACGGCGCTCGGGCCCATCGGCTTCGGCAGCGACACCGCGGCCTACTTCCGCGACCAGGTGCAGGCGCCGTTCTTCGCCTACTTCCTGAAGGACAAGGGCACGCGCGACTTCCCCGAAGCCCTCACCTTCGAGGCCGGCGCGAATCAGTGGCGGCGCTGGTCGCAGTGGCCGCCCGTCAGGGAGACGAAGACGATGGGCCTGTACTTCGGCGCCGACGAGGCCCTGCGCCTGTCGGAAGCCGCGCCCGCCGGCGCGACGGGCTTCGACAGCTTCGTGTCCGACCCGGCGCACCCGGTGCCGTACCGCCACCGGCCCATCCAGGCGACGTACTTCCCCGGCGGCTCGAAGTGGTCCACGTGGCTCGTGGAGGACCAGCGCTTCGTGGACGACCGTCCGGACGTGCTCAGCTGGGAGTCGCCGGCCCTGACGGAGGACGTGACGATCGCGGGCGAGGTCGTGGCGAAGCTCTTCACGTCCACGACCGGCTCGGACGCGGACTGGGTCGTGAAGCTGATCGACGTGTATCCGGAGTCGCGGCCCGACGACTGGAGCCTCGCCGGCTACCAGCTCATGGTGTCGAACGAAGTGTTTCGCGGACGCTACCGCCGCGGCTTCGAGACGCCGGTGCCGATGACGCCCAACGCCGTGGAGCCGATCACGTTCAGCCTGCACACCCAGAACTACACGTTCAAGGCGGGCCACCGGATCATGGTGCAGGTGCAGAGCACGTGGTTCCCGCTCATCGACAGGAACCCGCAGACCTTCACGAAGAGCATCTTCGACGCCACCGAGAAGGACTTCGTCCGGGCCACACACCGCGTGTACCGCTCGTCCCGCTACCCGTCGCGGGTCGAGATACCCGTCGTGTCCCGCTGAGAAATCCGCGCCGGCGGGCCCGTCAATCCGAATGGAGGGCGTGATGATCGCGTGTCGAGTCGAAGCTCGCCTGGTCGCAGTGGTGGCGCTCGTCGCGCTGGCGACGAACGCGGGGGCCGAGCCCTCGACGGCGTCTTCGATGCCGTGGAAGGTCGGCAGGCCGGATGCGATGGCCGTCTCCGGCACGACCGTGTACATGGCCAGCCGCGGCGATCTCATCCCAAGGACGAAGGCCCTCGGGGGCTTCGGCGTGTTCGGCGCGGCGGAAGCAGTGGCCGATCCCGTCCCCGCGACGAACGGAGCAGTGGCGGCCATCATCGCCGACGGCGCCGGGGGCTGGTACATCGGGGGCACCTTCACGACGGTGGGCGGTGTGCCTCGGGCCGGTCTGGCGCGGGTGCGCGCCGACGGCTCCGTCGATTCGACGTTCGTCTGCAACGTCGCCGGCTCGGTCAACGCCCTCGCGTTGAACGGAGCGAATCTGATCGTGGGCGGCGTCTTCACGACGCTCAACCTGGTGCCGCGCGCGTCGCTGGGCGTGATCAGCGCGACGACGGGCTTGGTCCTGAGCGCGGCTCCGTCGGTGACGGGCGGCGCGGTGAACGCGCTGTTGCTGTCGGGACCGACGCTGTACGTCGGCGGCGCGTTCACGATGGCCGGCGGACAGCCGCGCATCGGCATGGCCGCCTTCACGCTGGCGACCGGGGCGATCGTGGCGGGCTTCACGGCGAACGTCAGCTCGGGCCACGCCGTGCTCGCCCTCGCGCAGTCGGGATCCTCGCTGTTCCTCGGCGGCACCATGCTGACGGTGAACGGCGTGGCGCGCCCCAAGCTGGCCAAGGTCAGCCTCGCGACGGGGTTCGTCGATGCGAGTTGGAACGGTCTCGTGGACGACGCCGTGACCACGCTCGCCGTGGACGGGAACGCGGTGGTCGCCGGCGGAACCTTCACCACCGCCGGCGGGCAACCCCGCAGCCGGCTGGCCGCCCTCGACGCGGCGACCGGCGCGGCGACCGCCTGGCGCGCGGACACCGACGGCGATGTCAACCGGCTTCGCGTGGCCGGCGGAGTGGCGTACGTGGTCGGCACCTTCGACATGGTGTCGGGTCAGCGGCGGCAAGGCGCCGCCGCGATTACGGCCGCAGCGCCGGCGACCGTCCTGCCGTGGCAGCCGTCGCTGGCCAGGAGCGTCGTCACCCTCGAGGTCGCGGGGGGGCGGGTCGCCGTCGGGGGCACCGTCCTCCAGGGATGGGGCGCGGCGGCGCGGGGCAACCTGGCGGCCATCGACCTGCTGACGGGCGACGTGCTCCCGTGGGCGCCCAAGGTCACGGGGGGCGTGACCTCGATGGTCGCCGCCGGCTCGCGGCTCGTCGTCTCAGGCGTCTTCACCGCCATCGATGGCGTCAACCGCAAGAACGTGGCGGCGTTCGACCTGACGACGCACGCGCTCCTGCCGCTGAGCCTGACGCTGGACGGCCCGGTCTGGGCCTTGGCCGCCATCGGCGACACGCTCTTCCTGGCTGGCGATTTCACCGTGGTGAACGGCGCCTTCCGGATCCGGCTGGCCGCCATCGACCTCGCCACTGGTGCTCTTCTGTCGTGGGATCCGCAAGCCGACTTGACGCCGTACTTCCTCATGGCGCGAGGAGACCGGGTCCTCGTCGGCGGATACTTCACGTCGCTCATCGGCACGAACGGCTTCCAGGTGCGGCAGGGCCTCGGCGAGATCACGACCGGCGGAGCCGTGACGGCGTTCGACGTGGGAGCCACATACGGCGGCTCGACGGGCTATATCGGCGCCGCCGCCATCGCGGGAAGCCGGATGCTCGTGAGTGGGGACTTCACGGCACTCCAGGGCGCGCCGCGGCAGGGGCTCGCAGCGGTGGATGCGACCACGGGCGCCGTCCTTCCATGGGCGACCGCCGTCAGTACGCCGCCTGGCCAGCTCAGCGCCCGAGGGAACGACGTGTACCTCGCGGGCCTGTTCACGTCGGTCGGCGGCCAGCCGCGGAACGGGTTCGCGAAAGTGGACGCCACGACCGGTGCGGTGTCGCCATGGGTGCCCTCGCAGGTCCCGTTGAGCGGTCAGTTCGTGCTCACGACAGAGTTCGGGGTGCTGTTCGTCGGCGATGTCCTCCTCGCCGACCGCCTCGCCTTCTATCCAGAGCAGGCGCTCGGTGGACCGCCGGGACCGCCGGTCCAGGTCAACGCGCGGACGGTGGGCGGCGTGCTGACGATGTCGTGGTTGCCGCCCATCATCGGGCCCCGTCCGAGCGCGTACGTGCTGGAGGTCGGCACGGGACCCGGCCTCGCCAACGTCGGGACCCTCGCGCTGGCCTCCACGTCGTTCACCATCGGCGGCGTGCCACCGACCACGTTCTACGCGCGCGTGCGGGGAGTCAATGGCGCGGGCGCTGGCGCAGCGTCGCGCGATGTCGCCTTCACGGCCGGCGCGCCTTCGTGCACGGCCGCTCCGGAGGCGCCCTCGAAGCCATCGACGGTCGTGGCCGGCAACACCGTGATCGTCTCGTGGGCGGGTGAGCCCGGCTCCGCGCCCGCGAGCTACACCCTGCAGGCGGGCACGTCCAGCGGCCTCGCCAACATCGGCGCGATCCCGATCGGGGCCGCGACGTCGTTTTCGACCGGCGGGGTTCCCCCCGGCGCCTATTTCGTGCGCGTCGTCGGCGCCAACACCTGCGGACCGAGCCCCGCGTCGGCGGACGGCGTGCTCGCGGTCGGCGGCGCCGCTGGGCCGCCAGGCGCGCCGATCAACCTGACGACCACGACGGCGCCGGGCTCCGTGTCGCTGTCGTGGACGACGTCCGCGGCTGGCGGCGCACCGGCAGGCCACCTGCTCGAAGCCGGCACCGGACCGGGTCTCAGCAACCTCGCGGTCGTTCCGATCGGGCCGGCGACGTCATTCAGTGTGGGGGGAGTGCCGCCAGGGACGTACTACCTCAGGATTCGGGCCGTGAACGGCTCGGGCTCCAGCGCGACGTCCGGACTGGCGGTCGCCGTCGTTCCCTGATCCCCTGCGCCCGGGCGGGCACAGGGACGGGTCACGGCCTTGGGGGGCGAATCATCGGCACGAACTGCACCGCCAGGCTGCGCTCGGTCGTGACCCCGGTGGACGTCTTCGTGAGGATGCGGAGTTCCTGGGCGCCGTAGACCGGGCCGACCGGCAGGATCATCGTGCCGCCGTCCTTCAGCTGGTCGACGAGCGCAGGAGGCACGGCTTCCGGCGCCGCGGTCACCACGATCCTGTCGAACGGCGCGTGCTCGGGCCAGCCCTGGTAGCCGTTGCCGGTCAGGACGTGGACGTGGCGGTACCCCTCGGCGGCCAGCGTATCCCGCGCCCGGTCGGCCAGGGCAGGCACGAGTTCGATCGTGTAGACCTCGCGCGCGAGTTCGCCGAGAACGGCCGCCTGGTAGCCCGAGCCGGTGCCGATCTCGAGCACGACGTCGTCCGGGCGGATCGCCAGCGCCTCGGTCATGAACGCCACGATGTAGGGCTGCGAGATCGTCTGACCGTGGCCGATCGGGAGCGGATGGTCGTCGTACGCCTCGGCCGCCACGGCGGCCGGCACGTAGCGATGCCGGGGGACGCGGGACATGGCGGCCAGGACCCGCGGATCGCGGATCCCCCTGGCGCGGAGCTGCCGGTCCACCATGCGGACCGCGTCGGCGCGGCGGTCCTGGGTGTCGCCCGCACCGGCGTCACCGCCGGGCGTGAGGGCCGACAGCGCCATCACCGGGCCCGACAGCCGCTGGAAGACGCGCCACATCGTCGGGGCCTCCTCATGGCCCCACACTACTCCCGATGCGGCCGGCCGCGCCGCACGGCGCCCCGCGCTGGAGGGCCTGCCGGCGGCGGCCTGCCGGATACCAGCTCTTGCGTACTGGCGCCGCCCGCAGTAGAACTCCGCAGGCGACGATGCCCGGCCCGCCCGGTCCCAGGGCGGTCCACGCGGCTGGACGCGGTGGTGGAGGTGGTATGACGCGCACGAGACGGTTCGTTCTGGCACTTCTCGTGGCCGGCCTGAGCGTGGCCTGGCCCACGGCACAACAGCGGCCGGGCCCTTCACCGGACCAGTACGCGCGGCTCCACTGGCGGACCATCGGACCGGAAGGCAACCGCTTCTCCTCAGCCGCCGGCATCGCCGGCGATCCCTACACCTACTACGTCGGGGCCGCGTCGGGCGGCGTGTGGAAGACGACCGACGGCGGCACCACCTGGGATCCCATCTTCGACGACCAGCCGGTGCAGTCCATCGGCTCGCTCGCGGTGGCGCCCTCGGACCCGAACATCGTCTGGGCGGGTACGGGCGAGGGGAAGATCCGCAGCCACATCTCGCTCGGCCAGGGCATCTACAAGTCCACCGACGCCGGGAAGACGTGGGCGCTCATGGGGCTGGAGCAGACCGGGCGCATCCCGCGCCTCGTGATCCATCCGACCGACCCCGACATCGTCCTCGCCTGCGCCCTCGGCCATGCCTATGGCCCGCAGCAGGAGCGGGGCGTGTTCCGGACGGCCGACGGCGGACGGACCTGGACGCGCACGCTGTTCACGGACGAGAACGCCGGGTGCTCGGACATCGCCATGAACCCGAAGAACCCGCGCATCCTGCTCGCCGGGATGTGGACGCTCGAGATCCACACCTGGGGCCGCGACAGCGGCGGCCCCGGCAGCGGGCTCTTCATGTCACGCGACGGCGGACAGACCTGGACGAAGCTGACGGGCGGCCGCGGCCTGCCCACCAAGCCGGTGGGCAAGGTGGCGGTGGCCATCTCGGCCTCGAACCCGCAGCGGATGTACGCCCTCATCGAGACCGGCGACGGCGTGCCGTGGAAGGGCCAGGAGACCGAGCGCGGCCAGCTGTGGCGATCCGACGACGGCGGCGAACGCTGGCAGGTCGTGAGCTACGACCACAACGCGATGGGACGCGCCCACTACTACTCGCGGATGGCCGTGGCGCCGGACGATCCCGACGAGGCGTACTTCCTCACGGCGTCCTTCTCGAAGAGCATCGACGGCGGCAAGACGCTCACGGTCCTCAGCCGCGGCGCCGGGGGCGACGCCATGGCCCCGGGCGGCGACCATCATGACATCTGGATCGATCCGACCAACGCGAATCGCCAGATCGTGGCGCACGACCAGGGCCTGTCCATCACGGTGAACCGCGGCAAGACCTGGTACCGGCAGCGCCTGAAGAACGCCCAGATCTACCACGTCACCGTGGACAACGAGATTCCCTACAACGTGCTCGGCAACAAGCAGGACGAGCCCACCTACCGCGGGCCCAGCAACAGCCGTCTCCAGGGCGGTTTCGGAGGGGACCCGGGCATCCCGCGCGCGATGTGGAACGCGGTCGGCGGCGGTGAGAGCGGCTGGGCCACGCCGGATCCGAAGAACTCGAACGTCGTCTGGTCGACGGCCTCCGGATCCGGCATGGTCGGCGGCATCGTGGTGCGCTTCGAACAGGATCGCCGCCAGTTCCGGAACATCGAGGTGTGGCCGGATCAGTCCAACGGCCCGGCGGAGGGCGTCCGGTACCGCTTCGTGTGGGACGCGCCGCTCCAGATCTCGCCGCACGACTCCAACACCATCTACGTCGGCAGCCAGCACGTCCACCGCACCACCAACGGCGGACAGAGCTGGGAGGTCATCAGCCCCGATCTCACGCTGAACGACCGAACGAAGATGGGCAGTTCCGGGGGACTCACGCCCGACAACATCGGCGTCGAGTACGCGGGCGTCGTCTACGGCATCGCCGAGTCGCCGAAGGTGAAGGGCCTCATCTGGGCGGGCACCAACGACGGCCAGGTGCAGCTCACGCGTGACAGCGGAAAGTCGTGGACCAACGTCACGAAGAACATCCCGGGCCTCATCTCGTGGGGCTCGGTGCGCAGCCTGGCGCCCTCGCGCTACGACGACGGCACCTGCTTCATCGCCGTGGACGGCCACCAGGCGAACAGCCGCGACCCGTGGGTGTACCGCACGACCGACTTCGGCGCCACGTGGAGGCTCATCACGAACGGCCTGCCGAAGCACATGGTGAGCTACGCGAAGGTGATCTACGAGGACCCGGTGCGGCGCGGCCTGCTCTACCTGGGCACCGAGAGCGGCATCTACGTGACCTTCGACGCCGGGGACACCTGGCAGCCGCTGCAGAACGACCTGCCGCACGCGCCCGTCTCGGGCATCGTCGTGCAGGAGCACTTCAACGACCTCGTGATCTCCACCTACGGGCGCGGCTTCTGGATTCTCGACGACATCACGCCCCTCAGGGCGATGACGCCCGAGGTGCTGACCCAGGCCGCCCACCTCTTCCCGGTGCGCCAGGCGTACCGCTTCCGCGGGATCACGGCGCCGTCCACGCCCTACGACGACCCGACCGTGGGCGAGAACCCCCAGTACGGCGCGGCCATCAACTACTACCTGAGCAAGCCCGTGAGCGGCGGCGGCACCGTGACCATCGCGGACGCCCGCGGCCAGACGGTGCGGACCATGCGCGTGCCCGGCGGCGCCGGCCTGAACCGGGTCACCTGGGACCTCAGGTACGAGCCGACGAAGGAGATGCGGTTCAGGACCGATCCCCTCTACGGTCACGAACTGCCCCGGGAGAACGACGACACGCGCCCGCCCGCCGGCGGCGGCGGACGCATCACCATCCTCGCGCCGCCCGGCGCCTACACCGTGAAGCTGAACATCGGCGGCCGCGACTACCAGCAACCGCTCACGGTGCTGAAGGACCCGCACTCGGGCGGCACGGAGGCCGACATCCAGAGCCAGACGACGCTCCTGCGCACGCTCGCGACGGGACTCAACTCCGGCGTGGACGCGGTGAACCAGCTCGAGTTCATGCGCAACCAGATCCAGGAGGTGCTGCGGACCTCGTCCGAGGCCGAGGTGAAGCAGATGGCCCAGAAGGTCCACGACGCGCTCACCGATCGGGAGATGAACCTCTACGACCTCCGGATCACGGGCGGCCAGGACGGGGTCCGGTACGCCGCGAAGCTCCTGTCGCGGTTCAACTATCTCGCCAACGGCGTCTCCGGCAGCGACTTCAGGCCGACCGACCAGCACCAGGAGGTCGCCACGCTGCTCGCCGAGCGTCTGCAGGCGGAGCTCACGGCCATCAGGGGCCTCGTGGACAAGGACGTCACGGCCCTGAACGAGCTGCTCCGGCGCCACGCCGCCGGGCAGATCGTGACGAAGGCGCCGTAGGGGCGGGGGCTCGGGGACCGGGGTGTGCGGGGGCGCGGTCAGCGCCTCCGCATCGCGGCGAGCTCACGCAGCGCGGTCGCGCGGATGTCGGGCCGCACCTCTGGGCCGGTGAGGCGCTCGAGGTCGGCGCGGGACTCCCGTGCGCGGCCGAGGCGGCTGTAGACGGCCGCGCGTTCGATGCGCGCCTCCTCCTGGCCGGCATCGAGCTCGAGGGCCTTCGTGAAGAGCGCCAGCGCCCGATCCAGCGCGCTCTGGCGCGCCAGCAGCATGCCGAGGCCGACGAGCGCCCGCGTGTCGTCGCCGCGGCGATCGAGGGCGCGCTGATACTCCGCGGCCGCCTCGTCCACGCGACCGGCGTCGGCGAGGAGGTCCGCGTAGTCGGTGCGGAGCGCGGCGTGATTGGGCTGCGCCTCCACGGCCGCCCGCAGGGCCTCCAGGCCCTCGCCGGCGCGGCCGCTCGAAAACAGCAGTCCCGCACGGAGCGCGATGGCAGGCGCCAGTCGCGGATCGAGGGCGAGCGCGGCCTCCTCTTCCGCGAGCGCCAGGTCGCGCCGGTCCTGACGTACGTGGGCGAGCGCGAGCCAGTGATGGGCCTCGGCGCTCCCGGGCACGGCCGCGAGATAGGTCGTCAGGGCGGCGACGGCGCCCGGCGCGTCGCCCCCGGCCAGGAGCGCGCGTCCCAGGACGAGCCGCGCGAAGGGATTGGCGCCGTCCTGCGCGATCACGTCGCGGGCGATGCGGGCGGCCTCCCCGGCCCGGCCGCCGGCGATCGCGCGGTTCCCGGCGAGCAGCCGTTCGAAGATCGGCACCATCCGCTTGGGATCCGGTCCCGTCTCGCCGGCCTGGGCCACCGCGGGCGTCGCGACGTAGCCAAGGGCCGAGAGCCGGCGCTGGGCTTCGGCACTCACCGGCGCCTGGGCGGATCGATCCGGCGTGGCTCGCACGGACGTCTCGAGCGTCCGCTTGAGCGCGCGCGCCACGGCGGGATCGGTGGCGGCCCGGTTCCGCGCCTCGCCAGGGTCGGTCGCGATCTCGTAGAGCTCCGGCTCGGGGCCGTCGATGTACTTCCACCTGCCGTCGTCCACCGCGCGCAGCGGTGCCCATCGCATGAAGAACTGGGGGAAGTAGGTCTCGGCGTAGGCCGGCGGGGCCGGCTCCGGCGCCTCGCCCGTCCTGCGGACCAGTGGCGTGAGGTCCCGGCCATCGGTCGCCCCGAACTCGACGCCCGCCAGGCGCGCGAGCGTCGGGGCCACGTCCACCAGCCGGACGGCCGTGTCGACGACCTGCCGGCGCAGGATCCCGGGCCACGCGACGATCAGCGGCACCTTGATGGCGCCCTCGTACAGGAACAGACCGTGCGTGCTCTCGCCGTGATCGCCGAGGCTCTCGCCGTGGTCGCCGGCCACGATCACGAGCGGCGGCGCGGCACCCTGGACGTCTGGCGACTCCAGGAGCCGCCCGACCTGCGCGTCGACGAACGCGATCTCGCCGTCGTACGGCGTGGCCGCATGGCGCTCGGCGAACGGCGCGGGCGGCGCGTAGGGGTCGTGGGCATCGTAGAAGTGCACCCAGAGGAACCACGGACGGCGCGGCGCCTGGGACCGCCGGGCAAGCCAGGCCGCCGCCGCCGATGCCGTGCGGTCGCCGCGGCGCTCGAGCTCCAGCCCCGCGCCGTCCACGGCCGGCGGATCGAGTGCGTCGTCGTACACGTCGAACCCGCGGGCGAGCCCGAACTGTCGGTCGAGGACGAACGCGCTGACGAAGGCCGCCGTCTCGTAGCCGGCCGCCGAGAAGCGGGCGGCCAGGGTCGGCACGTCCTCGGGCAGCACGAAATGCCCGTTGTTGCGGACGCCGTGACGATAGGGCTGAAGCCCCGTCATCAGGCTGGCGTGAGCCGGAAGCGTCAGGGGCACCGGCGACAGCGCGCGGGCGAAGCGGACGCCGTCGAGCGCCAGGCGATCGAGGTTCGGCGTCCCGGCCGACGCGTATCCATAGCTCCCGAGTCGATCCGCCCGTGTCGTGTCGAGCGTGATGAGGAGCACGTTCGGGTGGACGGGCAGCGCCGGCTCCGCGGACCAGGCCCAGTAGGCGCCAGCGGCCGCCGCCAGCGCCAGCAGGCCCGCGACGGCCGTGCGGCGTGAAGGCCGGAACGAGCGGGCACGCCCAGGCCCCCGCCGGTCGTCGAATGGACTGGAGCGCCCGGACGCCGGCCCGCGCCTGCTCCGGGAACCGCGAGGGGACATGCGCGACAACTGCACCACGAAGGCGCCGTCGCTGACAAGCGCCCGTACAGACCACCGGCGCCGTCCCTCCTGGAGAGGAGACGGCGCCGGCGATAGCGTGACGGCGTGACGCGTGCCGGTCCCGGGCCCCGAGGGGCGTCAGAACTTGTAGGCGATGGACAGCTGCATCGACCGCGGCGGGTGCCGGTTGAATCGCGCCAGGTAGTTCGGGCTGTAGGTCTGGTTCGCGCCCGTGTTCCACTGGGTGTTCGCGCCGGTGTTGAACGCGTTGAAGATGTTCACCGACGGCTCGATCGACTGCACCCCGAACTTGAAGATGCGCCCGATCTTCAGCTGCATGTACTTCGCGTCGTCGTTGCGCGTCTGCCCGTCGCCGCGCGTCGGCCCCACGAACCGGAGCCGCGTCGCCAGCGGGTTCGGCTGGGTCGTGCCGTTGGCGAGCCGCACCGTCGCCGGCCCGAACACCGCCAGGGCGGGATCGGTCGTATCGAGGCGCTTCAGCAGCGGGCCCACGTAGCCGCCCGCCTGGATGACGTAGCTGCCGCCCACGCTGATGCCCCACGGCGCCTGCCACTGGCCGCCGATCCGCACCGAGAAGGGCCGATACGCCGCGCCCGACTCCCGGCCGCCGCCGTCGAGGGTGTTGTCCTCGCCGTTGCCGAAGAGCTGCTGCGACAGGTCCCGGTTGTTGGCGAACGCGTCGGGCTGCACGAAGCCCGCCGGGTCGGTCGGGTTCCACGTCCCGTTCAGGTGCTGCCACTGCCGCGTGGCGCTCGCCAGCACCTGGAAGCCGTGCGACATGTTCTTGGCGAAGGTCATCTCCACCGCGTTCACGATCACCTGCGTCCAGGTGTTGTTCTGTTCCTGCGTGACGATGCCGCGGTTGGGATCGATCAGGCCGAACCCGCCGAACGGCTTGCCGGGCCCGTCCGGGTAGATGCCGTTGATGTCCACCTCGGCGAAGTTGTCGTGGTAGCGCCGGTGCGTGGCCGCGACGCCCACGCTGATCTGGCCCGGGAACTGCCGGTTGAAGCCCAGCGAGAACTCGTCCAGCCACGGCTGGTGCAGGTCCTCGGCGAAGAGCAGGCTCGGGTCGACGCTCCGGGTGGCCGGCGTGACCACCTGCGTGCGGTTGCCGGCCTTGTCGATGTACACGTCGGTGATGTCCACCGCGCCCGCCTGGCCGAAGGTCACGATGTAGTCGCGCCCGTTCACCTGCTCGTAGAGGCGCCCGTAGCTGGCCCGGATGACGTTACGCGCGTCGCTGGTGAGGAGATAGGAGAAGCCCGCGCGCGGCTGGACGGCCGTGCTCGTCTGGCGGTCGATGTTCGAGATGGCGTCGTGCCGCTTGATGAAGTCCACGCGGAGGCCGATGTTCGCGGTGAGGCGCTCGGTCGGCGTCCACGAGTCCTGCGCGTACAGCGCGATGTCGCGGTCGTGCTCGCTGATCGTCGGCGCCTCCGACGGCGTCCGGTACCGCTGATGGAACGGCGTCGTGCCCGCCGCCGGGTTGTTCACGTCGATGAAGCGGTCCTCCTGCAGCGAGAAGCCGCCGTTGACGTACTGCGTGACGGTGTCGCGCACCATCGACGGCGCGGCCCAGAACCCGGTCTTGAACTCGTGGCCGCCGCCCCAGCCCTGCTTGTAGTACGTGAGGTCGCCGCGCACCAGCCACATGTGGGCGTCGGAGAGGGCGATCGACTCCGGGGTGTTCAGGCGCGCCAGGGCGCCGTCACCGGTCATGACGATGCCGGTCAGGAACGCGTCCTTGTGAATCTGGATCTGCGGCCCGTTCAGGTCGACGCCGTCGTAGGTGTGCGCGTCGTTGCCGCGCTTGTTGTTGTAGTTGAGCGAGAGCGACGTCGTGACGGAGTTCGACCACACCGAGTTGACCTTGGCGTGCGCCAGTCCGCCACCCGTGGAGTTGAACAGGTAGGGCTTGTTGTCGAGCTCGCGGTTGCTCGAGTACTTCGAGCGGTCGTTCTGGTAGAACGCCGACAGCTCGTGCTTCGGATTCAGCTGCGCCGTCACCTTCACGAACGGCTGGTTGCTCTTCTGGAAGTTGTCGAAGGGCTTGAAGTCCGGGGCCAGCGCGGTCACGTTCGCGGCGTTGAAGGCCGAGCGGCTGATGCCGTTGGTGAGGTCCGCGCGCCGGAACGCCGCGAAGAACCAGACCCGGTCCTTCGCCAGCGGCCCGCCGATCGACACGTCGGCCTGCTTCACCGACTGCGCCGTCGGCAGCCCGCCCGGCGCGCTGCCGCCCTTCGTGTTGTCCGCGTTCCAGTCCACGTTCTGGTAGTCGAAGATCGCCGTCCCCTTGAACTGGTTCCCGCCCCGCGGCGCCAGGATGTTCATCACCACCCCGGTCCCCGTCGGCGACGCCGCGTCCACCCCGCTCAGTTTCAGTTCCGAGTCCTGCACTGTGTCCCCGCCGAACCCGATCGAGTGCGCCGACGAGTCCAGGAACGACCCCGCGGGCGCCCCCTCCAGCGTGAACACGTGCGAGAAGATCACGGCCCCCTTGAAGTAATAGGCCCGCCGCCCCACCCCGTCGTCCACGTTCCGCGACGACACCCCCGGCGCCAGGTCCAGCGCGTCGCTGAACAGCCGCCGCGACGTGATCGGCGCCGCCCGGATCAGCTCGCGGTCCAGCGTGATCGACGTCGTCGGCTTGCTCGCCTCGATCATGGGCGACTCGCCCGTCACCGTGATCGTCTCCTGCACCGCGCTCAGCTTCATCTCGATGTCGATGGCGAACGTCGCGCCCGCCCGCACCAGGATCCCCTCCCGCCGCACGATCGCGAAGCCCGGCAGCTCCGCCTGCAGCACGTACGTGCCCGGCGGCAGGTTGTTCAGCCGGTACAGCCCGGCTTCGTCGGTCACATAGGTGACGGGCGCCAGCAGTTCGGGGCTGGTGGCGGTCATCGTGACGCCGGGCAGCACCGCACCCGACTCATCCTTCACATAGCCCCGAAGGGCCCCATCGCCGGTCTGGGCATGGGCCGGCGAGGCCAGGAACAACACGAGCGAGACCATCGCGTGGACGGCGAGCGTACGAAGGCGCATCACCGACCTCCTTTCAGTTGTCCGACAAGGTGCAAGGCAGCCCTGGGCCGTGTGGGCGGCTCAGGTGGGGCTGGAGGTTACCTCTACCATTCGGGGATGTAAAGGCCGAGCTGGATCGCCCTGGCGCCCGCGTGGCCCCGGGCGCCTTCCCACGGCCGCCGTCGATGGACCCGGTGTGTTCGGGGCGGACATCGGGCCGGACAACGGCCCCGGCGGATCTCGGACCGGCCAGGCCGCGGCATGGGCCATCGAAGGGATCTGGGCGAGAGACGCCGTACAGACCACCGGCGCCGCCCCTCGTGAAGAGGAGACGGCGCCGGCGGCAGCGTGACCGCGTGACGCGTGCTCGTCCCGGGCCCCGAGCCCCGAGCCCCGAGCCCCGGAGGGGCGTCAGAACTTGTAGGCGATGGACAGCTGCATCGACCGCGGCGGGTGCCGGTTGAACCGCGCCAGGTAGTTCGGGCTGTAGGTCTGGTTCGCGCCCGTGTTCCACTGGGTGTTCGCGCCGGTGTTGAACACGTTGAAGATGTTCACCGACGGCTCGATCGACTGCACCCCGAACTTGAAGATGCGCCCGATCTTCAGCTGCATGTACTTCGCGTCGTCGTTGCGCGTCTGCCCGTCGCCGCGCGTCGGCCCCACGAACCGGAGCCGCGTCGCCAGCGGGTTCGGCTGGGTCGTGCCGTTGGCCAGCCGCACCGTCGCCGGCCCGAAGACCGCCAGCGCCGGGTCGTTCGCAGCCAACCGCTCGAGCAGCGGCCCGACGTAGCCGCCCGCCTGGATGACGTAGCTGCCGCCCACGCTGATGCCCCACGGCGCCTGCCACTGGCCGCCGATCCGCACCGAGAACGGCCGGTACGCCGCCCCCGATTCACGGCCGCCGCCGTTGAGGGTGTTGTCCTCGCCGTTCCCGAAGAGCTGCTGCGACAGGTCGCGGTTGTTGGCGAACGCGTCGGGCTGCACGAAGCCCGCCGGGTCGGTCGGGTTCCACGTCCCGTTCAGGTGCTGCCACTGCCGCGTCGCGCTCGCCAGCACCTGGAAGCCGTGCGACATGTTCTTGGCGAAGGTCATCTCCACCGCGTTCACGATCACCTGCGTCCAGGTGTTGTTCTGCTCCTGCGTGACGATGCCGCGGTTGGGATCGATCCGGCCGAACCCGCCGAACGGCTTGCCGGGCCCGTCCGGGTAGATGCCGTTGATGTCCACCTCGGCGAAGTTGTCGTGATACCGCCGGTGCGTGGCTGCGATGCCGACGCTCATCTGGCCCGCGAACTGCCGGTTGAAGCCCAGCGAGAACTCGTCGAGCCACGGCTGGTGCAGGTCGTCGGCGAAGAGCAGGCTCGGGTCGACGCTCCGCGTGGCCGGCGTGACCACCTGCGTGCGGTTGCCGGCCTTGTCGATGTACACGTCGGTGATGTCCACCGCGCCCGCCTGGCCGAACGTGACGATGTAGTCCCGGCCGTTCACCTGCTCGTAGAGCCGGCCGTAGCTCGCCCGGATGACGTTGCGGGCGTCACTCGTCAGCAGGTACGAGAAGCCCACGCGGGGCTGGACGGCCGTGCTCGTCTGGCGGTCGATGTTCGAGATGGCGTCGTGCCGCTTGATGAAGTCCACGCGCAGGCCGATGTTCGCCGTGAGGCGCTCGGTCGGCGTCCACGAGTCCTGCGCGTACAGCGCGATGTCACGGTCGTGCTCGCTGATCGTCGGCGCCTCCGACGGCGTCCGGTACCGCAGGTGGAACGGGGTCGTGCCGGCCGCGGGGTTCGCGGGGTCGATGAAACGGTCTTCCTGGAACGAGAACCCCCCGTTGACGTACTGCGTGACGGTGTCGCGCACCATCGACGGCGCGGCCCAGAACCCCGTCTTGATCTCGTGGCCGCCGCCCCACCCCTGCTTGTAGTACGTGAGGTCGCCCCGGGCCAGCCACATGTGCGAGTCGGACAGCGCGATCGACTCCGGCGTGTTGAGGCGCGCCAGGGCGCCGTCACCGGTCATGACGATGCCGGTCAGGAACGCATCCTTGTGGACCTGGATCTGCGGCCCGTTCAGGTTCACGCCGTCGTAGGTCTTGGCGTCGTTGCCGCCCTTGTTGTTGTAGTTGAGCGAGAGCGACGTCGTGACGGAGTTCGACCACACCGAGTTGACCTTGGCGTGCGCCAGCCCGCCGCCCGTGGAGTTGAACAGGTAGGGCTTGTTGTCGAGCTCGCGGTTGCTCGAGTACTTCGAGCGGTCGTTCTGGTAGAACGCCGACAGCTCGTGCTTCGGATTCAGCTGCGCCGTCACCTTCACGAACGGCTGGTTGCTCTTCTGGAAGTTGTCGAAGGGCTTGAAGTCCGGGGCCAGCGCGGTCACGTTCGCGGCGTTGAAGGCCGAGCGGCTGATGCCGTTGGTGAGGTCCGCGCGCCGGAACGCCGCGAAGAACCAGACCCGGTCCTTCGCCAGCGGCCCGCCGACCGACACGTCGGCCTGTTTCACCGACTGCGCCGTCGGCAGCCCGCCCGGCGCGCTGCCGCCCTTCGTGTTGTCCGCGTTCCAGTCCACGTTCTGGTAGTCGAAGATCGCCGTCCCCTTGAACTGGTTCCCGCCCCGCGGCGCCAGGATGTTCATCACCACCCCGGTCCCCGTCGGCGACGCCGCGTCCACCCCGCTCAGCTTCAGCTCCGAGTCCTGCACCGTGTCCCCGCCGAACCCGATCGAGTGCGCCGACGAGTCCAGGAACGACCCGGCCGGCGCCCCCTCCAGCGTGAACACGTGCGAGAAGATCACGGCCCCCTTGAAGTAGTAGGCCCGCCGCCCCACCCCGTCGTCCACGTTCCGCGACGACACCCCCGGCGCCAGGTCCAGCGCGTCGCTGAACAGCCGCCGCGACGTGATCGGCGCCGCCCGGATCAGCTCGCGGTCCAGCGTGATCGACGTCGTCGGCTTGCTCGCCTCGATCATGGGCGACTCGCCCGTCACCGTGATCGTCTCCTGCACCGCGCTCAGCTTCATCTCGATGTCGATGGCGAACGTCGCGCCCGCCCGCACCAGGATCCCTTCCCGCCGCACGATCGCGAAGCCCGGCAGCTCCGCCTGCAGCACGTACGTCCCCGGCGGCAGGTTGTTCAGCCGGTACAGCCCCGCTTCGTCGCTGACGTAGACGACCGGCGCCAGCAGTTCCGGACTCGTCGCCGTCACCGTGACACCGGGCAGCACCGCACCCGACTCATCCTTGACGTAGCCACGAAGCGAGCCATCACCTGTCTGGCCAGACGCCAGTACCGGGATGGTCGCGAGCGAAATACCGACGACACATCGGATGAGGATCTGGCGGGTCATCGAAGCCTCCTGCCTTGCCGGAAAGGGCCGGTTCAGCGCAGAACCGGTGAATCCCGCGGAGGCTAGCCGACGGGTTCGGCTGAGGTAAATACAGGATTACCTGTATATGAATGGCTGAAAATCCTGTAGCTGCACGAGGACTCGTGGTGCACTCAGCCGTGGTCGGCCGCGCGGCTCAGCGCGAGCGTGGTGGCGACGATGCACGCGCCGGGAAAGAGCGCCAGCCAGGGCTCGGTGGCCATCGCCGACTGGGCCTGGTAGAGCATGCTGCCCCACGTGGCGTCCGGCGGCTGGACGCCGACCCCGAAGAAGCTCAGGGCCGACTCGACGAGAATCGCCCGGCTGACCGCGAGCAGCGCCGACGTCCGGATGGCGCCGGCCGCGTTGACGATCAGATGCTGGCGGACCAGGTGGAGGTGGCCCGCGCCGGCTGCGCGGGCCGCGGCCACGTAGTCGTGGCCGAGCAGCCCTTTCACGGAGGTCCGGGTGATGCGCGCCGTCTCCATCCAGCCCACGGCGCCGACGAGCAGCACCAGGGCGGGTACCGACGGCTCGAGCGTGGCCGCGGCTACCATCAGCAGGAGCAGGCGTGGCATCGACAGCACGGCGTCGGTCGCCCGCATCAGCACCGAGTCGGTCCACCCGCCGGCGTAGCCTGCCGTGGCGCCCACGACCACCCCGACGAGGACGGCCACCGCCGCCGAGAGGAGGCCGATGGCGATCGAGATGCGGCCGCCGTAGAGCACGCGGCTCAACACGTCCCGCCCGAGATCGTCGGTGCCGAACCAGTGCGCGACCGAGGGCGCCGCCCGGCGATGGGCGAGGTCCAGGACGTCGGGCGCATACGGGGCGAGAACGGGCGCCGCGAGCGCGACCGCCGCGAGCGCCACCACCCACCACCAGGCCCGGCTCATGCGGTCACTCGCGGATCCAGCCAGGCGTGCAGGAGATCGGCGACGAGGTTCAGCACCACGACGCCGACGGAACTGGCCATCAGCAGCGCCATGAGCACCGTGTAGTCCCGGCGGCCGAGGGCCTCGGTGAACAGGCTGCCGACCCCGGGCCAGGCAAAGACGCTCTCGGTCACCACCGCGCCGGGCACGAGCAGGGCCGCATCCAGCAGGACGACCGTGGCCAGCGGCGCCAGCGCGTTGGGCAGCGCGTGGCGTGTGAGGCGGGCGGACGCGTCCAGTCCGCGGGCGCGCGCTGCCGTGACGAAAGGCGCCGACAGCACGTCGATCATCGAGGTGCGGAGGTAGCGCATCCACGCGGCCGCGTGCACGAGCGCGAGGACCGCGGCCGGCAGCACCAGATACGGCAGGCGCCCCAGCCCGGCTCCCTCCGGGCCGCGGCCCGAGGACGGCAGCCAGCCGAGGTCCACCGCGAACGCCAGCTGCAGCATCAGGCCGAGCCAGAACGCCGGCATCGAGACGCCGACGGCGGCCAGGCCCGACAGCACCCGGTCCACCGGGCGGCCGCGGCGCGCGGCCGCGCCGATGCCCGCCGGCAGCGCCGTCGCCATGGCCAGGGCGAAGGACGCCGAGAGCAGCTCGAGCGACGCCGGCACCCGTTCCAGCACGCGCGTCAGCACCGGCCGCCCGTCGCTGAAGCTGTACCCCCAGTCCCCGGTCACGAAGGCGCCGAGCCAGCTGACGTACTGGACCCACAGCGGGCGGTCGAGGCCGAGCGCCTGCCGGAGCCGCGCGATGTCTTCGGGCCGGACGCCGGGGTTGGACAGGTAGACCTCGACGGGTCCGCCGGGCACGAGCTGGAGCAACCCGAAGGTGATGGCCGATACCAGGAACAGCAGCGGGACGGCCTCGGCCAGGCGCCGGAGCGCCAGCCGGATCACTCGAGCGTCCACTGATGCACGTTCCAGAACGGCCCGGTGTTGGTGGGGTTCCCCGTGAAGCCCTTCAGGCGCGCCGGCACCGCGTCGAGCTTCGTCACGCCGTAGAGGGGGATCTCCACGGCGAGCTCGGCGACGCGGGCCTGCGCCTCGCGCAGCAGCCGCGCCCGCTCGGCCTGGTCCACCGTGCGATCGGAGGCGTAGACGAGCGCGGTGAGCCGGTCGTCGCTCACGTAGTTGATGTTGCGCCCGGCCGGCGGCGTCCGGTCCCTGGCGAAGAAGAGCGTCAGCTCCGGATCGGCCGGCAGCTGCCACCAGTGCAGCATCGCGTCGAACCGGCCGTCGAACCAGAGCTTGCTGATGCTGGTGCCGTCGTGCAGCTGGACGGCGGCCTCCACGCCAACGTCCTTGAACTGGCGCTGCAGCACCTGCGCCACGTTCTCGCGCACGGCGAAGCCGGCCTGGGTGATGAGGGTGAAGGCGAAGCGGCGCCCGTCCTTCTCGCGCACGCCGTCCCCGTCGGCGTCGCGCCAGCCGGCCTCGTCCAGCAGCGTCCGCGCGCGTGCCGGATCGAAGGCGTAGCGGGTGATGTCGGGGTTGTAGGCCCACGACACCGGCTGCACCGGCCCGTGGGTCACCGGCGCCAGCCCCTCGAGGATCGTGCTGGCGATGAGGTCGCGGTCCACGGCATGGTTCAGCGCGCGGCGTACGCGGACGTCGGCAAAGGCCGGGAACGCCCGCTCGTTGAGCGTGACGTGCTCGTACCCGTTGCCGTCGATGCGGTGCACGGCGACGCCCGGGATCGCGGCCACTTCGCGGTGCTTGTCCCATGGGAACATCACCACCATGTCCACTTCCCCGCTCTTCAGCTGGTTGATGCGGGTGTTGGTGTTCGCGATGAACTTGAACACGAGCGTCGTGATCGCAGCCGGCGTGCCCTGCCAGTAGTCGGGCACGGCCTCGAGCCGGATGAACTCGCCGCTCTTCCACTCGGCCACCCTGTAGGGGCCCGTCCCGAGCGGCGCGCGGTTGTAGTCGGTGGCGGTGTCGATGTCCCGGCCCTCGAGGACGTGCTTCGGCAGGGTGCCGCGCACGAACTGCAGCTGGTACGGGGCGTAGACCTCCTTGTAGTGGAGGACCGCCGTCAGCGGATCGGGCGTGTCGACGCCCGTGATGCGGTCGAAGCCGTCCGTGCTCTCGGGGTTGTAGGCGGGGCTGTTGATGGCCTCCACCGTGAACTTGACGTCGGCCGACGTGTGCGGCCTGCCGTCGTGCCACCTCACGTCGGGACGGAGCCGCCACGTCACGTCCATGCCGCCGTCGGGCCGGAGCACGACGCCGCCGTTCTCCAAGGTGGGAATCGACGCGGCCAGGAGGGGCACGACCTCCATCCTCTCGTTCGTCGTCACGAGGCCTTCGACCACGCAGGTCTCGATGTCCTCGAGGATGTGCGTGCTGAAGCGGTTCAGCGTATCGGGCTCGCGGTCGTAGCCGACGACGAGCCGGTCGGCGGGCCTGGCGCCGGCGGCCGGCGCGTCACGGCCTGGCGCGGGCGATCCGCCGCAGCCCACGGCCAGCGCGGCGGTCATGACCATCGCGATGCGCCAACGCGCGCTCATGACGCCGTCTCCCCGGCCGGCCCGGCCTGCCGGTCCAGCATGAGCCGCGCGATGAGGGGGACGGGAATCGCCCCGTACGACAGGAACCGGTCGTGGAAGCGCCGCAGCGAGAACGCCGCGCCCTCGCGCCGGCCGGCCTCCGCCCGCAGGCGATGGATCGCACGCGTCCCCAGCCAGTACATCACCGCCGCCCCCGGGAACATGCTGTTCCGGAGCACCTCGGCCTGGGCGGCCGGACTGGCCATGAAGGCATGGTCTTCGTAGATCAGGCTGGCCGTGACCATCGTCAGCCGGCCGGTGTGCAGCGACAGATCGGCGACGGCGCGGGCGGCGAGCCTGACGCGCGTGTGCTGCTGCGCGATCGCCTCGAGCGGCGTGAGGAACCCGATCTCGTCCATCAGATCGCACACGTAGCACGCCCAGCCCTCGGCCAGGCTGCCGCCGACGAACATCGAGATACGGTTCGCGGCGTCCACGGCCGCGACCCTGCCGATGCGCGACGCCCCGCGGTACGCGTGGTGGTTCTGCACGTGGTGCCCGATGGCGCCGTGGTGCACGACGTGGTTCAGCGTGATCACGCTGTCGTTCCACTGGCGCAGGCGCGCCTCGGTCTCCGCGCCTGACAGCCCGTCGAGGGGGGCCACGACGTAGTCGAACGTCCCCACCGGGTCGAACGGCGCGGGCGACCGGTAGTGCAGGTAGTAGAGCTGCGGTGCGGCGGCGCGGACGTGCTCGGGGAACGGCACGTAGCGAAGTGGGGCATCCGGCCAGGTGACGAGATCGGCGCGCTCGGCCGCGTCCCGGCACTCCAGCCACCGTTGGTGGAACCGCCCCAGCCAGGTCTCGGCCGTCGGGTGCTGCCCGGCCAGCGCGTCCTGCACGGCGGGCCACCCCCCGTGCGGGGCCGCCATCTCCTCCAGCCGCGCCCGGGCCTCGGTCAGCGCGTCGCTGGCCTCGAGCAGCAGGTCGGCCGCCGGCGTGTCCACCCAGTGCCCGCGCCTCAACAGCAGCTCGAGGAAGTCGGTGCCCACGTACTCGTGGGCGTAGACGGCCCGCAGCGTCGTCCGGGGTGTGGCCGGCGCCTCGAGCCAGGCTTCGAGGCCGCCAAACGCCTCCGCGGCAGCCGTCGACGCCGCCGTCCACTCCGCCAGATCGCCGTCCGTGCACAGGGCGGGGTCGGCGGATCGCAGGGCGGTGAGCCACCCCGGCAGGGCGCTTCCGAAGAGGTCGCGTGCGACCGAACACTCGCGCTTCGCGCGGCCCCGCCAGTCGCGGGGCGCGGGACCGAGCACGTCGGGCAGCGCGCCAAGAAAGCGTGGAACGGCCTGCAGCCGCGCCCGCGCCCGCGGGAGGCGCTCGGCCAGCGGCGCGAAGTCGCGCGTGAGCAGGCTGAGGACGCCGAAGATCGCCTCGCCGGTCCAGAGGGACGGGTTGCTGTGGACGAAGTGCCCGGAGTCGTGCTCGGCCACGGCGATGTCGAGCACGGCGTCGGCCAGGGCGAGATCGACGTCGAGAGGGAACGTCCTGACGTCGTCGTCGGCGGGGCACCCGGCGGCGCGCAGGCGGGCCCTCTGCGCCGTCATCTCGTCGCGCGAGCCGGCCAGCCCGTCCGGCGACCAGTCCGGCAGCCGGCCGTCGTGGTCGTGGAGGCCCGTGAAGGTCGCCGTCACCGGCCGGTGCCGGTAGAAGACCTCGAAGAAGCGGTCCAGCGCCACGTCCGCGTGGCCGCGGCCGCCTACGCCAGCGGCAGGCTCACCCATCGCCGCTCCCGGAACGACCGCTCCACCGCGTTGATCGTCTCCTGCACCCAGGCGCCGTCCTCGAAGCTGCCCTCGTTGACGTCGTCGTCCGACAGGATCTCGCCGATGAAGCTGCTGATCAGGTTCGCATAGAAGAGCGTGCGCCACAGTTCCCCCGAGGTGCCGCCCGGCGGATAGAACTCCTGCGGCACCTCGACCCGCCGGAACTCGACGTGGTCCTTGTCGGCCACCCACAGGCGCTCGCAGATGCCGTGCTCCTCGACGAGCCGGCAGATGACGGCGCCTTCGCTCCCGTAGAGGCGTGCCTCGATGCCCGGGTAGTTGCCGACCGTGACGTAGCTGGTCTGGATCGAACAGAGCGCGCCGTTGACGAACTCGCCCAGGTAGATGTCGCCGTCGTCGATGTTCATCCGCTGCATCCGGCCGGTCGCGCGCACAATCCGGTCGGGGATGAAGTTGCGCATCGTTCCCACGACCTGCGCCAGATCGGCGCCCACCATCAGGTGCGAGATGTCGATCACGGGCGCGCCGTAGCCCTCGAGCGACGAGACGTGCAGCACGTTCGGATCGGCCTCGGGGTCCACCTGGCGCAGCGGGTTCATCGGGTCGAGCCACTGCGAGTTCTGCTCGTACCCGTTGAAGATGAACGGCGTGCCCGTGAAGCCGTCCGCCACGAGCTTCCGGAAGTACCGCATCGCCGGGGCATAGCGGAAGGTGAAGCCGAGCTTGGTCTTCAGACCCTTGGACCGGGCGAGATCCGCCGCCCGTCTGGTGTCGCGGTAGTCGAAGGCCACGGGCTTCTCGCAGAGCACGTGCTTTCCCGCCTCGAGCGCGGCCCACGCCAGCGCGAAGTGCGTGGCGCTCGGCGTGCAGACGTCCACCAGGTCGATGTCGGCCCGCTCGATGAGGGCCTCGTGCGAGTCGAGGACGTGGGGAATGCCGAACTGCCGGGCGGCGGCGTCCGCCAGGCTCCGGTTGGGGTCGGCGATGGCGACGAGCTCGGCGCGCGGGTCGCGGCGGAAGCCGGGGAGGTGCGCGGCAAGGGCCCAGGCGCCGGCGCCGAGGACGCCCACGCGGACGGGACGGGTGGAAGGCATGTGGCGGCGATGATATCGCGCCCGGCCGGCCACCCCGGAGGGCCGTCCTATAATCGACGCGCGCCTCCGAAAGGCCAGGCTCGATGCGACGCGTGATCGTGGCTCTTGGCGTGCTGACGTGCCTTCCCGGCCGGGCGTCCCCGGCGGGCGCCGACCTGGCGCCCCTGCACACCTGGCAGCGTGTGGAGAGCCCGCACTTCCACGTGCTGGGCGACGCGGGGGCGGGTGCGCTCCGGCGCGCGGCCGAGCGGATGGAGCAGCTGCACCTGCTGCTCGAGTCACTCGGGCCCTCGGATCGCCGCGCGCCGGACACGACCGTCCTCGTGTTCCGCGACCGCACGTCCTACCGCCCGTTCCTGCCCATCTACAACGGCGCCGTCCACGAGGTGGGCGGGTACTTCCAGCCGGGGCCCATGAACTACATCACCATGATCGGGAGCCTCGACGGCGCCGATCACAGCGTCGCCCTGCACGAGTACGTCCACCTCGTGATCAACAGGACCCTGGGCGACGCCCCCTCCTGGCTCGGTGAGGGACTCGCCGAGTTCTACAGCACGGTCGACATCGCCAATCGCGGGCAGGCGGTGCGGGTCGGCGACGTGCCCCCGCATCACGTGAACACCCTGCGACGGGGCCAGATGCCGGTCGGCGCCCTCGTCCGGGTGACACGGGACTCTCCGGACTACAACGAGCGCGAACGCTCGACGGTCTTCTACGCGCAGTCGTGGGCGCTGGTCCACTACCTGCAGCTGGGCAACGGCCGGGCGTACACGGCCGCGTTCCCGCGCTTCGTCGAGGCCCTGGCGGCGGGCACGCCGTTCGCGCAGGCCTGCGAGGAGATCCTGGGCGTGGCGCCGGACACGCTGGACGCCCAGATCCGGCGCTACGTGGCCCGGCCCGGCTTCCCGACCGCCACGCTGCCGCTGCCTGCGCCGCTCAGGGAGATGGAGCGGCTGGACGCCACGCCGGTGGCCGAGGCCTCGGTGCATGCCGTGCTCGGCGACCTCCTCCGGCTGCTCGACGGGCGCCCCGATGCCCGCGCCCACCTGGAACGGGCCCTCGAGCTCGACGCCACGGAGTCGCTCGCCCTGGGCACGCTGGCGCTCCTGAACGCCGACGCCGGCCGGCTCGACGAGGCCGAGCGCCTGGCGACGAGGCCGGCGGGATCGCCCACGTTCCTGTCCGAGTACTACCGGGCGATGGCCCTGGACGCGCTCACGACCGACCCCGCCGCGGTCGCCCCCCTGATCGAAGCCGCGCTTCGCGAGTCGGTGCGCCTCAACCCGACGTTCGCGGAGGCCCACGTCGAGCTGTCGCGCCACCTCGACCAGCGGGAGGAGGCGCGCGACGAGGCGATGCAGCTCGTGCGCCGCGCCATCGCGCTGGCGCCCGTGCGCGACGACTACCGGCTGCAGCTCGCGCGCCTCCATCTGCTGGCCCGGGACACGTCGCAGGCGCGCGTGGTGCTGGATCCGCTCGCCGAGCGGGGCAGCAGCGACAGGATCCGGGCCGGCGCCCGCGAGTACCTGACGACGGCCCTGGAGATCGACCTGGCCCGGATCGAGCCCCCGGCCGCTCCGCCAGCGGCGCGTGAGTCCGGCCCGGGACCGGAGGAGTCCGGCGGCGGCCCGCCGCCTCCCTCGAATCCGCCGGGCACGGCACCGGACCCGCCCGGTGGTCCGGCGCCCCCGGCCTACGTGCTGCAGTTGCGGCCGGTGCGAGCGGGCGAGCGGCAGGTGTTCGGGACGTGGTCGTTCATCGAGTGCATCCGCGGCAACGCGGTGACCCTCGTCGCGCGCGTGGGCGGCCGCGATCTGCGCCTGCGCGCGGCGCGGATGGCCAGCGTGGACTTCGTCTCGTACCGGGCGGGCGGAGCCCCGGCGGTGGGATGCGGCCCGCAGCGCCCGATTCCGGTGCTCGTCACCTATCGCCCGGGCGCCTCGGGCTCCACGGCCGGCGAGGCCGTCGCCATCGAGTTCATGCCGCCGGACTACCGGCCGCGATAGACGTCAGCACGTAGACGCCGCGCGCCGGGGATGTCGCCGCGCCCTCCTGGACCAGGGCGCGGTTGCCGAGTCCGGCCTCGGGGCGTGCCAGGCCCGAGACGCGCGCAAGTTCGCCGGGCACCGTCATGCCGGCCGTCGTGAGGAACGCGCGCGCGATCTCGCGGCGGGCCACCTCGGGGCGGACGCGCGCGGTGAGCTGGTCGGGAAAGCGCCCGACGGCCAGGGTCCAGATGTAGGTGAACCAGGGCGCGTAGAGCACCTCGCTCGGCACGACCAGCATCGCGGCCTGGAGTTCGTCCATCGCGCGCAGGAAGGTCGCGCGATCCGTGACGCCGGAGTCCGCGCGCAGGTCCTTGGTGGCCATCTCCCATTCGGCGCGCAGCACGCTCAGGATGGCGCGGGCGGGACGGCTCAGGCGCCGGGCCTCGCCGGCCTTGCGCACGCCCCACACGGCGTTGAAGTGCGGGACCAGTCGCGGGGCCACGAACATCGCCTTCCCGCGCGCGAGCTTCGCGTAGTAGACCTTGCCGCGGCGGATCATCTCGTCCTTGAGCAGCCAGGCCTCCGAGGCCTCGGGATCCTTCTGCACGTTGCGCGGCATCACGGCGTCGCGGCGCCCGCAGACCGCGACGTACAGCGACGGGCCGGGCTTCCGGGCATCGGTGAGGCACGACGCGAAGCCCACCGCCTCGACGAACTGCTCCGCCTCGGCCGCCGACGTGATCTCGCGGCCGCCCTCCCGACGCCAGTGCCGGTCCCGGAATTCCTCGATGTCGTCGGGCAGGACGTGGCGCGGGGGCATGCGGAGCTCTCGGAGCGGACCGGCCACGGCCCGCGCGACCCGACGCGCGGACGGCCTCGACTGGTGGCCGAGATTCTACCGCCAGGGCCGGACGAGCCGCGCGGCGCCCCGGCATATACTCGGATTTTCCAGCCGTGAGCGTCCGTTCCGACGATCCGACCCAGCTCGCCCCCGGGGCGGACGACCCGTCGCACGACGAGCGGGTGGGGGCCTATCGCCTGGTGCGCGAGCTCGGGCAGGGCGGCATGGGCACGGTCCACCTGGCCGTCCGCGACGACGACGCGTTCCAGAAGCGGGTCGCCCTCAAGATCCTCAAGCGCGGCATGGACACCGAGGCCATCGTGCGGCGCTTCCGGACGGAGCGGCAGATCCTGGCCGGCCTCGATCACCCGAACATCGCGCGGCTGTTCGACGGCGGCACGACGGCCGACGGCCGGCCCTACCTCGTGATGGAGTACGTGGAGGGCGCGCCGCTGGTCGAGTACGCCGACGCCCGGTCGCTGGACGTCGCCGCCCGGCTCGAGCTCTTCGTCCAGGTGTGCGCGGCGGTCCAGCACGCGCACCAGAACCTCGTCATCCACCGCGATCTCAAGCCCGCCAACGTCCTGGTGACCTCCGACGGCGTGCCGAAGCTGCTCGACTTCGGCATCGCGAAGCTGCTCAATCCCGAGATGGCCGGCCACACGCTGGCGCCGACCGCCCCGGGGCTGCAGATGATGACGCCCGAGTACGCCAGCCCCGAGCAGGTGCGCGGCGACACCGTCACGACGGCGAGCGACGTCTACTCGCTGGGCGTGCTGCTCTACGAGTTCCTCACCGGACGCCAGCCCTACCGCCTCACCAGCCGGGCGTTCTCGGAGATCGTCCGTGCGGTGTGCGAGGAGGAGCCCGAGCGGCCCAGCCTCGCGGTGACGCGGCCGGCGGCCCCGAAGACCGACACCGGCCCGGCGCGGACGGGGCCGCGTTCCACCCGGCCGGCGGACTCGCAGCGCTGGCAGCGGCGGCTGGCCGGCGATCTCGACAACATCCTCCTCAAGGCGCTCAGCAAGGAGCCGGCGCGGCGCTACGCGTCGGTGGACCAGTTCGCCGAGGACCTGCGCCGGCACCTGGCCGGCCTGCCGGTGCTGGCGCGTCAGGACACGTTCGGCTATCGCGCCTCGAAGTTCGTGCGCCGCCACCGCGGCGCGGTCACGGCCGGCGCGGCCGTGGGCCTCGCGCTCGTGGCGGGGATGGCCGGCGTCGTCTGGCAGGCGCGCGTGGCCAGCCGCGAGCGGGCGCGGGCCGAGCAGCGGTTCGAAGACGTCCGGGCGCTGGCGAGCGCGTTCCTCTTCGACGTCCACGACGCCGTCAAGGACCTGGCCGGATCCACGCCCGCGCGCCAGCTGATGGTGCAGAAGGGCATCGAGTACCTCGACAAGATCGCCGCCGACGCCGGCGACCGGGCCGACCTGCGGCGCGAGCTCGCCGCCGGCTACCTGCGCGTCGGCGACGTGCAGGGCCGGCCGCTGAATCCCAACCTGGGCGATACGGCCGGCGCGCTGACGAGCTACCAGAAGGCCGTTGCCCTCTACGACTCGCTCGGCGTCGCCAGCGCGAGCCCGCCCGAGCTCCGGCGCGAGACGGCCACGGCCCTCTTCCGCCTGAGCGAGCTTCTGGCGGCCACGGGCGACACGGCCGGCGCCATGCAGGCCGTGCGGCGCGGCGTGGACCTGCAGCGCGACATCGCCACCGACGCCTCGGCCCCGCCGGAGGCGCGACGGGACCTGGTGGCCGGCTACAGCCGGCTCGGCGATCTCCTGGTGGCCACGGGCGCGACCAGCGAGGCCCTCGAGGCCCACCGGCGGGCACTGAGCCTCATGGAGCAGCTGGCGTCCACCGCGCCCGACGATCCGGCCAACCTCCGGCAGCTCGGCGTGGCCTACAACAAGGTCGGCAACGTGCTCGGGAATCCCAACTACCCGAACGTCGGCGACCACGCCGCCGCGCTCGACGAGATGAGGAAGTCCGTGGAGGTCTTCACCCGGGCATCCGCACGCTTTCCGGACAACGCCATGTTCAAGCGCAACCTGGCGGTGGCGCGCAGCAACACGGCCGACATCCTCCTGGCGCTCGGCCGGCGGGCCGAGGCCCTGACCGAGGAGGGCCTGGCGCGCGAGACCTACGAGGCGCAGGCGCGCGAGGACCCGAGCAACGCCGCCGCGCAGAACGATCTCGCGATCACGTACTACAAGCAGGCCGAGATGCTCGACGGGGACGGCCGCTACGCCGAGGCGCTGGCCGCGATCGAGCGGGCCGCCGCGATCCAGGATCGCCTGGCGGCCGCGTCGCCGGAGAGCGTCCGGGCCCGGGGCGAGGTGGCCACCAACTACGGCATGCGGGGCCGTCTGCTCGCGCGGCTCGGCCGCCGCGCGCCGGCGCTGGAGAACCTCGACAGGTCGGTCGAGCTGTGCCGCGAGCTTGCCGAGCGAAACCCTGCCAATCTCGAGCGCCGGGTCTACGTGGCGTACGCGCTGGCCGAACGGGCCGACGGCCTGGGCGTGCTCGCGGCCGGTCCCGGGGGCGGCGCCCCGGATCGGAGCGCGGCCGAGCGCGACTACGCGGAGGCCGAGTCGATCCTCGCCGGCCTGCAGGCGCAGGGCGCCCTGGAAGGCACCGACGTCGAGATGCTGGCTCAGGTCCGCGGAAAGCTCGCGGATCTCCGCCGCGCCGGCACGCCCCGGTAAATCAGAAGCGGGACGCCCGGATCCACGTATCCGAGCGGGCCCAGGCCTTCTCCAGTTCCTGGTCCACCTCGGCGGACGGCTTGCCCTGCGCCTTGAGCGCCTGCTGCAGGCCCAAGAGCGACCAGCCGTTGTGCGGGTGCTCCTCGAGCTCGGTCCGATAGGTCGTCTCGGCCTCGGCGTACTGCCCGGCCTCGATCTGCATCGCGCCCAGCCAGTGGCGGGCGTCGAAGGGCAGCGGCTCGGGCTCGTCGTACTCGAGGCTGTCGTCGAGCGTCACGGCCTCCTGGAACTTCGCGAGCGCCGTCGCCTTGTCGCCGACGTAGCGGGCGATCTCGCCCTCCAGGATGTTGCCCACGATGCCCAGCAGGACCTTGGCCTCGTGGTTGCGGAAGTTCTGCGTCGAGGTGGCCGCCGTCTTCTGCACCCGCGAGAGGTAGAGACGGGCGTAATCCACCTCGCCGGCCCGGAGCTTCGCGTAGCCCTGGGCGAAGTCCCACATGCCGGCCGGCACGTCGCGCTCGGGGCGCGCCGTGACCGCCGGGATCTCGTCGAAGCGGCCGAAGCGCACGAGCGTCAGCACGTGGTACATCGAGTCGCCGGTGCTCTTCGCGTAGTCCTTGCCCGCCTGGATGGCGATGGCACCCTGGCTGTCGTTCGAGGCCGCGAAGAGCAGCATGTGCAGGTTGTGATCGGGGTAGATGGCGAAGCCCTCGTTGATGGCCGCCTTCATGTCCGAGTGCCAGGCCTGCAGGTTCGCGCGCACGCCGTCGTTCCACCGCCCGATCTCGTTCCAGGTGTGAGACGGCATGTGGTTCATGTGGCTGGCGCCCGGCACCGCGTTGCCCAGGAACTCGGCGCACTCGGCGGCCCGGCCGGGATCCACCGTGGACTCGGTGGCGTGCACGTACAGGTGGCACGCGCCCGGGTGCTTCAGGTCCAGGGCCAGCGCCTGGAGCAGCACCTTGTGCAGGCGCTGGATGTTGGGCGCGTTGATGTCGCGCGTGCCGCGCCTGGGCTCGAGCAGGAACAGGGCGTCGCCGTACAGGGTGATCGCGTCCACGTCGGTCGGGAACGCCTCCGCCACCTTCTGCATCGCGGCCGCGTAGGCACGCTCCTGGTCCATCCGCGCCTTCGGATCGAACCGCTCGACGTAGCGCGACTGGATGGCGTCGATGAAGGCGCGCTCCCACGGCAGCTTCGCGTTCGCCTTGAGCGCGAGGGCCTTCTTCGCGGCGGCGTAGGCAAAGGGCGCGTGTTCGGCCAGCATCGGGCCGTTCAGGTAGGAGCCCCAGGCCCAGGCCTCGCCCCAGTAGCAGATGGCGCAGGTCGCGTCGCGCTGCCACGCGGCCCGGAAGGACCGGACGGCGTCGAGCTTCGCGAACGAGTACATCATCTGCATGCCCTGCGTGAACAGGGCCTGGGCCTCCGGGTTCGTGGTGGTGATGGTCTTGGTGAAGGGGCCGAGCCCGGCCGTGTAGATCGGAATGGGGTCGGCGACGTACTTCGGCAGGGCCGGCGTGCCGCCGGCGGCGGGGCCGCCTGGATCGTCCATGTGCATGTCGTGCTGCGCCAGCGCGGGCGTGATGCCCAGTCCCCAGGCCAGACCGACCGACAGCAGCTCCAGCGCGACCCTACGCCAACACCCCATGACACCCTCCCCTGGCCGCGTCCCGCCGCGGACCGCCCGCATCATAGCGGAACGGTCACGGCCGCCACGGGTTATCGCGCGACCGCGTAAGATGCGGGCCGGATGCGGCGGGGAGCAGCGGCGTGACCAGACGGGAGTGGCTGACGTGGGCCGCAAGCGCGGCGTGGCATCCCGCGGCGATCCGGGCGGCGCAGCCGCCCCGGCCGCCGGAGGACGACCCCACCGCCCTGACCGTGGCCGGGCTGGCGCGCGCCTACGGGGAGCGGCGCCTCACGCCCATCGACGTCACCGGCGCCTACCTGGCGGCCATCGACCGCGAGGACGGCGCCCTCGGCGCCTACGTCACCGTCGCGCGGGAGCGCGCGGTGGACGAGACGCGGCGCCTGCTGCTGCGGGCCTCGGCGCTCGGGACCGAACCGCCGCTCTTCGGCGTGCCCGTGGCGCACAAGGATCTCTTCGCCACGCGCGGCGTCAGGACCACCGGCGGCTCGCGGCTGCACGAGCGCTGGGTCCCGGACGAGGACGCCGATCTCGTCGCGGCGTTCACCGGCGCGGGGGCGGTGCTGCTGGGCAAGACGAACACGCACGAGCTCGGCGGCGGGGTCACGACGATCAACCCGTTCTTCGGGACCACGCACAATCCGCACGACCCGACGCGCATCGCCGGCGGATCCAGCGGCGGATCGGCGGCGGCCGTGGCGGCCCGTCTCGCGCTGGTGGCCACGGGCAGCGACACGGGCGGCAGCGTGCGCATTCCCGCCGCGCTCTGCGGATGCGTCGGGCTCAAGCCGACCTTCGGCCTCCTGCCAACCGGCGGTCTGCTCGGCGCCTGCCCCACCTTCGATCACGCCGGGCTCCTCACGCGCACGGCCGAGGACGCCGCGCTCGTGCTCGCGGCCGTGGCGCCCTCCGGGACGGGGGCCCCGCGCGGTGAAGCGTTCCTGACCCGATTCAGGGCGGCCGTCGAGCGCGGCCTCCATGGAGGGCGCCTCGGCGTCGCACGGGCGTACTTCTGCGCCGGCCTCGACCCCGGCGTCGCCGCGGCCTTCGACGAGGCGCTCCGGACGCTGTCGGCGGCTGGCGCACGCCTCGCTGACGTGGATCTGGGCATCACGGCCGAGACCTACGGCGGCCTGTTCGATCCCATCGCCGTCAGCGAGATCCGGGCGACCTATCGGGCGGACTGGGCGGCGCGGCCCGAAGCCTTCTCGCGCGACTTCGCCGCGGTGTTCCAGGGGCCGCCCATTCCGGAGACGGCGCTGGCGGCCGCGCGGGTCGCGCGCGAGGCATTCGAGCGCCGGGTGGCCACGGTGCTCGACGAGGTCGACCTGCTCGTGATGCCCACGGTGCCCGTCACGGCCCCGCCGATCGCGGGCCCGATCGACGGCATGCGCATCCTCCGCAACACGTGGGCCTTCAACGCCGCGCGGGTGCCGGCCGTGTCGGTGCCGTGCGGGAACGGCGCGGGCGGCGTGCCCGTCGGGCTGCAGCTGGTCGGACCGCGGTTCGCGGAGCCCGAACTCCTGGCGGCAGCGGGCGCAATAGAGCGCCGTCTGCCGCTGGCGGCGGCAGCAAGCGCCATAGAGCGTCGTCTGCCGCTGGCGGCGGCAGCAAGCGCCATAGAGCGTCGTCTGCCGCTGGCGGCGGCAGCGCGCCGCTGAACCTCGCCTCTGTCGTCCCGGCGCCGCGGCGTACAATCGGCATCGATGCGGCCCTCTCTCCTCGGACGTCGGCCGGCGTGACGCAGGCGCCGCTCTATGCCGGCCTCGGCCTCACGATGCTCGCGACGCTGCTCGTCGAGATCGTGGACAGCCGCCTCCTGTCGGTCGTCACCTGGTATCACCTCTCGTTCGTGGCCATCTCGGTCGCCATGCTCGGCGCGGCGGCCGGCGCCGTCGCGGTCTTCGTCTCGCCCGGGCGCTTCCCCGTCCACGACGGCCCGCGCCAGCTCGCGGCGTGGTCGGGACGCTTCGCGCTGGCGATTCCCCTCTCGCACCTGCTGTCGCTGGCCATGCCGATTCCGGGCGGCCAGCAGTGGACGGCGATGGACCTCGTCGTCCTGGCCCTGGCGCTCGCGGTCGTGACGTTGCCGTTCGCGCTCGGCGGCGTGGTCACGACGCTGGCCCTCACGCGGGTCCCTGCCCCGGTGGGCCGTCTGTACGCCTCGGACCTCTTCGGCGCGGCGCTGGGCTGCATCGCCGCGGTCGTCCTCCTGGACGCCACGAACCTGAGCGCGGCGGCCTTCGCGGCGTCGGGCATCGCCGCGCTCGGCGCACTCGCGTTCCGGCGGGCCGCCGGTCTTCCGGCCGGCATCCTCGTGCCGGCCACGCTGGCCCTGGCGGGCGCGGCCTTCGCCGGCAACGTGCGCAGCGAAGCCATCCACGTCCTCTACCCGAAGAACCGCCTCGCCTGGACCCAGCCGGTCATGGACAGCCTGTGGAACAGCCACGCGCACATCCTGGCCTTCCAGCCGGCGCGGGGTCCGGCCTTCTACTGGGGCGGCGGCGAGGGCGCGGCGCAGTTCACCAACAACCAGTCGATCGTGCTCGTGGACGGCGAGGCCGGCACCCCCATGACCGAGTGGGACGGCCGGCCGGAATCGCTCGACTGGGTGGCCTACGACGTGACGGCGCTGCCGTACCACCTGCGCAAGCGCGGCCAGGTGGCGGTGGTGGGCGTCGGCGGCGGCCGGGATGTGCTGGCGGCGATCTGGAGCGGCAGCCCCTCGATCACGGCCGTCGAGATCAACAACAACGTCGTGGCGCTCCTGACCGAGTACCACCGCCGCTTCACCAGGCTCGCCGACCATCCAGGCGTCACGCTCGTCCACGACGAGGGGCGGGCGTTCCTCACCCGCTCGCCGGACCACTTCGACGTGCTCCAGATGTCGCTGGTCGACACGTGGGCCGCGACCGGCGCCGGGGCGTTCACGCTGAGCGAGAACGGCCTCTACACCCGCGAGGCCTGGCGCATCTTCCTCGATCGACTCACGCCCACCGGCCTCATCAGCGTGTCGCGGTGGTTCTCGCCGGGCCAGGCGTCGGAAACGAGCCGGCTCATCGCCCTCGCGGTGAGCGCGCTCCTCGATCGCGGCGTGACGCGTCCGCTCGACCACGTCGCGCTCGTGGCGAGGCACAACGTGGCGACGCTGCTCGTCTCGCCCTCGCCGCTGAGCGACGCCGACCTGGATGCGATCGAGGCGGTCAGTGGCGCCCGCGGCTTCACCGTGCTCGCCTCCCCGCGGAGGCCGGTCGCCGACCCGCGCCTCGACGCCATCCTTCGCAGCGGGTCCGACGCGGAGCTGGCGGCGGCCGTCGCGGATCCCACCTTCGACTACGCGCCGCCTACCGACGCCCAGCCGTTCTTCTTCAACATGCTCAAGCCCGCGGCCTGGCTGCGCGGCGTCACGGCCACCGACGGCGGCGTCATCTCGGGCAACCTGCGAGCCACGGGCACGCTCGTCGCGATCCTCGGCGTCTCGCTCGTGTTCGTCGCGGCCGCCATCGTGCTGCCGCTGGCGCTCGGGGGGCGTCCGGCCCTGCCGGGCGGCAGCCTCGCCGCCGGGCTCGCCTACTTCTCGGGCATCGGCGTGGCGTTCATGTGCGCGCAAGTGGCCTTCCTCCAGCGCTTCTCGGTGCTCCTCGGCCACCCGACCTACGCGCTGGCGGTGGTGCTCTTCTCGATGATCCTGTTCGCGGGCGCCGGCAGCTGGATCTCCGAACGCGCCGTCGGGGACGGCACCCGGCGATTCGCCGCCGCCGTCTGGGTGCTCGCCGCGGGGCTGGCAGCCACGGCCCTGGCCGTCGCGCCCGTGTCGGCCGGGGCGGTCGCGTGGCCGACCGCGGCCCGCATCGCCACGGTCATCGCCTTCCTGGCTCCGCTCTCGACGCTGATGGGCCTCTGCTTTCCCTACGGGGCGCGGCTGGTGCAGCGGCGCGACGAGGCGGCCGTGGCCTGGATGTGGGGCGCCAACGGCGCCGCCGGGGTCGTGGCCTCCATTGCGGCCGTGATGATCTCGATGACGCTCGGCATCGAGGCGAACCTGTGGGTCGCCGCGGCGGTGTACGCGATGCTGCCGGCGCTCGCCCACGCCCTCGCGGGTCCGCCGGATCGTCCATGACCGGCGTGGCCGCCTGGGCGCTGGTCGCCGTCGCCGCGCGCCTGGCGGTGTCGTGGGCATCGGCGGGCTCCGGCGTGTTCGCCGACATGACGCAGTACCACGCGCGGGCGGTGCTCCTCGCGCACGGCGCCCCGCTCACCGACGCGCTGCGCGGCCCCGGGTATCCTGCGCTCCTCGCGGTGGCGTACCGCCTGGCCGGGGAGTCGTTCTGGTGGGGGCGCGTGGCCAATGCCGTGGTGGGCGGCGCGCTGGTGCTCGCCACCGGGTGGCTGGCGCGACGGGCCGGCGCGGGCTCCCGCGCCTGGATCGCGGCGGCGGCGGTCGCTCTCTACCCGTCCCTCGTGCTCTCGTCGGTGTACCTGATGCCCGAGGGCCTCTACACCCTGCTGGTCGTGGCGGCCCTGGTGTGCCTCGACCACCGCTCGTCCGGCTGGATCGCGGCCGCCGGGGTCCTGGCCGGCGCCGCCATGCTCACGAGGTCGGTCGGCCTGGCACTCCTGGCGTCGGGAGTGGTCGCCGCGGCCTGGGCCGTCGTGTACGAGGGCGCGACGCTGCGCGCGGCGGGCACGCGGGTGGCGGTGTTCGTGCTGGCCGCCGCCGTCGTCCTGACGCCGTGGCTCCTCTTCACCACGCGGGTCGCCGGCGGGCCGGTGCTGGACTCGACGAGCGGCATCAACGTGCTGCTCGGCACCCACGACACGGCCACCGGCCGTCTCGTCCTGGGGGACGAACCGCGGCTCCGCGCGGCCTTCGTGGACGGATCGGCCTCGCCCGCCGACGGCAACCGCCGCGCGCTGGCGGCGGCCCTGGCGTGGGCGCGCGCGCACCCCGCGCGCTGGACACGTCTGGCCGTGGCGAAGGTGGCCTACCTGGCCGGCCTGGAGGGCCGTGAGCACGCCTGGGCCTACGGCAACGGCTACTTCGGCCCACGCCGTCCGCTCGTCGTGACGGCCTGGGGCGTCGCGCTCGTCCTCGCGTTCCCGGTCCTGGCGTTCGCGGCGCTGGCCGGCCTGGTGGGCGCGCGGGTGAAGCGCCGGCCCGTGCACGCGGCCATGGCGGGGTTCGTCGTGGCGACGTGCGTCCTGCACGCCCTCAGCTTCGGCGAGAGCCGCTTCCACCTGCCGCTCGTGCCGATCCTGGCCGTGGCCGCCAGCCTGTCGGTGCCGGGACAGGTCGCCGCGCGCTGGCGGGTCGGCGCCGCCGCGGTCGTCTTCGCGGCGCTGGCCGTCGCCTGGACGACGCAGGCGGGCGAACTGGTCGGGGCGCTCGCGCGGCTGCGGGCGCCGGACGGCTGGCAGTCGACCCCGCCGTACTGATCGCCACCGGGCGCCGTGTCAGGGCGCGTCGCCGACGCCAGAATCCGCATGTCTCATCAGCCCGCAGTCGACGGGGCAACTGTCAACGGACGGCCAGGGTCCGCTGAACGACGGCACCGGCAGAGGACCCGCCGGCCATGACGGTCACGGAGCCCCGTTCCAGCCGCCAGCCCGACCGCTCCTGATCCCAATAGGCCAGGTCCTCGGCCCGAAGCGGTATTTGGACCGTCCTCGTCTCGCGAGGTTCAAGGACGACGCGGTCAAAGCCCTTCAACGCCTTTCGCGGCCTCGGCACGGCAGAGCCGATGTGGCTCACGTACAGCTGAACCACTTCGCCACCCTGTCGAGTCCCGGTATTCGTGACATCCACGCTCACCGTGATCGTTGAGTTCTCCGCGAGCGCGGACGCACTGAATCGCAGGTTGGAGTAGGCGAAAGTCGTGTAGCTCAGTCCGTAGCCGAATGGGTACAGCGGTTCAGCCGTGGAGTACATGTAGGTTCGGCCCTTGCGAAGGTCGTAGTCCTCGATCGGCGGTAGTTGCGCGGAGGACTTCGGCCACGTCTGGGTCAGACGGCCGCTCGGATTGTAGGCACCGAACAGCACGTCGGCCACCGCGGCTCCTTGCTCCTGCGCCGCATGGGTCGTCCAGAGAATTGCCGGGACGTACTGCTGGGTCCAGTTGATGGCGTACGGAAAGCTCGAGACCACGATCACAATCGTTCGGCGATTCGCAGCAAAGACCGTCCTGACGAGGGCCTCGTCGGTGAGTTCCAGCGTGGTACGATCTCGACCTTCCCGTCCTTCGCCTGGATCCGGACAGGGCTTCGTCGAGTTGTCGGCGTTCACGACCGGGCGCATCTCGAGCGCATCACCGCAGAACGGATGGTTGCCGACGACGACGATGGCGACATCGCTGGACCTGGCGGCGTCAACGGCATGGTTGCCCTCGTTGTTCCGCGCGAATTGAACCCGCATGGCAGAACCGACCTTGTCCCGTATCGCGTCGAGAATAGGAACGGCATACGGCAACGGGCCGCCATACAGATCGATCAGCGTTTGATCGGCGAACCGGCCGATCACGGCCACGCTGCGGATCGACGCCTGGTTCAGCGGAAGCGTCGCGGCGGAATTCTTGAGCAGGACGATCGATTCGTGCGCGACCTCCCTCGCCACTGCTTTGTGTCGTTCCGTGCTCCAGGGCGCGGGCTCGCCTGGAGCACCGATCTTGGCGTACGGCACCTGCCCGGGAGGATCCAACAACCCGAGCCGGATGACGGTCCGGAACTTACCGCGAAGAACCCGGTCCAGGTCCGATTCGCCGAAGGCGCCGGCCTCGAACGCATGACGCACCGCACCCACGACATCGGTTCGGGGCCAGAGGATCTGATTGATGCCGACCCGAAGGGCCGCACCGATGGCATCGTTCTCGGTTTTGAAGTACCTGTGCTCCGAGACCATGAGCGGAATCGCCCTTGCGTCGGACGAGATGATGCCGTCCGCACCCCACTCGCCTGCCACGACGTCCCGGAGCGCGTCGTGCACGGTCATCGGCACGCGGTTCATCGCGTTATAGGCAGCCATGACGGATCGCGCGCCTGCCTGAAACCCCAGGCGGAACGGAAGGGAGTAGTACTCGCGAAACAGGCGCGCATCGAAGTCGGACGATGACGACCCGCGGGTCGTTTCGTTGCTGTTGGCCAGGAAGTGCTTCATCAACGACGCGACCTGCCAATATCTCGAATCGTCGCCCTGCAGCCCGCGCACGAACGCGGCTGACAGGGTCCCGGTCAAGAAGCTGTCTTCGCCAAAGCTCTCCTCATTGCGCCCCCACCGCGGATCGCGAGAGAGGTCCGCATTCGGCCCCCACACCACGAGCACGGGCACGTGGTCGTGCTGCGTCACGTAACGGGCTTCATAGCCTTGCACCGCACCGGCGCGCCGCATCAGTTCCTTGTCCCACGTCGCTCCCATGCCTACGACTTGTCCGAAGGACGTCGTGGGGATCCCAGGCGAGTCCGCCGTCGCCTTGCGCACGAGTCCGTGCAGCCCTTCGGAATTGCCGGCGTTTGGGATCCCGAGACGTGGTACCGCCGTGCTGACGCCAAGGCACGCCAACTTCTCCTCGACCGTCATGAGGGACAAGATGCTGTCGACCCGATCCTCGGTCGAGCTCGTGGCATCGCGGAACGGAAACTCGGCCTGTGCGCTCGGTCGGACCGACACCGCAGCCAGGAACGCCCCGACGATCATCAGACCGCGTTGGGGGGTCATCCGGGAATTGTCTAGTGCGCGGCGTAGCCGCGGCCGCGCAGCGGCTTGCCCGGCCGGGCGCCCGTGTGCTCGCCCTTGTCGATGACCACCACGCCGTTGACGAGCACGTAGGGCACGCCCTTCGCGTACGACTTCGGCTTCTCGAACGAGTTGGTCTCGCCGACCGTCGCCGGGTCGAAGACCGCCACGTCGGCGGCGAAGCCCGTCTTCAGCAGGCCGCGGTCGGTGAGGCCGAGGATGCTGGCCGGCAGGCCCGTCATCTTGCGCACGGCGTCGGGCAGGCTCAGCACCTTCTCGTCGCGCACGTAGTGCCCGAGAACGCGCACGTTGGTCGAGTAGTTCCGCGGATGCGGCACCCCCGGCGCGTCGAGGTTGATGGCCGACCCGTCGCTCGCCACCGCCACCCACGGAAGCCGCATCACCGCGCGCACGTCCTCTTCGGACATCGTGTGGAAGATGCCGCTCACGTTGCCGCCTTCCTCCGCCATGATGTCGATGCAGGTGTCCATCGGGTCCGCGTCGCCGCGCAGCTTCGCGATCTCGGCGATGCGCTTGCCCTCGTACTGGCGGTTCTTCTCCGTGCGGGCCCGCGCGAGGGCGATGCCGCCCCAGCCGCCGTGCTCCTCGGACCAGGTCTTGAAGTCCTTGTCGGTCTTGAGGCGCGCCCGGGCCGCGGGATCGTTGAGGCGCTCCGCGAACTTCTGCGGGCCGCCCTCGCGCATCCACAGCGGGAAGAAGGCGCTCCAGCCGTGGAACATCGCCGTGTACGGGTACTGGTTCGCGGTGACGTCGAGCCCCCGCGCGCGCGCCGCCTCGATCTGGTCGATGTAGGTGCCGATGGTGCCCCAGAGCGGCAGGCCCCGGATCTTGAAGTGGAAGACGTGCACCGGGATCTTCGCCTGCGCGGCGACGCGGATCGCGTAGTCGAGCTCGCGCTTCTGCTCGTAGCCCTCGCTGCCGATGTGCGACGTGTAGTTGCCGCCGAAGCGGGCCACGGTCCGCGCCATCTCGAGGACCTCCTCGGGATGCTCGGGGCCGCCGCTCTCGAAGCGGGTCACCAGGCCCCAGGCGCCTTCCTGCATCGATCGCGCGACGTAGTCCATCATCGCCTTGCGCTGGGCCGGCGTGGAATCGGCGGTGTCGTAGCCCATCACCACGCGCCGCACCTGCTCGGAGGCGACGTGCGCGATGGTGTTGATCGAGATGCCCTGGCGCTCGAGGCGGGCGAAGTACTCGCTGAACGTGCGCCAATCGGGCGTCACGCCGTCCACGCCGGCCTCCTCGAGGTGATCGCGCGGGGCGGGCGACGTGCTCTCGCCGGTCACGTCGAGGGTGACGCCCTGGCGGACCTTGCTCTGGGCGGTCCCGTCGGCCACGAGCGGCATCTCGGAGTGGGTGTGGAGGTCGATGAAGCCCGGCGCGACCACCAGCCCGGTGGCGTCGATGGTCCGCCGGGCCGGCTGGCCCGCCAGCTGACCGAGGGCGGCGACGCGGCCGCCGCGGATGCCCACGTCCACGCGCTGCGCGGCCGCGCCGGTGCCGTCCAGCACCTGGCCGCCGGTGATGAGCACGTCGAACGGCGGGGCCTGTCCGGAGATCGACACGGCCGAGGCCGCGAGCGCGAACCCGACGGCGAGGCGGCAGGCGGCGGCAGCAGAGATCGAGCGCATGGCTTCCCTCCCGCGCGACAGGGTATCGCGCCAGGCCCACGGGCTGTCACGGAATGTCTCAGGCCGGCAGGGGCCGGGCCCCGCGGGCGATGCGCGCGGGCTGTTCTGCGACACAATGAACCGCGATGCCCACCACGAGGTTGCCCATGACGCGCCCACGCCGTTTCCTCCTCGCCGCCACCAGCGCCGCCGTCGCGCTGGCCGCCGCCGTCACGCTCTTCGCGCAGCCGGCCCGCGTGGCCGCGCCGAGGGTCACCACGCCCGAGGCGTTCTTCGGCCATCAGATCGGCGCCGACTACGTGCTGCCGAACTACACGAAGTTCAGCGAGTACGTGCGCCTGCTGGACAAGGAATCGGATCGGATGGTCGTGCAGTCGATCGGCAAGACCGCCGAGGGCCGCGATCAGCTCATGGCCATCATCACGGCGCCCGAGAACTTCCGGAAGCTCGATCGCTACAAGGAGATCGCCAGCCGGCTCGCGCGCGCCGAGGGCCTCACCGACGAGACGGCCCGCGCGCTGGCCCGGGAAGGCAAGGCCGTCATCTGGATCGACGGCGGCCTGCACGCCACCGAGGTCCTGGGCGCACAGCAGCTCACCGAGACCATCTACGAGTTCGCCAGCAAGACCGACGAGGAGACGATGCGCATCCTGCGCGACGTCATCATCCTGGCCGCCCACGCCAACCCGGACGGCATGGAGCTGGTGTCCGACTGGTACATGCGCAAGCCGACGCCCACCGAGCGCAGCACGGCGCAGATTCCCCGGCTGTACCAGAAGTACGTCGGCCACGACAACAACCGCGACTTCTACGCGATGAACCAGCCCGAGAGCACGAACATCAACCGCGTGCTCTACCGCGAGTGGTACCCGCAGATCGTCTACAACCACCACCAGACGGGGCCGACCGGCACGGTGATGTTCTCGCCGCCCTTCCGCGATCCCTTCAACTACGTCTACGACCCGCTCGTCGTGAACACGCTCGACCAGGTGGGCGCGGCCATGCACGCGCGCTTCGATGCGGAGGGCAAGCCCGGCGTCACGACGCGCTCCGGCTCGAACTACTCGACGTGGTGGAACGGCGGCCTCCGGACGATGGTCTACTTCCACAACCAGGTCGGCCTCCTCACCGAGAGCATCGGCAACCCGACGCCCGAGCAGATCGGCTTCGTGCCGGACCGCCTCATCGCCAAGGGCGACTACCCGATGCCGATCCCGCCGCAGACCTGGCACTTCCGGCAGTCGATCGACTACTCGATGACCGCGAACTACGCGGTGCTCGACTTCGCGCAGCGCTACCGCGAGACGCTGCTCTACAACATCTACGTGATGGGCCGGAACGCCATCCGGCGCGGGTCCACGGACTCGTGGACCGACTACCCGAGCCGCGTGGCCGAGGTGAAGGCCGAGATCGCGAAGGACATGAAGCTCGAGGCCGGCGACCCGCGCATGGTGTCCGGCGGACGCGTGCAGACGGTCCCGTCGAAGTACTTCGAGCTCCTGCGCAAGCCGGAGTGGCGGGACGCGCGGGCGTACGTGCTGCCGGCGGGCCAGGGCGACTTCCTCACCTCCACGAAGTTCGTGAACGCCCTCATCAAGGCCGGCGTCACCGTGCAGCGCGCCACGGCGCCGTTCTCGGCCGGGGGCACGCAGTACCCGGCGGGCTCGTTCGTCGTGCAGGCGGCGCAGGCCTTCCGGCCGCACGTGCTCGACATGTTCGAGCCGCAGGACCATCCCAACGACTTCCAGTACCCGGGCGGGCCGCCCATCCCGCCCTACGACAACGCCGGGTGGACGCTCGCCTTCCAGATGGGCGTGAAGTTCGATCGGCAGCTGGAGCACGTCAGCGGGCCGTTCGAGGCGCTCACCGACGTGGTGACGCCGGCGCCGGGCACGGTCACGAGCGCGTCCGGCACGACCGGCTATGCCATCGCCCACAGGAACAACGACGCGTTCACGGTGGTGAACCGGCTGCTGAAGGCCGGCGAGGAGGTCTATTTCGTCGCCGATCGCCACTGGCAGAGCACGGACGGGACGGGCGCCATCTACGTGGCCGCCAGGCCCTCCACGCTGGCGGTCCTCCAGAAGGCCGCGACGGACCTCGGCGTGAGCGCCACCGGCGTCGCCGAGCGCCCGGCGGGCACGCTCTACCGGATCGCGAAGCCGCGCATCGGGCTGTGGGACCAGTACGGGGGCTCGATGCCGTCGGGACACGTCCGCTGGCTGCTGGAGCAGTTCGAGTTCGACTTCGACGTCGTGTATCCGCAGACGCTCGACGCCGGGAACCTCAAGGCCAGGTACGACGTGCTGCTCTTCCCCGACGGCGGCATCCCCGAGCCCGGCGGGGGCGGCGGGTTCGGCGGCCGGCAGCCGCGCCCGGAGGACATCCCGGAGGAGTACCGCAGCCACCTCGGCAGCGTGACGGTCGCGCGGACGCTGCCGCGGCTGAAGGAGTTCGCCGAGGCCGGCGGCGTGATCGTGGCCTTCGGCGGATCGGCCGTGCTCGGCGAGGGACTGGGGCTGCCGGTCGGCAACCACATGGTCGAGATCACCTCCAGCGGCGCCGAGCGACCGCTGCCGCGCGACAAGTACTACGTGCCGGGCTCGATCCTGCGGGTGGCCGTGGACAACACCGCCCCCCTCGCCTTCGGCTTCGAGCGGCACGTGGACGTGTTCTTCGAGAACTCGCCGGTGCTGCGCCTGGCGCCCGACGCGTCCCTGCGCGGGGTCCGGCCCGTGGCCTGGTTCGCCGACAAGGAACCGCTGCGCTCGGGCTGGGCGTGGGGCCAGCACTACCTCGACGGCGGCACGGCGGCGGTCGAGGCCACGGTGGGCAAGGGCCGCGTGTTCCTGCTCGGCCCCGAGATCACCTTCCGCGCGCAGCCGCACGGCACCTTCAAGTTCCTGTTCAACGGGATCTTCGTCGGCCCGGCGCTGGGCGCCGCCGACACCGCGCGTCAGACGATGCAGTAGCCGTCCCACCGAACGCGGTGGTGGCCGGATGCGATCCCTGCCTCCGGCGGAGATGATCGTACATCGTCAGTTGGCGAAGCCGGAGGGAGGGATCGCGTCCGGGCGCCGCCGAATCGGCAGGACCAACGGGATCGGCCTGGCACCGGCACGAGGTCGTCAGCGCGGCGGCGACGGGGGCTCGTCGCCGAATTCCTTGGCGAGGTCCACCCACTCGCCGTCGGGCGCCAGGAACTGGTAGGCGCGCCAGTGCTGGCGCGCCTCCGCCGACCGGCCCAGCTTCTCGAGCGTGACGGCCAGGTAGAAGTGGCCCTCGGCGTACTGGCCGTTCAGCGAGAGCGCCCGCCGGTAGTAGTCCACGGCCTCGGCGTGCCGTCCCAGGTCGTGGTGGATGTTGCCGAGGTTGAAGTGCGCCTCGAAGAACGTGTCGTCGAGCCGGAGGGCCCGCTCGTAGAGCGCCTGGGCCTCGGGCAGCTCGTCGCAGGCGTAGCGGATGTTGGCCAGGTTGATGATGGCCGGCACCAGGTTCGGGTCGTCGTGGAGCGCCCGGCGATACGCGCGCGCGGCCTCCTGCTGGCGTTCGGCCGTGCCGTCGTCGAGCTGCGAACCCTCGAGGAACTGCTGCTCGGCCTTGGTGAGGCGCCGGTTCGGATCCAGCGTGACGTCGGCCGCCGTCGCCGCTTTCATGGCCGGCAGCGTGGGTTCCTTCCGGGCGAGCGCGAGGATGCGCACGGGCTCCACGTCGAGGCGGAAGTCGAACGCGAGCTGGCCCTCGCGCGACGCCTGCAGGTCGCGCAGCGCGCGCCGGAACGGCACGCCCTGCTGCAGCTCGGCGTGAATCTGCCGGAGCAGGCCGAGATCCTGGAACGAGAACTGCGTGCCGCCGCCGCGCATCGGCGGCGTGATGAAGCCCCACTTCTGCAGGTAGCGGATGTGGTCTTCCCTGAGCTTGGGGTACATGCCCAGGACGTCGACGGAGCCTGGCGACGCCGGCGTCGGCGGAGAAGTGACGGACGTGTCGGTCGGCTCGACGGGCATCGACACATCAAGATGGCGAATGAGACGGCGGCCTGTCAACGCAGACCTTTCGCCGCCGCGTACAATACCAGCCATGATCCTCGCAGCCGACGTCGGCGGGTCCAAGACGCTGGTCGGGCTCTTCGAGCGCGTCGCGCCGCGGCCGCGCCTGATTGAGGCGCGCGCGGTGCGGACCCTCGACTACCCGGACTTGATGTCGCTGCTGCGCGCGGCGTGCCCGATCGGGCCCGAGGTGGACGCCATCGCGCTCGGCGTCGCCGGCCCGATCGTGGAGCACGAGGCCACCCTCACCAACGTGCCCTGGCGCGTGAAGGCCCGCGACGTGGTGGAGGGCACGGGCGTCGCCCGCCTGCGGCTGCTGAACGACCTCGAAGCCATGGCCTACGCGGTCCCGGTGCTGGCGCCGGACGAGCTCCACACGCTGCAGGCGGGACGGACCTCGGCCCACGGCAACGCCGCGCTCATCGCGGCGGGCACGGGACTCGGCGAAGCGACCCTGCACCGCGTGGACGGCGCATGGTGGCCGGTGCCGTCGGAAGCCGGGCATGCCGACTTCGCCGCCCGGACCGACGCCGAGCTGGCGCTCGTCGCGGCGCTCAGGGAGCGCTTCGGGCGCGTGGACGTGGAGCGCGTGGTCTCGGGCCTCGGGCTCATCAACCTGGCCCGCCACGTCCACCGCGCGGACCGCTGCGCCGTCGCGGGCGGCTTCGACGAGGACGGCGCGACGGCCCGCGTCTCCGATGCTGCCGCCGCGGGCACGTGTGAGCGGTGTGTCACGGTGCTCGAGATGTTCGTGGACGCCTACGGCGCCGAAGCCGGCAACCTGGCCCTGCGGGCCGTCGCCACCTCGGGCCTGTACGTGGGCGGCGGCATCGCGCCCAAGATCCTGCCCCTCATCCAGGCGCGGTTCATGACGACGTTCCTCGACAAGGCGCCCATGCACGGCCTGCTGGCCGATGTGCCCGTGCACGTGATTCTGAACGACCAGGCGGGCCTGGTGGGCGCCGCCGTCGCGGCGCTGGCGTAGACGCCGCGCGGGACGGCCGTGCCCGCCGCCGTGAGGTGGCGGCTCAGCCTGCGGAGGCGCGTACCGCTGCCGCCAGGTCCGCCAAGGTGCCCCGCGCCGACGGATCCGCGACCAGGCAGCGTTCGATGGCCGGCCCGGCCGTGGACGGCGCCGCGACAGCCGGCCGCGCGCCGGCGCCCGAGGTCAGCATCGCGCCGATGAGCTCGGGCAGCGTCGGCGCGTTGAAGGGCCGCCGCCCCGTGGCGAGCTCGTACGCGATCGCGCCCAGCGTGAAGAGATCGGCCGGCGGCTCGGGCGTCCGTCCGGTCAGCACTTCCGGCGCCAGGTAGGGCAGTTCCACTTCGCTCGCTTCCTGGCCGCGCAGCTCCGACTCCCGCATCGTGGCCAGCACGTCCTGCAGGGAGCGGATGCCGCCGCTGGTGAGCACGACGTGCTCGGCATCGGCGTCGCCGGTGACGCGGATCGTGTCGGGGTTCACGCCCGTCAGGAGCCCGCCGTGCCGGTGCAGGGCGCCGGCGGCGTCGATCATCTGGAGGATCAGGCGTCGTGCGCGGGGCCACTCCAGGGGTCCGCCGGCCAGGACCGCGCGCAGGCTCGGCCCGTCCACGAGGTCGGTCACGACGAATACGCCGGTGGAGTCCTCGCCGTAGTCGCGCACGTGCAGCAGGTGCGGGTGACGGACCTGCAGCGTCCGGGCTTCCTGGAGGAACCGGGCCCGGAGCGCGTCCCAGCCGGCCTGCCCCTCCCGGCGCAGGTGCCGGATGGCGACGGGCACCGACAGGGCGCGGTGCGCGCCGCGCCGCACGATGCTCCCCAGGCGCCCGGGACCCAGCACCTCGCCCAGGTCGTATCGCGACAGGAGGCCGACCTCGTCGAGGGCGCCGCCGTCCCTGGCCTCGTCCGGCACGGCCAGCGCGCCGGCGAGCGCCTCCACGAACGCCGCCACGCTCTCCCACCGCTCGGCGGGTGCGCGGGCCATCGCGCGTGCCAGCACCGCGTCGGCCGCGGCCGGCAGGTCCGGCACCACCGTGGACGCCGGTGCCGGGCCAGCCGACAGGACCTGCTGCGCCAGGGCGAGGGGATCGGCGGCATCGAACGGCCGCCGGCCGGTCAGGAGTTCGTAGGCGACGACCGCCAGCGAGTACTGGTCGGCGGCTGGCCCGACCGTCTCGCCGGCGAGCTGCTCCGGGGCCGAGTAGGCGATCGTGCCGAGGAAGGTGAACGGCAGGGTGAGCCGCGTGGCGTCGGGCGGCGCCTGCAGCGACGCCAGCCCGAAGTCGATCACCTTGTAGACCCGCTCACCGGACTCGAACCGGTGGGCGACGATGTTGGCGGGCTTCAGGTCGCGGTGGGTCACGCCGTGGTCGTGGGCGAGCTGCACCGCGCTCGCCACCACCCGCAGGACCTCGGCGGTCCGCGCGGGGCCGAACGCGCCGCCGACGTCGAGCTCCTCCCGCAGGCTGGGACCGCTCAGGAGCTCCATCACCAGGAAGGGCCGGCCCTCGGCGTCCGTGTCGAAGTCGAGGATCGACACGACGTGCGGATGGCGCAGCTGCGCCGACGCCCGGCTCTCGCGCAGGAACCGCTCCCGCGCCTCGGCATCCGCATCCGGCGAGAGCAGCATCTTGAGGGCGACGTCGTCGCCCAGCCGGACGCGGCGGGCCCTGTATATCTGCCCCATGCCGCCGGTCCCGAGCGGTCCGACGATTTCGTAGCGGCCGTCGATGACGTGGCCGGGGGGCAGCACGGGCTCAGTCTAGCAGCGCTGGCCCCGGCCCCAGGGATGACATCAGGCGTGCGGCAGGGGCTCGGGCGCCTCGGCGAGCAGGTGCGCGAGCCACTGGTCGGCGATGCGTTCCTGCACGCTGTTCTGCTTCAGGCGCGCCCGGAGGTTCGCGAAGTCCACGCGGTCCAGCTCCTGGTCCTGGTTGAAGCAGGAGAAGACGAAGGTCTCGCGTCCGGTCGCCGGGTCGACGTGCCGCTGCAGGCACTGCGCGCAGATCTCCTTCATCATGCACTGCATCGGCGAGTTGATGCTGCCGATGGCCGCGTGCGACGGCGAGAGGTGCGGCGCCAGCACGCCGTGGCGGGCGTCCTTCACGGCCTGCATCATCCGGTCGGATCCGATGGCGATGATGCGCGTGATCGCGGGGACGGGGACGACGGGCTCGCCGAGGCGGCCCTCGGCGAAGGCCACCATCGCCTGGACGATGTTCCCGCGGAAGTGGCGGTCCTGCGGGCGTGACGGCGCGATCTCGGCGCCGGTGTCGGTCGCCCACACGACCTGGTCGGTCGCCGCCTCGATCTCCTCGCGCTTGAAGAGGTCCGCGCCGTTCTTGTAGCCGGCGAAGTAGAGCACGCGTGAGCCGCGCGCCTTGAGCGCGCGCGCGATGGAGAACAGGACCGCGTTCCCGAGCCCGCCACCCGCCAGCAGGACGGCCTCGTTCTCGGGCAGTTCGGTCGGCGCCCCGGTGGGCCCCATCACCACGACGGGCTCTCCCGGGCGGAGGTAGGCGCAGAGCCGGCTCGACACCCCCATCTCCAGCGTGATGAGGGACAGGAGCCCGCGGTCGCGGTCCACCCAGGCTCCCGTGAGCGCCACGCCCTCCATGACGAGCGACGACGATCGGGCTCCGGCGGCGAGGTGGATCCCGCCGCGCTCGAAGTTCTGGAGGCGATAGAACTGGCCGGGCTCGAAATGACGGGCCGCCGCCGGCGCCTTGACCACGACCTCGACGATCGTCGGTGTGAGCCGCTCGACGCGCTCCACCGACGCCACGAGGTCGCCGTCGAGGCGTCCGACGAGCGCGGCCCACGCGGCATCCCGCTGTCCCTGGGCCGCCGGATCGAGCGCGGCGAGATCGGCCTCGAACAGCGCCACGACCTTCCGGTAGCCGTGCTTGGCCGACGCCATCGCCTTGACGACGTTGCCGTTGTAGCGCGGGTGGTTGTCGCCGTAGTAGCTGACGAAGCGGCCGCCGTCGGCGTAGGAGGTGAAGAAGCCCTGCGGGTCCTCCGCGAGCGCCTGCCGCCCGTCGGCGTCCGTCTCGACGCGGTAGCCTTTGAAGTACTTCCGGCGTCCGTCGAGGGCGAACGAGCCTGGATGCTCTTTCTCGTAGGTGACGTTCGGCGAGGTGCCCGCCGCCACGAGCACCGACCGCGCCGGCAGCTCGACGCGCGTCCCGGCGCTCGTGAACGCCATGGCGCGCACGTGGCCGAACTCGTCGGCGAGCGCCTCGACGGGCTCGAGACTCTCGGCGAACGTGATGCCCTCCTCGAGCGCCTTGGCCACTTCCTCGTGGTTGAGCCGATAGGCGGGCGCGTCCTGGAGGCGCTTGCGGTAGGCCAGCGTCACGCCGCCCCAGCGCGCGACCAGCGGCGCGAAGTCCGGCATCTCGCCGGCGGCCGAGGCGCGTTCGCGCTCGGCGCGCACCTCGCGTCCGTGCGCCAGGAACTCGTCCAGGATGCCGCGCTCCTCCTCGTCGAGGGCGCCGCGGACGGCCGCGTCGCCCCGGGCCGCGACGAGGGACTCGTAGCGGTCGAGGGTCTTCTCCACCTGCAGCGGGTAGTAGGCCAGGAGCTCGGTCGCCGTGTCGATGCCGGTCAGCCCGCCGCCGATGACGAGCGCGGGCAGTCGCACCTGCAGGTTGGAGAGCGCCTCGCCCTTGAAGGCGCCCGTGAGCTGCAGCGCCATCAGGAAGTCGCTGGCCTTGCGGATGCCGCGAAGCAGGTTGTGGCCGATGTCGATGATCGTGGGCCGGCCGGCGCCGGCGGCGATGGCGACGTGGTCGAACCCGTATGACCAGGCGTCGTCGAGCGTGATCGTGCCCCCGAACCGCACGCCGCCGACGATCCGCAGCCGCTGGCGCCGGGCGAGCGTGAGGTGGATCAGCGACAGGAAGTTCTTGTCCCAGCGCACGGTGATGCCGTACTCCGAGACGCCGCCGAACCCCTCGAGGACCCGGGCATCGAGCGGGCGGTAGATGTCGGCCCAGCGCGGCACCGGCTGGGGCGGCTGCCCGCCCGTGCCGGCGAGCGCCGGATCGGGCGGCTCGATCTTCAGGCCGTCCACGGCGACGACGCCAAAGCCTTCGTTGAGCAGGTAGTGCGACAGCGTGTAGCCGGCCGGACCGAGCCCGACGACGAGCACGTTCTTCCCGTTGTACGGCAGCGCGTGGGGACGCGCCGCGTTCAGCGGGTTCCAGCGCGTGAGCAGCCCGTAGATCTCGACGCCCCAGGGCAGCTGCAGGACGTCGGTGAGGACGCTCGTCTCGATCTGGGGGATGTTGACCGGCTCCTGCTTCTGGTAGATGCAGGCCTTCATGCAGTCGTTGCAGATCCGGTGGCCGGTGCCCGGGCACATCGGGTTGTCCACCATCACGATGGCCAGCGCGCCGATGACGTCGCCGCGTTTCCTGACCAGGTGCATCTCCGAGATCTTCTCGTCGAGCGGACAGCCGGCCAGCGGAATCCCCAGCGGGTTCGTCGTGACGGCGCCCTGCTTGTCGAGGATGCCCTTCGAGCAGCTGTCCTTGTCGCGCTCGTGGCACAGCACGCAGTAGTGGACTTCGCTCAGGACCTCGCGGTGCTGATAGCGCGGGTCGGTGAGAGCGAATCCGTCACGGCGCCGCCGGTGCGCCTCGGGCCCGGCCATGCGGTTCGGCAGGGCCGGATTCGGCCTGACGACGTGCACGAGGTGTTCGTAGTCCAGCGTCTCGGGAAACTTGAACGAGACCCAGCCCGTGCAGGCGGGGGCGTGCAGGTGGGCGGCCGCCCACCGCTTCAGGCGGTCGATCCCGGCGGCCACGGCCGCCTTCTCCTCGTCGGAGCCCGAGGTCCGGGCCGCGGCTTCCCGGTCGAGCAGGGCGCAGCCCGCCGACGCGATCAGCAGTTCCCGCGCACCGCCGTCGGTGGCGCCCGCCCACAGCGCGTCGACGTATTCGTGGTCCTCCTCGCTGGCCGTCACGACCACGCCGCCCTTCAGCAACGGGAGCACGCGGCGCCGGACGAAGTCGGCCTTGAAGCGGAAGAGGTCGTCGTAGGCCCGCGTCGCGGCGGCGAGCCGTTCGGCCTCGGGGCCGACCGCGAAGAGCCGCGTGAGGAAGCGGCTGACGTGCGGGGCCAGCGCCACGAGCAGCGCGGACTGCTCCACCGGCGGCAGCGCCGCGGACGGGGCGGCGGTCCATCGGGCCCACAACTCTGGCTCGGCCGCGGCCACCTCGGCCGCGAAGCGGGCATGCAGGTCCGCCAGGCGTGACGGGTCGTGGAGGTCGGCGAAGCGGAAGTCGGGGAGGCCGAGGGCCTCGAACGGCGAGGGCGAGCTGTTCATCGAGGGGCGATGCCGGCACCGGGCCGGACGCACCACGGTACATCCCGGCCCGGCATCAGTCAAACGAGCGTTCAAATCTCCGGCGGCGCGCCCGGACCTGGACCGTAGTGTTTCCCGACACGGGTAGCCGGAAGTTGCGCGGTGCACTTCCCTGTTCCGGACGGCCGGGGTCGTGCGTCTCAGCTCCATGCAGGCGGTTCCCCGGTGAACTCCGGAGGCCGGGCAGCCCGGCCGTTCGGGGAACACCGTTTGCTACTCGCGCAGCGGCCACCCGCGCAGGCGGCGCCCGCCGCGCAGGACGCTGGCCCAGGCGAGACGGAGACCCACGATGAGAATGCTCGGAGCTATCAGAAACGTAATCGTCGCGGCAGCCGTGATCGGGCTCCCCGGCGTGTCGGCAGCCTCGCAGCTGCAGGACCAGGCGCTCGGGCTGCTGGCGGGATCGCAGCAGCTCCATGTCGAAGGCAAGGCCATGGTGACGGCCGTCACCGGCGCCTGCCCCGACGTGGTGCTCACCGTCGCCGGGATCCCTGTGACCGTCAACGCCTCCACGACGTTCCCGTTCGGCCAGAACTGCGGCCAGCTCGCGGCGAACCAGGTCGTCGAGATCCGCGGGACCCTCACCATCACGGGCACGACGCTCACGGTGGTCGCCCAGATGATCGACATCGAGGACGGCCCCGGTGAAGGTGAAGGCGAGGGCCGCGTGACCGACGTGCAGGGCACGTGCCCCGATCTCACGATCACGGTCGACGGCCTCACGGTGAAGGCCGACGCCCTCACCCGCTACCTCCCGTCCAGCAAGGGCGCCTCGTGCGGGCTCATCAAGGTCGGCACCAAGATCAAGGTCAAGGCCGTGCCCCTGGCCGGCGGCGGCTTCCGCGCCCGCACGATCGAGATCAAGGGCCAGCGCCACTTCGGCCAGGGCGAGGGCCGCATCACGTCCGTCACGGGCGTGTGCCCCGACGTCACCATCTACTTCGGCAACCTGGCCATCATGGTCAACGCCGCCACCGTCTTCGACCGGGGCACCTGTGGCGACCTGGCCGCCGGGGTGAAGGTCGAGGCGCGCGGCTTCAACGACGACGGCAACGGTCCCAACGTCGCCACCTACATCAAGTTCAAGTCCCGCCACGTCGAAGGACGATCGACGATCTCGTCGGTGAGCGGCTCGTGCCCGGACCTCACGATCATGATTGGCGGCGTGAAGATCGTCACCGACGCCAACACGGTCTACCGCAACGGCTCGTGCGCCAACCTGCGCGCCGGGACCAAGGTGAAGGTCAAGGGAGACATGCAGAACGCCGACGGCTCCGTGATCGCCGAGGAAATCGACATCGAGGACCAGCCGGGCGGCAAGCCGGGCGGACGCGTCGAGGGCCGGATCGGCACGCTGACGGGCACCTGCCCGGCGCTGACGATGGTCATCAACGGCGTGTCGGTGATGACCACGGCCGCGACGAGGTTCGACCACGTGTCCTGCGCGTCGCTGAAGGCCGGCGTGAAGGTGGAGGTCGAGGGCGACATCGCGGGCGGCAGCCTGCTGGCCACCAAGGTCGAACTCGACGACTAGGCCGGCGTCCGCCGGTCCCGACGTTCCGCGTTCCGACGAGGGAGGGCCCGCGCCCTCCCTCGTGTTCTTCCGGCGTCGGGCCCACGCGCGCCTCCACGCCGGCGCGCGTCGCCGCTCCCGGCACCGCCGGCGCCTTGACTTGCCTCCGAAGCGCTGAGTACGCTCCTCGGCGTACGCGAACGCGCACGTGACCATCCATCTGAACGGCGAACGGTTCGAGCTGGCGGGCCCGACGACCGTGGCCGGGATCCTGGCCAGCCTCCAGATCGACCCGCGGCGCGTCGCCGTCGAGCTGAACCTCGTGGTGCTGAAACGCACGGCGTTCGACACCACCGTGGTGCAGCCGGGAGACGCGATGGAGATCGTCAACTTCGTGGGCGGCGGCGCGCCCGGGGGAGCGGCCCGATGAGCGCGCCCGGCTCCGACCCGCTCGTCATCGCCGGCAGGACCTTCACGTCGCGCCTGATCCTGGGCACCGGGAAGTACCCGTCCCACGAGATCATGCAGGCCGCGCATCGGGCCGGCGGCACCGAGATGGTGACGGTGGCGGTCCGGCGTGTGGACATCACCCGCCAGTCGGCCTCGCTGCTCGACTTCATCGACACGTCCGCCATCGCCCTCCTGCCGAACACGGCCGCGTGCTACACGGCCGCGGACGCCATTCGCACCGCGCACCTGGGACGGGAGGCCGGCCTGTCCAACTGGGTGAAGCTCGAGGTGATCGGCGACGAGGCCACGCTGTTCCCGGACACGGCGGCGCTCGTGGAGGCCACGCGTGAGCTCGTGAAGGACGGCTTCGTCGTCCTGCCGTACACGAACGACGACCCCATCGTGTGCCGCAAGCTCGAAGACGCCGGCGCGGCCGCGGTCATGCCGCTCGGCGCGCCCATCGGCTCGGGCCTGGGCATCCAGAACCTGACCAACCTGCGCATCATCCGCGAGCGGTCCCGCGTGCCCGTGATCGTCGACGCCGGCGTCGGCACGGCGTCCGACGCCGCCATCGCGATGGAGATGGGCGCCGACGGCGTGCTGCTGAACACGGCCGTGGCGGGCGCGCGCGATCCGGTGGCGATGGCCGCCGCCATGCGCCATGCCGTGGTGGCCGGCCGCCTCGCCCACCTCGCGGGCCGCATCCAGAAGCGCCTGTACGCCTCCGCCAGCAGCCCCGTCGAGGGCATGGTCGGACGCTGATGGCGGACCGCGCGATCCGCACGGTCTCGGTCGAGGATCTCGCGCGGCTGAAACGCGAGCGCGAGGAGGCCGACGCGCGCTACAACGCCGCGCTGACGGCGGTCGACGCGGCCGTCCAGCGGCTGGGCGACGTGCCGCACCCGCCGCCGGGCCCGGACGAGCACCAGGTCACGCCGCTCAACCAGGGCTGGGACATCCTCCGGCACGCGCCGCCGGCGTCCGGTTGGCGCGGCCGCCTGGCCGCCTTCGTCTGGCGGACGCTCGCGCCGGCGCTCGACGCGCAGCAGCGCTTCAACGCGGCGCTCGTCGACCACATCAACCGCAGCGTGCCCCGCGAGCGCGCGGTCAGCGAGGCCATCGCCGCGTCGATCGGGTTCGCGCGGCGGCAGGTGGAAGCGGCCGCCCACTTCCAGTCGCTCCTCGTCCTGTTCCTGCAGACGGTGACGCCGTTCGTGGACACGAAGGACTACGAGTTCGCGGGCCTCGGCCGCCGCACGAGCGAGGACGCGCACGTGGCGCTGGCCCGCCTCGACGACGTCGCGCGCGGGCTCGCCGCCGGCCTCAGCGGGCTGTCGGACGAGATGCTGAAGCGCTACGAGACGCTGCTCGGGCGGGACCAGCGCTACGACACACGCCTGACGGACCTGTCGGCGGCCCTGGCCACGCTTCAGCAGACGTCCCTGGCCCTCAAGCGCGAGATCGCCAGGGTCCAGGCCGAGGGGCTCGCACCCGCGGCGGGCGGTCCGCCGTCGGCGGCCGCGCCGCCGGCACCGGCGGTCCCGGACGGCGGCAGCCAGCAGATGCTGGCCAGCGACCGCACGCACAGCCACCAGTACTCGGGCTTCGAGGACGTGTTCCGGGGCACGGAGACCGAGATCCGGACGCGGCTCGCCGACTACGTCCCGATCTTCGCGGGCGCCGCCGACGTCGTGGACGTGGGCTGCGGACGCGGCGAGTTCCTGGATCTCCTGCGGCAGGCCGGCGTGACGGCCCGGGGCATCGACCTGAACCACGACATGGTGGAACGGTGCCGCGCGCACGGATTCGACGTCACCGAGACCGACGCCCTGTCGTTCGTGGCGGGCGCCGCACCGGGGAGCCTCGGGGGCCTCATCGCGACGCAGGTCGTCGAGCACCTGCAGCCCGACTACCTCCTGCGCCTGCTCTCGGCGGCGGCCGACGCGCTCCGCCCCGGCGCGCCGATCGTGCTCGAGACGATCAACCCCGCGTGCTGGAGCGCCTTCTTCGACAGCTACGTCCGCGACCTCACCCACGTGCGGCCCGTCCATCCGGACACGCTCAAGTTCCTGGTGACCGCGGCCGGCTTCGCCGGCGCCGAGATCCAGTGGCGGTCGCCGTACCCGGACGGGGGCAAGCTGCAGCGGATCCCCGCGGCACTCCGGGAGGCGTCCCGGTCGGACCACACGCTGGCGCCGCTCGTCGAGGCCATCGATCGCAACGTGGATCGGCTGAACGCGCTCTTCTTCACGTACCGCGACTACGCGGTGGTCGCGCGCCGGCCCTAGTGTCGACCCGCCTTCCCGCGGCGGCTCAGCCCGCCGCGAGACCCAGCGCCGTGAGTCCCTCGCCGATGCCCTCGACGACGCGCCTCAGCTGTCCCTCGGTGAGCTCGGCGAAGATCGGCAGCGCCAGCACGGCGGACGCGGCACGGTCGGCGTGCGGGAAGGCGTCGGCCGCGTGGCCCAGGCCGGCGAAGCACGCCTGGCGGTGGAAGGGCACCGGGTAGTAGATCTCGGTGCCGATGCCACGCTCGGTCAGCCACGCCCGCAGGCGGTCCCGCTCGGGCACCCGCACGACGAACTGGTTGTAGATGTGGAACGCGTCCGGCCGCTCGACGGGCAGGCTGACGACGCCGTCGAGTCCGGCCTCCGCGAAGAGCGCGCGGTACCGTGCGGCGTTCCTGCGGCGGCCCTCGGTCCATGCCGCCAGGTGCGGGAGCTTCACGCGGAGCACCGCGGCCTGGATGGCGTCCAGGCGGAAGTTGCCGCCGACGATCGCGTGGTGGTACTTCGGCTGCTGGCCGTGGTCGCGCAGCAGGCGGACCCGCCCGGCCAGGGCCGCGTCGTTGGTCGTCACGAGGCCGCCGTCGCCGAAGGCCCCCAGGTTCTTGGTCGGGTAGAAGGAGAAGCAGCCGAGCGCGCCGAATCCGCCGGCCGCCCGGCCGCCGTCGCGCGCGCCGATGGCCTGTGCCGCGTCCTCGATGACGGCGAGGCCCCGCGGAGCCGTGACCTCCAGGAGCGCATCCATGGCCGCCGGCTGGCCGTACAGGTGCACGGGCATCACGGCCTTCGTACGAGGCGTGATCGCGCGCCGGACCGCGTCGACGTCCAGGTTGTAGGTGGCCGGATCGATGTCCACGAAGACGGGCCGGGCGCCCACCCGCACGACCGCGCCCGCGGAGGCGAAGAACGAGAACGTGGGCGTGACCACCTCGTCGCCCGGGCCCACGTTCGCGGCCATGAGCGCCGCGATGAGGGCGTCGGTACCCGACGAGACGCCGATGGCGTGCGCGACGCCGAGATACTCCGCCAGCTCGCGCTCGAGCGCGGCCACTTCGTCGCCGAGGATGCAGCGCTGGCTGTCGCAGACGCGGACGACGGCCTCCAGCACCGCCTCGCGGATCGGCCCGTACTGGGCCTGGAGATCCAGGAGCGGGACCGGCGGGGCCGCGGGGAGGACGGACATCGGCGGCGGGGGGGCCGGCCTAGCCCTGCAGCACGCCAGGGTGCTCGGTGTGCCGGCGGACGTCGGCCTCGACCATCATGCCCACGAGCTGCTCGAAGGACACCTCGGGCTTCCAGCCCAGGACACGCCGCGCCTTGGCCGGGTTGCCGATCAGGTGATCGACCTCGGCGGGCCGCATGAAGCGCGGGTCGAACTTCACGTGCTCGCGCCAGTCGAGCCCGACGTGCTGGAACGCCAGCTCGACGAGGCGCTGCACCGAGTGGCTCTCCCCCGTGGCGACGACGTAGTCGTCGGGCTTGTCCTGCTGCAGCATCAGCCACATCGCGCGGACGTAGTCGCCGGCGAAGCCCCAGTCCCGCTGCGCATCGAGGTTGCCCAGCATCAGCGCGTCGCTGACGCCGCACTTGATGCGCGCCACGCCGTCGGTCACCTTGCGGGTCACGAACTCGAGGCCGCGACGGGGCGACTCGTGGTTGAACAGGATCCCGGAGCACGCGAAGAGGTCGTAGCTCTCGCGGTAGTTGACGGTGATGTAGTGCCCGAACACCTTGGAGACGCCGTACGGGCTGCGCGGGTAGAACGGCGTCAGCTCGGTCTGGGGCACCTCGCGGACCTTGCCGAACATCTCGCTCGACGAGGCCTGGTAGAAGCGGATCTTCGGGTTCACCTGACGGATCGCCTCGAGCATGCGCGTGACGCCCTGCGAGTTGAACTCGCCGGTGAGCATCGGCTGCTCCCACGAGGCGGGCACGAAGGACATCGCCGCCAGGTTGTAGACCTCGTCGGGCTCGGTCTCCTCGATCACCTTGATGAGCGAGAGCTGGTCCAGGAGGTCGGCCGGGTGCAGCGTGATCTGGTCCGCGAGGTGGGCGATGCGCCACTGGTTCGGCGCGCTGAGCCGGCGGATGCCGCCCGCCACCTTGTAGCCCTTCGAAAGGAGCAGTTCCGCCAGGTACGAACCGTCCTGTCCCGTGATGCCAGTGATGAGCGCGGTCTTGGCCATTGTCTCGTGCGATGGGGAGAGGGCGATGCCTAGAGTGGGAAGACGGTGGGAACACGCCGTCCCTTGAGGGCGTTCCTGGTGTCCACCACGAGCGGGAAGCGCGCGGCGATATCCGAGTAGTCGAACGTGGTGTGGTCGGTCACGATCACGGCGCAGTCGCAGCCGGAGGCGACGGCGTCGTCCAGCGGCATGGACGCCAGGTCGACGGGACCATGGCGAAGGACGGGCACGTACGGATCCGTGTAGGATACGCGCGCGCCGCGCCGCTTCAGGAGCTCGATCACGTCGAGCGCCGGGGACTCGCGCATGTCGTCGATGTCGCGCTTGTACGCCACCCCCAGCACGTGGACGGCGGAGCCGTTGACGGCCTTCCTCTGCGAGTTCAGGGCGTCGGAGACGCGCGACACCACGTACTCCGGCATGGCGCCGTTCACCTGTCCGGCCAGCTCGATGAACCGGGCCTCGAACCCGCTCTGCTTCGCCTTCCACGAGAGGTAGAACGGGTCGATGGGGATGCAGTGCCCGCCGAGGCCGGGGCCGGGATAGAACGGCATGAAACCGAACGGCTTCGTCTTCGCGGCGTCGATGACTTCCCAGACGTCGATGCCCATCCGGGCGCACATCAGCGCCAGCTCGTTCACGAGGCCGATGTTGACGGCGCGGAAGGTGTTCTCGAGGAGCTTGACCATCTCGGCCACGCGCGTGGAGCTGACGGGCACGATCGTGTCGATGATGCTGCCGTAGAGGGAGGCGGCCGCCTTCGTGCTCGCCTCGTTCACGCCGCCGACGACCTTCGGGATGTTCCTGGTCGAGTACTGCGCGTTGCCCGGATCGACGCGCTCGGGCGAGAAGGCGAGATGGAAGTCGGTCCCGGCGACGAGGCCTCCCGCTTCCAGGGCCGGCTGCACCACTTCGTCGGTCGTGCCCGGATACGTGGTGGACTCGAGGATCACGAGCTGCCCCGCGCGCAACACCTTCGCCGTGGCCTCCACCGCCTGCACGACGTAGGACAGATCCGGGTCCTTCGTCTTGCGCAGGGGCGTCGGCACGCAGATGTCGATGACGTCGACGTCGGCCAGCACCGCCGCCTCGGTCGTCGCGTGGAAGCGGCCGGCGGCCACCGCCTCCGCGACGTGCTCGGTCGGCACGTCGGGGATGTAGCTCGTGCCGCGGTTGAGCGTCTCGCACTTCGAGGCGTCCACGTCGAACCCGACCACGTGGAAGCCGGCGCGCGCGAACTCGACGGCCAGGGGCAACCCGACGTACCCGAGTCCGACGACCCCGATCCGGGCGGTTCTGTCTGCGATGCGGTCGAAGAGGCTCACGTCGGCTGGTCTGGCAGCCCCCGCAGGGACGAGGACAACCGGTGAAGCGTACCACCGCCGGAGCCCGGGCCACAAGGGCGCGGACCATCCCGGCCGCGCCCGAGAGGGCCGGATGATAGACTGCCCCCGCGCGAGAAGCGCCCGCGCGCGCGGATCTTCCCATGCCTCTCCTCCCCGACACGCGCGTGCTGCTCACCGGTGCGGGCGGGCAGCTCGCTGGCGCCATCGCCGACCGCCTGGGCGGCGCGTGCGCGCTCACGGCCCTGCCTCGCGCGGCCCTCGACGTCACGTCCCTGCAGTCCGTGCGGGCGGCCATCGACGAGGTGCGGCCCGAGGTCGTCATCAATTGCGCGTCCTACAACGACGTGGACGGGGCCGAACGGGATGCCCGGACGGCTCTCGAGGTCAACGGCCTCGCCCTGGCGATGCTGGCCGACGCCGCCCAGCGGACCGGCGCCCGGCTGCTGCACTTCAGCACGGATTTCGTGTTCGATCCCGACACCGATCCAGGGCCGCTCGACGAGGCGGCGCCCGTGCGCCCGCGCAGCGTGTACGCCCAGTCGAAGCTGCTCGGCGAGATCCTGGCGCGTCGAACGCCCCGGCACCACGTCGTGCGCGTCGAGAGCCTGTTCGGCGGCGCCCGGCCCACGAGCAGCCTGGATCGCATCGCCGCGGCCCTGCTCGCCGGCGGGCAGGTGCGCGCCTTCGCCGATCGCACCGTCAGCCCGTCCTACGTGGTGGACCTGGCGGAGGCCACGGCCGCGCTCCTCGCCCGCGACGTGCCGCCGGGCCTGTATCACTGCGTCAACAGCGGCTCGGCGACCTGGCTCGAGGTGATCCGGACGCTCGCCGCCGGCCTCGGCGCGGACCCCGACGCGCAGGTCGAGCCCGTGCCCTTCGACGCCTCGGCGTTCCCCGCCCGCCGGCCGAAGTACGCGGCGCTCTCGAACGCCGCCCTCGCCGCCCACGGCGTCACCATGCCGACGTGGCAGGACGCGATCCGTCGCTACGCCCGGAGCCTGACGGCGAAACGGGCGTAACGACGAGCGGCCTGGGGCTAGCGGCTACGCCTGTTCATGCCCCGAACCCCGTCACCACGTCGATGACGCGCGCCTGGTCGGCGTCGCTGAGGCCGTAGTAGAACGGCAGGCGGACGAGGCGGTCCGAGATGTCCTCGGTCACCGGGCACTGGCCGTCGCGACCGCCGAAGCGCCGGCCCATGTCGGACAGGTGCAGCGGCTGATAGTGGAACGTGGCCAGAATCGACTCGGCGCGCAGCGCGGCCAGGAAGCGGGTGCGCGCCTCGAGTGAGGGCAGGAGCAGGTAGTACATGTGCGCGGGATGGTCGCAGTGGGCGGGCACGTGCGGCCGGCGCACACCCTCGGCGGCGGCCCAGTCGGCGAGCGCGTCGTCGTAGCGGGTCCAGATCGCCTGGCGGCGGGCCTGGATGGCCTCGCGCTGCTCGATCTGCGCCCACAGGTAGGCCGCGAGGAGGTCCGAGGGCAGGTAGCTCGAGCCGACGTCCACCCAGGTGTACTTGTCCACCTGCCCGCGGAAGAAGCGGCTCCGGTTGGTGCCCTTCTCCCGCAGGATCTCGGCGCGGCCGACGAGCGTCGCGTCGTTGACGACCAGCGCCCCACCCTCGCCGCACGTCAGGTTCTTGGTCTCGTGGAAGCTGAGGGCGGCGGTCTGGCCGTAGCTGCCCAGCCGGCGCCCCCTGTAGTGCCCGAAGAGGCCGTGGGCGTTGTCCTCGATCAGGTGGAGTCCGTGCGCCGTCGCGATCGTCGCGAGGGCGTCCATCTCGCAGCCCACGCCGGCGTAGTGCACGACCATCACCGCCCGCGTCCTGGGCGTGACGGCCGCGGCTACCTGGCGCTCGTCGAGGTTCAGGGTGTCCGGCCGCACGTCCACGAACACCGGCCGGGCGCCGCGCAGGACGAACGCGTTCACCGACGACACGAAGGTGAAGGCCGGGCAGATCACCTCGTCGCCAGGTCCGAGGCCGGCCAGGAGCGCCGCCATCTCCAGCGCGTGCGTGCACGACGTGGTCAGCAGCACCCGGGCGCCGCCGGTGAGGGCCTGCAGGGCGTCGTGACACCGCGCGCTGAACGCGCCGTCGCCCGAGAGGTGTCCGGACCGGATCGCCTCCCGCATGTAGTCCATTTCGCGGCCGGTGACGGCGGGTTGATTGAAGGGGATGGGGGCTGGCGCGGGCACGGTCATGCGCGTCGGCGCTCCTTCACGGCCGCGCGCGTCTCGCGGTCCACCTCGCGCCGCCGGATCGTCTCGCGCTTGTCGTGGGTCTGCTTGCCCTTGACGAGGCTGATGGCCACCTTCACGCGGCCCCGCTTGAAGTACATCCGCAGCGGCACCAGGGTGAGGCCGCGCTCGGTGGTCTTGCCCACGAGCTTGCGGATCTCGATCGCGTGGAGCAGGAGCTTGCGGCGGCGCTTCGGATCGTGGTCCACGTACCCGCGGTGGCTGTAGGGGTTGATGTGGACGTTGTAGAGCCACACCTCGCCGCGCTCCACGCGCGCGAAGCTGTCCCGGAGGTTGGCCCGGCCTTCCCGGATGCCCTTCACCTCCGTCCCGAGCAGCTGCACGCCGGCCTCGAAGGTCTCGAGCACGTGGTAGTCGTACAGGGCCTTGCGGTTCTCGGCGATGAGCACCTCGTCGCCCTCGCCGGCCCCCTTCGCCGGCGCCGCGGCGCGCGCGTTCACGTGGCCGCCTCCATCCGCGTGGCCAGTTCGGCGGCCAGCAGGACCGCCTGGATCATGCTGCCGGGATCGGCGACGCCCTGCCCCGCGATGTCGAAGGCCGTGCCGTGATCGGGCGACGTCCGCACGATGGGCAACCCGAGCGTGACGTTCACCGAGGCGCCGAACGAGAGCAGCTTCACGGGCATGAGGCCCTGGTCGTGGTAGCAGGCGAGCACGCAGTCGAACTCCTTGCGCGCGGCCCGCAGGAACACGGTGTCGGCCGGCAGCGGCCCGGTCACGTCCAGGCCTTCGCGCTGCGCGTCCCGCACGGCCGGCGCGATCACCTCCATCTCCTCCGTGCCCATCAGGCCGCCCTCGCCGGCGTGGGGGTTGAGGCCGGCGACCGCGATGCGGGGGACGCGTGTCACCCCGAAATACGGCAGCTCTCCCGCCGTCAGGCGCAGCGTGCTCAGGATGAGGTCGCGCGTGATGAGGCGCGGCACGTCGCGCAGCGCCACGTGCACGGTGGCGAGCACGACGCGCAGCTTCGGCGAGTGGAACATCATGGCGACGTCCGAGACGCCGCACAGGTGGGCGAGGAGGTCCGTGTGGCCCTTCCAGCCGAGCCCGGCGGCGGCGAACGCCGCCTTGTTCACGGGCGCGGTCGCGATGCCGTGCACCACGTGGTGCCGCGCGTCCTCGACGGCCCGGACGATCGCGTCGAACGCCGCGCGCCCGGCCTGCGGACTGATCTCGCCCACCTTCACCGGCGTCTCGGTCCGGGCCGGATAGATCACGGGATCGCAGACGGCCAGGACGCGTGGATCGGCGGCCGCCCTGGCGGCGATCTCGGGGCCGATGCCCGCCGGGTCGCCCTCGGTAATCGCCACGCGCGGCTTCATCGGCACAGGATACCAGCCTCACGGCCGCGGCCCGCGGCCCGATCAGAGCTCGGCGGCCACCCACTCCACGACGAGTTTCGTCCCCGCGTTCCGCTCGAGCGCGGCAACGCCGCGGTCGAGCGTCGCGAAGGCGGTACGCGCCCGCGGAGCCGGCAGGAGGCGGGCGAGACGCTCGAGCACGTCGGCGATGTCCCCGTTGGCCAGGAGCCGCCGGTCGGAGCCGGCGTGCAGCACCGACACGTCCCTGACGATGGACGCCGCCACCCGCAGCACCGCTTCGACTTCCTGGCGGCTCTTCTCCCGCGACTTCTCGCCGACCACCGCCTTCGCGATGGCGAGCCGCCCGGCCATGTCCGGCGCGCCGGCGGCCCGCAGCAGATCGGTGGCGGCCTCGCGGGTCCCGGCCAGCGAATCGGACCCGAGCGCCAGCGCCGCGCCCACACTGCCGTCGGCCAGCATGGCGAGCCGGTGGGCCTCGGCGGCGGGCACCTCGTGATCGCGCACCAGGATCCGCTCGACGTCCTCGGCCGGCAGGCGGCCGAAGGTAAGGCGCATGGTGCGGGACCGCACGGTGCGCAGCAGGGAATCGGGCGCGGCCGACGTCAGGACGAACATCGTGGCCGGCGGAGGCTCCTCGAGCGACTTCAGGAGGGCGTTCTGGGCCTGTTCCATCAGGGCGTCGGCCTCGCGCACGAGCACCACGCGCCGCAGGCCCTCGAACGGCCGGAACGCGCAACGCTCCAGCGCGTCGCGGACCACGTCCACCTTGATCTTGCCCGTCTCGTCGGGGACCAGCGCGAGCACGTCCACGTGCACGTCCCGGGCGATGCGGCCGCAGGAGCGGCACTCGCCGCAGGCATCGCCCCCGGCGGGCGCCTGGCAGTTGACGGCCTCGGCCAGCGCGCGCGCGACCCGCCACTTGCCGACGCCCGCGGGCCCGGCGAAGAGCAGCGTCGCCGGCACGCTCCCGCGCTCGACGGCGCGCATGAGGAGCGCCGTCAGGTGACGGTGACCGAGAATCGAGCGGAATGGCATGCGGCGTGACCGTCCCGTCAGTGGATGCGGACCGGCGCCGGGTCCGGGCCGGCCGCGGCGCCGAGGCCCGATACGAACGTGGGCAGCCAGCGGCCCAGGATGCGGTGGATGGCGGCGCCATCGCCCGCGGCGGCCGCGCGCGTGAGGCCCGCGAGCAGGGCATCCAGCGCCGCGTCGTCGGCCATCGACGCCCGCTCGACCACCCGCAGCACTTCCCCGTCGCCGATCGGCGTGGTTTCGCTGTCGGCCTCCCACAGCACCTCTTCGAGCTTCTCGCCCGGCCGGAGCCCCGTGTAGGCGATGGGAATGGAGCCCGGCGTGAGACCGGACAGCCGGATGAGATCGCCGGCGAGATCCACGATGCGGACGGGCTCGCCCATGTTCAGGACGAAGAGCTCGCCGCCTGCCGCGAGGCCGCCGGCCTTCACCACCAGATAGACGGCCTCCGGGATCGTCATGAAGAAGCGGCGCATCTCGGGGTGCGTCAGCGTCAGGGGGCCGCCGCGCGCGATCTGCGACTTGAAGAACGGCACCACGGAGCCGCGGCTCCCCAGCACGTTGCCGAACCGCACGGCCACGTACGCCTTGCGATGCCGCACCGCGGCCCGGCGGACGATCGCCTCGGCGACGCGCTTCGACGCGCCCATGATGCTCGTGGGCGCCACGGCCTTGTCGGTCGAGATGAGCACGAAGCGGTCGACGCCGTGCCGGATCGCGGCGTCCACGACCACCTGCGTCCCGAGGACGTTGTTGGTGACGGCCTCTTCGGGGTCGGACTCCATCAGGGGCACGTGCTTGTGGGCGGCCGCGTGGAAGACCACGTCGGGCGCGAAGCGCGAGAAGACGGCGTCCATCCGCCCGGCGTCCCGCACGTCGGCGATGACGGCGTGCAGTTCGGCGGCCGGGTAGAGATCCCGCAGGCGGTTGGCCGCGTCGAAGATGCTGTTCTCGCCGTGGCCGACCAGGACGAGGCGCGAGGCGCCGGCGCGCGTGACCTGTCGGCAGAGCTCGCTGCCGATGGAGCCGCCGGCGCCGGTCACGAGCACGGTCTTGCCCCCCAGGTAGAGGCCGGCCACCGATTGCGCCCGGATCGGCCGCCGCCTGAGCAGGTCCGCGATGTCCACCTCCCGCAGCCGGTTCACGGCGACGCCGCCGTCGAGCAGTTCGAACACGCCGGGCACCGATCGGACCTGCACGTCGGCGCGGCGTCCGGCGTCGATCACGTCGCGGATGACCGCGCCGTCGGCCGTCGGCATCGCGATGACCACCTGGTCCACGCCCTCGCGGTGGACGATCGACTCCAGGTCGGCGAGCGCGCCGAGCACGGGGATGCCGTGGATCCGCTTGCCGCGCTTCTGGCGCTGGTCGTCCAGGTAGCCGATGGGCCGCATGCCGAGCTGCGGGTTCTTCTGCATCTCGCGGACGACCAGCTCGCCGGCGTCGCCGGCCCCGGCGACGAGCACCTTGCGCGTCTCGCCCGCGGGCGGGCCGGACGCGGGCGCCCCGCGGGACAGCGACTCGCCCACCACGCGAATGGAGAGCCGGATGCCGGCCACGCAGGCCATCGTCAGCAGCCAGTCGATGGCCAGCACCGACCGCGGGAAGAACGGCACGAACCGTCCGATGACGCCCTGCGCGACGACGACCGCCAGAAGCGTGCTCGCGGCCGACACGGCCAGGAAGACCACCGACAGGTCGCGCGTGCCGGCATAACGCCAGAAGCGGCGGTACAGCCCGAACACGTAGAAGACGGCCGGCTTGACCAGGAAGGCGGCCGCGAGGAAGTAGCGGAACGCCGCCACGTACTCGGGCTGTCCCGTGAAGAACCAGTCGAGGCGCAGGACGAACGCCCCGAGCACGCAGAGCGCGATGGCCACCAGATCGGCCACGAACACGTACCGGTTACGCACGAAGCATCGCGTCCTTCCCGGGGGCAGGCCCCGCCCGGTGCGCGGCGCGCGCCTCGGCCCGGGCGGTGAGCCAGGTCAACAGCATGGTGCCGAGCGCCACCACCGTCAAGCCCGCCGCAGGCGAGGTGACGGCGCCCGCGAGCGTCAGGACGGCCACCACGGCGCCCGGGACCGCCAGGGCGCCGTAGAGCAGGGCCACGCCGGCGTGCGTCCACGTCGCCGCCGTCATGCGCTGGTAGAGGTGCGAGCGGTGCGCCGTCATCAGCGACTCGCCCCGGACGGCCCGCCGGACCAGCGTGATCGCCGTGTCCACGACGAACGGCCACACCGGCAGGAGCGCCACCCACACCGTCGCGCGGGGCTCGATCAGGAGCGGCAGCACCGCAAGGAGGTACCCGAGGAAGGCGCTCCCGACGTCGCCCATGAAGATCCCGGCCGGCGACCAGTTGTGGAGCAGGAACGCGCCGGTGGCCCCCGCCACCGCGACGGCGAGCACGGCCACGTCGGCCCGGCCCAGCCACCAGCCGGCGGCCGCCCACGCCGCGGAGGCGACGAGCGCCTGAAGGCCGGCGATGCCGTCGGTGCCGTCCATGAAGTTGAACGCGTTGATGAACCCGCCCACCCACAGGACCGAGACGGCGAGGGCCACGGCCGGCGCCGCGCCCGGACCGAGGGGCCAGGGCATCTCGAGGGGGCCCAGCAGGACGATGGTGACCCCGGCGGCTGCCATGTGGACGACCAGGCGGCCCACCGCCGACAGGCCGCGCAGGTCGTCCAGCAGGCTCACGAGCGCGACGGCGCTCCCGACCGACAGGACGACGAGCAGGGACGGCCGCTGGCTGCCCGTCCACCACACCCACGCGCCGGTCACGCCGACGACCGCCGCCAGCAGGCCGAGACCTCCGAGGCGCGGCGTCGGCTCGGCGTGCGAGCTGCGTTCGTTCGGGTGATCCAGGAGCCCACGTTCGTGCGCCGCCTCGCGGATCGCGCGGACCAGGATCCAGGCCGTGGCGGCGGCCGCGACGCCGAGGCCGGCGAGGGTGGACCAGCGGTCGGCCACCTACCGCCCCTCCCCTGGCAACGCCCCGTCGGCACGGAGGGCCTCCACCGTGCGGCGCCAGCCGGTGTCGAGGTCCACGGCGGGCCGGAAGCCGAGATCGCGCGACGCGCGGGCGGAGTCCACGACCGACGACTCGAAGTACTTCGCGATCGACGACACGGCGCCCGGCGGCCGCAGGCCCACCACGCGGCAGACGCCGGACGCCAGGCCCGCGACGGCGCGCACGGGCGCGGCGGGGAGCGCGAAGCGTGGCGCGGGCCGCCCGAGCGCCAGACACATGGCCTCGACGATCGCGCCCAGCGCGTGCGGGGTGCCGTCGGACACGTTGAACACCGCGGGGTCCACGGCGTCCCGGTCCACGGCCGCGGCGAAGGCGTCCGCCGCATCCGTCTCGTAAATCAGGCTCCGCCGGTTGTGTCCCGCGCCAATCGGCACGAATCGCCGTGCGGCCAGGGCGTGCAGCAGGCGCTGGTAGTTGCCCTTCACCCGCGGGCCGTAGACGGCGCTCAGGCGCAGCACCGTCGCCTGGAACACGCCGGGCTGGTGTGCCTCGAGGACGCGAGCCTCGGCGTCGAGCTTGGACGCCGCATACCAGGAGTCGGGAGCCGGCGGCGCCGACTCGTCCACGGCCACCGCGGTGGGGCCATAGACGGCGGTCGTCCCCGCGAACACGAAGCGCCGGACGCCGGATGCGCGCGCGGCCGCGACGAGGGCCGCGGTGCCGTCCACGTTCACGGCCTGGTAGCGAGGGCGAAGGGCGGGCGCGGGATTCACGATGTGCAGCAGGGCCGCCAGGTGCACCACGGCATCGGCGTCGTGGACGGCGCGGACGAGCGAGGCGGGGTCCGTGAGGTCGCCATCCACCCACTCGACAGCGGGATCCGCCTCGGCCCCGCGCCGGCGGACCAGCGCACGGACGATGCGCCCGCGGGCCCGCAGTGCCTCGATCACGGCCGGCCCGAGCGCGCCCGTCGCTCCGGTGACGAGCACGCGCTCAGGCCGCGCGGGCACGCGGCCGCCTCCGCGGCACGTTCGTCGCCGGAGTGCGCACGGCGGCTTAGTATATCGTCGTGGCGGATTCCCTGTCGGCGGCACGCATCCTCACGCCGCCGGCGCCCTCGGCGGAGTTCGTCGCGTGTGCGGCCTAGCCGGGTTCTGGCAGCCCGCCGGCGACCGCGCGGACGCGTTGACCGCGCGGGTCCGCGGCATGGCCGAGCGGATCGCCCACCGCGGCCCCGACGACACCGGTGAGTGGGTCGACGCCGCGACGGGCGTGGCGCTGGGATTCCGGCGGCTCGCCATCGTCGATCTCTCGCCCACCGGGCATCAGCCGATGCGCTCGGGCGACGGCCGACTCGTCCTCGCCTACAACGGCGAGATCTACAACTACCTCGACCTGCGCGCCGGACTGGAATCCCAGGGTGTCGCGTTCCGCGGCACGTCGGATACCGAAGTCATCCTGGAGCTCGCGGCCCGGCGCGGAGTCGGCGAGATGGTGCGGGCCGCCTGGGGCATGTTCGCGATGGCGGTCTGGGACGCCGACCGCCGCGTCCTCTGGCTCGCGCGCGACCGCCTGGGCAAGAAGCCCCTCTACTACGCGCGTGGCGCCGACGGCACGTGGATCTTCGGGTCGGAACTGAAGAGTCTGCGCGCGCACCCGGCGTGTCCGGGCGAGGTGGATCGCCCGGCGGTGGCCTCGCTGCTCCGCTACGGCTGCATTCCGGCCACGGCGTCCATCTACACCGGCATCCACAAGCTGCCGCCCGGGTCCCTCGCCCGACTGGACGCGGACGGACGGTTGGAGATCGAGCCCTACTGGCGCGCGCGCACGGTCGTGGAGGCCGCCGTGGCGCGGCGCCGCCCGATCGCGGACGACGACGCCATCGAGGCGTGCGACCGCCTCCTCCGCGACGCCGTCCGCCGCCGGATGATGGCCGACGTCCCGGTGGGTGCGTTCCTGTCGGGCGGCATCGACTCCTCCCTGGTCGTGGCCCTGATGCAGGCCGAGAGCACGCGGCAGGTGCGGACCTTCGCGATCGGCTTCACGGACCCGGCCTACGACGAGGCCCCGGCCGCCGCGGCCGTCGCCCGTCACCTCGGCACCGATCACACGGAGTTCTACGTCACGCCCGAGGAGGCCCTGGCCGTCATCCCACGGTTGCCCGCCATCTACGACGAGCCGTTCGCCGACTCCTCGCAGATCCCCACCTACGTGGTCTCGTCGCTGGCGCGCCGTCACGTCACCGTGGCGCTCACCGGCGACGGCGGCGACGAGATGTTCGGCGGCTACCCGCGCCACGTGCTGGCCGATCGCGTGTGGCGGCGGGTAGGCGCGGTGCCGGGCGCCGCGCGGCGCCTGGCGGCCGGCGCACTGGACGCCGTGCCGTCCGACGTCTGGAACACGCTCTTCTCGGCCGTGCGGCCGATCCTCCCGCCGCGGACCCGGCAGGTGCGCGCGGGCGACCGGGCCCGGCGCCTGGCCCACCTGCTCGGCGCGCCCGGCCTGGACGGCCTGTACGACGTGCTGGTCACGCAGTGGGTCGACGCCGAGCGCGTGGTCGAAGGGGCGGTCCGGACGGCGCCGTGGGCGGCGGCCGAGGCGCGCGGCCTGGCGGTGGCGTCGGCGGCCGAGCGGGTGATGTTCGAGGACCTGGTGTGGTACCTGCCCGAGGACATCCTGGTGAAGGCGGACCGCGCCAGCATGGCCGTCAGCCTGGAGCTCCGGGCGCCGCTGCTCGATCACCGCCTGGTGGACTTCTCGTGGGAGCTGCCGCACGCGCTTCGCATCCGCGACGGCCGCGGCAAGTGGCTGCTGCGCCGGGTGCTCGACCGCTACGTGCCGGCGCCGCTCGTGGACCGCCCGAAGACGGGATTCATGCTGCCGGTCGGCCCGTGGCTCCGCGGGCCGCTCCGCGACTGGGCCGAGGCGCTGCTGTCCCCGGCGGCGCTGGCCGACGCCGGACTCGTGGACGTCCCCGCCGTGCGCGCGGTGTGGGCGCGCCACCTCGCCGCGCGGTCCGACGAGACGGCCCGCCTGTGGCCGGTGCTGATGCTCCAGGGCTGGCTGGCCGGCGGACGCGTCTGAACCAGGCGCCGCGGCGCGTCCTGACCGGGTCGACGCGCATGGTATCTTCCCGTGGCCCACCCAGGCCGCCACGCCGCCGACCGCATGCCCGATTCGCCTCCCACGACGTCGCTCTCCGTGCTCGTCCCCGTGTACAACGAGCAGTACCTGGTGGCCGAGTCGCTCCGGCGCCTGAGCGTGCTCGCGGACTCGCCGCACCTCAGCCGGATCGAGGTGATCGTCGTGGACGACCGATCCACCGACGAGACGCCCGCGGTGCTCGAGGAGGTGCGCCAGAGCGCCGACCCTCGCCTGGAGTGGCACTTCCTCCGCCACGAGGCGAACGGCGGCAAGGGCGCCGCGATCCGCACGGCGCTGGCCCGCGCGACGGCCGAGATCACGGTCATCCACGACGCCGACCTCGAATACCACCCGCGCGACCTGCTGCGGATCGTCAAGGTGTTCGTCGAGGAGGGCGCCGACGCCGTCTTCGGCTCCCGCTTCGCGGGCGGCGAGTCCCGGCGCGTGCTCCTCTTCCGCCACGAGCTGGGCAACCGGTTCCTCACGTTCCTGTGCAACCTGGTTTCGAACCTGAACGTGACCGACATGGAGACGTGCTACAAGGCCGTCCGGACGGAGCTCTTCAAGTCGATTCCGATCGTCTCCAACGACTTCCGCCTCGAGCCCGAGCTCACCATCAAGCTGGCGAAGCGGCAGGCGCGGCTGTTCGAGGTGCCGATCAGCTACTCCGGCCGCACCTACCAGGAGGGCAAGAAGATCGGCTGGCGGGACGGCTTCCGGGCGCTCGGCGCGATCGTGCGCTTCGCGCTGTCCGACGAGATCTACGTCCGCGACGCCTATGGCAGCCAGATCCTGGCCAGGCTCAGCCGCGCGCCGAAGTTCAACGCCTGGATGGCCGACACGGTCCGCCCGTACTGCGGCCAGCGGGTGCTGGAGATCGGCGGGGGCGTGGGCAACCTCACGCTGCAGCTCGTGCCGCGCCCGACCTTCGTCGTCTCCGACATCAACCCGCTCTACCTGCGCACGCTGCGCTCGCTGCAGCACGACCGGCCGTACCTCGGCGTCCACTACTGCGACGTCAACGACCTGGCGACCTTCCCGCGCCGCGGGGACGGGTTCGACACCGTGATCTGCCTGAACGTGGTCGAGCACGTGGAGCGCCACATCGAGGCGCTCCGGAACATCCGCGAGGCGCTGGCGCCGGGCGGCCGCGCGATCATCCTCGTGCCGCAGGGCGCCTGGAACTACGGCACGCTCGACACGGTACTCGGGCACGAGCGGCGCTACAGCCGCGAATCGCTGGCCGCCGCGGCGACGGAGGCCGGCTTCGAGGTGGACGAGATGCTCTCGTTCAACCGCATCGGCACCATCGCCTGGTTCCTCAACGGCCGCGTGCTCCGCCGTGCCACGTTCGGCCTGCTGCAGATCAAGGTGCTCAACGTCCTGATGCCGCTCATCCGGGCCGTCGACCCGTTCCTGCCGATCCCGCCACTGAGCCTCATCGCCATCCTGCGTCGCCCCGCATGATCCTGCTGCCGCTCGCGGCGGTCGTCGGCTACTCGCTGGTCCTGGCGCGGACCACGCGCTGGCCGGTCGCGACCGCCCCGCTGGCCGTGGTGTCCGCCGTCACCGCGCTGCTGTTCGCCGCCGGGCTCGTGGACGTCATGCCCGCGGCGCGAACGGCGCTCGTGTGGGGCGGCCTCGCCGGGGCGGCCGTCGTGGGCCTTGCCACGGCCCGGGATCCGCGGCGGATGGAGCCGTCGGCCCTCCTGGCCCCGGGCCTGGTGGTGTTCGTCGTCCTGGTGGTCGTGCACTGGCTGCGGGCGCGCGGCGCCCTGCTGTCGCAGTGGGACGAGTTCGCGCAGTGGGGCCTGCAGAGCAAGGTGATCACGCTGTCCGGCGCGCTCGTGTCGGCCGACAGCGCCGTGGAGTTCAAGGACTACCCGACCGGCGCCGCGATCTTCCACTACTTCGTGAACGGGGGGACCGGGTACGACGAGGGGGGCGCCATCGCCGCCCATGGGGCCGTGACGCTGGCCGCCATGGCGACCGTCCTGCAGGGCGCGACCTGGCGCCGGGCCGCCGCCGCGGCAGCCGCGGTGGCCGTCGCCTACCAGGTCGTCTATCTCTTCGGGCAGGGCTTCGACACGCTGCTCATCGACCAGGTGCTCGGGGCCGTGTTCGGAGGCGCGCTGGCGACGGCGTTCCTGAGCCGCGAGTCCCGGCCGGTGGCGGCGGCGCGCGCGGTCCCGTGCCTGCTGGCGCTGCCGCTCCTCAAGGAGATCGGCCTCCAGTTCGCGCTCGTCGCGGCGGGCGCCCTCATCGTCGACGTGGGCCTGGACGCGCTCCGCCCCGCCGACGACCGGGCCCGTCGCACGCCGGCGTTCGCGCGCTGGCGCCGCGCCGCCGCCGTCGCGGCCCTCCTCGTCGCGGCGCCCCTGGCCGCCAAGGCCGGATGGGACCATCACCGCCGCGCCATCCATGCGGGTGACACGTTCGCGGCGCCGTCGCCGGTGGCCGTGCTGCGGCGGGCCTTCTCCGCCGATGCCACGCCGCGCGACCGGGTGACGCTCGAGGCCTTCGGCCATGCCCTGGCGGACATGAGCCTGCCGATCGCCGACGCGCTGCCCATCGCCTCGCGGTTGCGCCTGGTGAGCCCGTCTACGTGGATCCCGGTCACGACCACCACGGGCGTGGCGCTGCTCCTGGCGCTCTCGGCGGCCGGATGGATCCTCCTGCCGCCGGGTCCCGTCCGTCGCCGCGCCGCCGTGGCCGGCGTGTGCCTCGCCGGCGGGTTCGCCGCGTACGTCGTCGGGCACCTGGCCGCGTACCTCGAGGTCTTCAGCGAGTACGAAGGCACGCGCGTCATCTCGTTCGACCGCTACATGCGGACCTACCTCCTCGGCTGGGGCCTGGTGGCCCTCGGGTTCCTCACGGCCGCCGCGAGCGCGTCGCCGGGCCGGCGGGCCGCACGCCCCGTCCTGGTGATCCTGCTGCCGGCGCGGGCCGTGGCGTTGCTGCTCCACGGTCCGGCCCTGCCGCAGCCGATCCGGGCGGCGATGCAGGCGCCGATCGCGGAGGTCCGTGACGCGGCAGGCCCGGACGGGCGCGTCTACCTGATCTTCCAGCACACGACCGGCTTCGAGCACTGGGTATTACATGAACTGCCCCGCGGCGATCCAATCTTCGCTGCTGGAGCGTCGGCACGCCGGCCGCCGACGACGTCTGGACCTGCCTCGCTGACGCCGGAAGCGGCTCGGGCAGCTGGCCGGTTACGACGTCCTGTTCGTCGGCAAGGCCGAGGAGAACTTCGGGCGGCCTACGGCAGCCTCTTTCCGCCGGGCGACTCACACCGGGCGCCGGCCATCTTCGCGATCCGCCGCGCGGTGGACGGCCACGCCGTCCTGGAGCGGATCGGCGGCCTCCCGTAGACCGCGACTCAGGCGGACGCCGCGGCGGCCGTGCGACGGAAGACGAACACGCCCGTGTCGCGGCCCTGTGGCAGGAGCTCGAATCCCAGCGCCAGGATGGGATCGATCACCTCGCGGAGCGATCGCCCGGGCACGGCGTGGATCTCGACGACGAGCAGCCGGCACCGGCGCAGCCTGTCGTGGCCCGGGTTGGCCATCACCTCGTACTCGGCCTGCTCGACGTCGATCTTGCAGATGTCCACGTCCTGCCCGGCGAAGTGGGCGTCGAAAAAGGTCGTCGAACGTCTTGCCCGGCACGAGGGTGGCCGCGGCGGTGGCGTTGAACGACCGCGCGTACAGGCTGTCGGCGACGCTGCCGGCGCCGAGCGCCAGCTCGAACGTCCGCGTCGTGCCCGAGAGCGCGGCGTTCACCACGCGCACGTCGCCCGGGATAAGCAGTGCCTGGAGGTTGAACCGAGGCGTGTGCAGGCATGGGGGCCGAGCTCGACCGACACCAGCCGTCGAACCGCACGCCGTGCAGCGCCAGGAACAGCGGAACTCCGCCGATGTTCGCTCCGAGGTCGAGCACCCGCGCGGGATGGGCCGGCACCAGATGGGCCGGTGGTCGGCGCATATCGGGTGCGCCAGCACCGGGCGCGCCGTTGGCGTCCCCGCCGCTCTGATCCACCAGGATCTCGGGAGCGGCCCCTTGCGGTACACGGCCAGCACGTCGCCCCGAAGAGCAGCCGCTGCAGCAGCAGCAGGCGGTTGTCGAAGTGGAGGATCTGGCGGAGGCCGCAGCTTCGACTCGACGCTCATGCCGCGTCCGCCGCCGCGGGGCTCTCTGCCGCCCCCAGCGCCCGCCCAGGACCGCGGTACGCGCGATCCCAAGCCACAGGTACTCGATCTCGAAGAACATGAACACGTCGTAGGAGAGGTACACGACCAGCAGGGGCACGACCGCGAGCGTGACGAGCAGGCGCGGCCCGCGCCGTGCCCGGCCGCCACGCGAGCACCAGCGGCGTGAGCAGGAACGTGGTGCACATTGGCGGCGCCGACGATCCCGCAGCGGGCGAGGAGCGTCAGTAGGGTGAAAGCGCGGTGGCCCAGGGCACGTCCGCGGTCGAGGGGCGCGCTGCCGCCGCCGAACACCGGGCAGGCGCGGAACACCGCGAGGCCCCGGCCGATGAACTCCAGGCGCGTCTCCAGGCTGCGGCCGCTGGCCACGCGCTCCCGGAGCTCCTGGCCCAGTTCCCCGGACGATGCCTCTGGCTCCGCGCCCGAGGTCGGGGCGGCCGCCCCGCGCTTGGCGCGCATCGGCGGCCGCCGGCCGCCCCGTGACCCCGGACCAGGCAGCGAGGCGCGGCGGCCGTGAACCGGCCGTAGACGTCGTGGGACTGGAACGCCGTCGAGGCGTAGAGCAGGAAGGACGGTGGCCGTCGCCGACGCCACGGCGAAGCGCCGGCTCTCACGTGACAGGAGGAACGTGATGGCGAACACCACCAGCACCCCGATGACGGCCGTCCGCGACAGGGTAGCGCAGCACGCCAGGTTCACGGCGAAGAACGCGGCCAGTGACGCGTCGACGGCCGATCGAACAGCCATACGTAGGGACGATGCTGGCGATGACCAGCATCGAGATGCCGTGTAGCTCGGGTCGAAGAACGTGCTCGTGGAGCGCGCGAACACCGTGTCGTCGTTCAAGGTAGGTCAGGGTCCGCCCCCATCTGCGAGCCGCTTGCGGATCCACGACTCGAACGGGATGGCGTCCGCGATCCCCGAGTAGATCGTCACGGCCGTGGTCACGGCCGACGACGTCACGAACGCCCGCAGCAGGGCCGCGATCTTCTGCGGCGTGTCGACGTAGACGAGCACGAGTCCGGCGAAGGCGAGGTTGATGAGGTGGTTCGCCAGATCCTGCCGGAGGATCGGGTAGTCCTGCAGCCGCACGAAATCGGCGGCGCAGATGAGGGCGATGGCCGCGGTCGTCGCCACGAACGGCTGTGCGCCGGCGCTCCACGCGCCGGCGGCCCCGTGCCAGGTCGGCCACGAACACCAGCGCCCAGCCCAGGAACAGCACGCGGAACGCGACAGGTTCACGCCGAAGGCCGCGAACCGGTGACGTAGAGCGGCGACCAGGACGACGTGAGCGCCGTGAGAGAACGCCGCCGTCCAGGACCCACGACAGCCATCAGGCGTGGCGCCGGATGCTCAGGCGCCCCAGCACGAGCCGGACCACGGTCCTCGAGACGTCGGGGATCCGTACTTCGCGCGGGCCCGCCACTCGGCCGGCAGCGCCAGGACGAGGCGCATGGCATCGGCGACGGCGTCCGGATCGGCGCTGCTCACGAGGTTGCTCCCGCACTCGAGCGTCTCGGGCCGCTCGGTGACGTCGCGGATGGTGACGTTGGGCACGCGGAAGAGCGCGCACTCCTCCTGCACGGTGCCGCTGTCGGACATCACGGCCCGGGCCTCGCGCTCCAGCCGCACGAAGTCGAAGAAGCCCAGCGGCTCCAGCGGGCGGACGTGGGCCGGATCGGGCTGCAGGCCGGCGCGGCGCAGCCGGTCGGCGGTCCGCGGGTGCACGCTGAACAGCACCGTGGACCCCTGCTCGGCCGACACGCGCACCACCGCGTCCACGAGGCGCGCCAGGCGGGCGGGATCGTCGACGTTCTCGGCCCGATGCATCGTGAGGAGGAAGTAGCGCCGCGGCTCGACGCCGAAGCGCGCCAGGGCGTCGCTGGCGTCGATGCCGGCGCGGTAGTGCGTCAGCACCTCGTGAATCGGGTTCCCCGTCACGAAGATCCGCTCCCGTTCGATCCCTTCGCGAACGAGGTTCTCCTTGCTCCGCTCCGTGTAGGGCATGAGCACCGTGCTGGCGTGGTCGATCACGCGCCGGTTGACCTCCTCGGGCACGCGGTCGTCGTAGCAGCGGTTGCCGGCCTCCATGTGGTAGACCGGGATGCCCATGCGCGCGGCGACGAACGCCGCGAGGCCGCTGTTGGTGTCGCCGAGCACGAGCAGCCGATCGGGTCGTTCGCGCTCGAACACCGGGCCGATGGCGGCCAGCAGCGCCCCGACCTGCGACGCGAACCCGGCGGCCGTGATGCCGAGGTGGACGTCGGGCGCGCGCACTCCGAGCTGGTCGAAGAAGACGTCGCTCAGGAGCGGGTCGTGGTTCTGGCCGGTGTGCACCAGGACGTGGCGGCTGTGCTGGTCGAGCAGCGGGATGACGCGGCTCAGGCGGATGATCTCGGGGCGCGTGCCGACGACGGTCAGGATCTTCATGCCGCGCGGGCTCACGCGTTGAGCTCCGCCGGCAGCGGCGCGGTCAGGTACGGCGCCAGCAGGGCGCGCAGGCCGTCGTGGTCCAGCGTGATCGCGGCCGACGAGTACTCGCCGGCCAGCGCCGTCGCGCCGGTGGCCGGCTCGCACTCGGGCAGCATCGGGCACACCACGTAGTAGCCGTTGCGCTCGACGGTGCGGTAGCACTCCTCCTCGGACACCATGATCTCGTGGATCTTCTCGCCCGGCCGGATGCCCGTGTACACGATGGGCACGTCGCGGCCGGCCACCAGCACCTCGGCCAGGTCGCTCATCCGCGCGGCCGGCACCTTGGGCACGTAGATTTCGCCTGGTCGCGCCTCGGCCAGGGCCGCCAGCACGGTGTCGACCGCCCCGTCGAGGGTCAGCAGGAAGCGCGTCATCTCCTTCATGGTCACCGTGACGGGACCGCCGCGCGCGATCTGCTCCAGGAACAGGGGCACGACCGAGCCGCGCGACGCCACCACGTTGCCGTAGCGCACGCAGGCGAAGCGTGTCGACGGCTGGCGCAGGTTCGCCTCGACGAAGATCCGCTCCATGACCGCCTTCGTCATGCCCATCACGTTGATGGGCTTGCAGGCCTTGTCGGTGGAGATGCCGATCACGGTTTCGACGTTCGCGCCGGCCGTCATCGTGGCACGGACCAGGGCGTCGGCGCCCAGTACGTTCGTCCGCACGGCCTCGACCGGGAAGTACTCGCAGGTGGGCACCTGCTTCAGCGCGGCCGCGTGGATCACGATCTCGGCGTCGCGCACGGCCTCGGCGAGCGTGTCGTGGTCGCGCACGTCGCCGATGCGGAAGGCGAGCAGGTCGCGGGCATGGGCGTAGATGACGTCGTCGGTCGCCGCCGGGCGCTGCAGGAAGCGCAGGCGCATGTCGTGCTGCTTGGCCTCGTCCCTGGAGAGCACCGTCACCTTGGCCGGACGGCCCAGCCCGCCCTCCAGCAGCCGCCGCACCACGCGCTGGCCGAGCGACCCGGTGCCGCCCGTCACGAGAATCCGCTTGCCGTCGATCGTCACCGTCTCACTCCCTGCCGGCCCCGCACCCTGTCGTACGGCGTGGGGTCCGCCGCGAGGGCCGCAATCATGTCCGGCCACGCCGGCGGCGTGAAGCCCGTCGCCTGACGGAACCGCGTGCTGTCGAGACTGCGGTCGATGCGCGGCTCGTCCTTGCGCGCGATCGTCACGCCCGCGCCGAACGCGTCGTTCAGCAGGCCGAGCAGCGTCAGTTTGTCGAGGGGGTCTGCCGACACATGATACAGACCTTCGAGCCCCGGGTGGTCGGCCAGGATCGTCAGGACGATCTCCGAGAGGGCGATCGTCGTGAAGCCCGAGAACACCGCCCCCGCGTAGCCGTCGGCCGTGGACCCGCGCCGCGACAGGAACCACTCCACGAGCCCCGACGCGCCGGCCAGTTCGCGCCCGATGATCGAGGTCCGGATCGTGAGGCTGCCGGCCCCGGTGACCTCGCCGAGCGCCTTGGAGCGGCCGTAGAGATCGGAGGCGTTGGGCGGATCGAACTCGGTGTAGCCGCCCCGCGCGCCGTCGAAGACGCAGTCGGTGCTGACGTGCAGGAAGCGGATCCCCCGCGCCGCGCACAGCCGCCCGAGGACGTGCGGGTGAAGGGCGTTGATCGCGATGGATTCCACCGGGTCCTTCGCCGCCGCGAGCTGCTTCACGACGCCCACGCAGTTGACGACGGCATCGGGCCGCACGCGGTCGAGCGCGGCTTCCAGCGTGTCGGGCCGGTGGACGTCCACGCCCGCCACCACACGGTCCGGGGCGCCAGGCCGAGCGCCTCGAGCGCCGGCGTCACCTGCCGCACGGTGGCCCACGCCTCCATCCGGTCCGACGCGGTCTGCCAGAGTTTGTGGCCCAGCATCCCGCCGCCCCCGACGACGAGCAGCCGGTTCATGGCCGTCTCCTGAGCGTTCGCACGTGGGCAGTGTAGCGCGCGGCCCGCGCCCGTCCGGGGCGATCTGGCAGAATGCGGGGGCGCGTGCCGTTCCGTCCTCCGGCCCCGTGCCGCGCCCGATCCGTGCGATGACCCCGCTTCGTCTCCTCGTCTGCAGCGATGCGTTCCTGCCGGCGCACGAAGAAGGCGGCCCGCCGTTCAGCACCTTCAACCTGTGCCGGGCCATGGCGGCCGCCGGCGCCGACGTGCGCGTCGTCACGACGGACCGCGATGGACGCGGCCGGCTCGCGGTGCCCGTGGATCGGTGGACGGAGTTCGAAGGCGTGCCCGTCTGGTACGCGCGGAGCCTGCCCGGGCCACTACCCCGCGCGGACCGCCGCGCACGCGATCGCCGGGCTCGGCGATCGCGACGTGATCCTGGGATCAGGCACGCTGTGGACTCACCTGGGGCTGCTCGGCTGGCGGGCCAGCCGCCGGGGCGGGATCCCGGCCCTCGTCATGCCGCGGGGACTGCTCGATCCGTGGGCGTTCGCGCACAAGGGCCTGCGCAAGCAGGTCTACTGGCGCATCGCCGGCCGCGACATCGTGGCGGACGCGGCGGCGGTCGTGGCCTTGAACGCCAACGAGCGCGACGCGGTCGAGGCGCTCGGCATCGCCCGCCGGGTGGAGGTCATCCCGAACGGGGTGGAGGTCGAGGCGTTCGCGACGGCGCCGCCGGCCGCCCGGCCTCGCCGAGGCGGCGCCCGGGCTCGCCGGCCGCCCGTTCGTGCACTTCCTGGGCCGCGTGCACGAGAAGAAGGGCGTGCAGGTCCTCCTGCGCGCGCTCGAGGCGCCCGCCCTAGCCGGCCACACCTTCGCCGTGGTGATCGCCGGCCCGGTGGACGAGGCCTTCCGGCCCGCCCTCGACCGTCTGCGCGCGGCCGCCTCGTCGCCGGAGCGCCTCGTGTTCACGGGCCCGGTCGCCGGCGCACGAAAGGCTGCGCTCTTCGCCCACGCGGCGGCGTTCGTGCTGCCGTCGGCGAGCGAGGGCCTGCCGATGGCGGCCCTCGAAGCGCTCGCCAGCGGCTGTCCGGTGGTCCTGACGGCGGCCTGCGGTCTGCCCGAGGTGACCGAGGCCGGCGCGGGCCTGGAGGTGGCCGCCCAACCCGCCGACGTCGCGGCCGCGCTGGCGCGCCTGCTGGGCGACGAGCGCCTGCGCCAGGAGATGGGCCGCCGGGGCCGGCGCCTGGCCGCCGAGCGCTTCGGGCGCGAGGCCGCGGCCGAGCGGATGCTGGCGCTCTGCCGCGAGGTCGCGCGGCAGCCCGCCTGATCGCGGACGCGTCCGGCGGCGCCGCGGGCCCCTCAGGCCGCCCGGCGCCTGGCGAGCGCGTCCACGAGCGCGTGGTAGCGGCCGGTGACCACCGGCCGCGCGTAGTGCTCGGCCACGTGGCGCCGGCCGGCCTCGCCCATCGCCGCCAGCGCTGCCCCTCCCGCCGCCGCGGTGCGAATCGCCTCCGCGATCGCCGCCGGGGCGTCCTGCGGCACGACGATGCCGCACCCGGCCGTCCTGACGAGGACCGCCAGGTCCGAGTCCGGCTCCGTGGCGGCCAGCACGACCCGGCCGCACGCCATGATCCGGTAGACCTTCGAGGGCACGGCATCGGCCCCGATGGCCGCCGCCTGCGGCACGACCGACAGGTCCGAGGCGCCGTAGATCTCGGGGACCCTGGCGTAGGGCTGGTGCGGGACGAGGTGCACGTTGGCCAGCCGCTCGTCCCGGATCCGGCGCGCGAGGTGGTGCCAGTGCGTGCCGCCCCCGACGAGCACGACGGCGATCCGCGGGTCGTCCTGCAGCCGCGCCGCGGCGTCGAGCAGGGTGTCGAGGCCCTGCGCGGGACCGAGGTTGCCGGCGTAGCAGACGACGAAGCGTCCGTCCAGGCCGAGTTCGGCGGAGAAGCCGTTCGGCGCTGGCACGGCGCGGAGGTCGCTGGTGTCCACGAAATTCGGGATCACCGAGACCTTGTCCGGCGCCACCCCCTTGTCGAGGAGCCGGCGCCGCATGCGCTCGGCGATCACGGTGATGGCCGAGGCCCGGGCGTAGACGAACCGCTCGAGCCCGAAGAGCAGGCGGATGGCGACGGGATGCCTGACGGCGCCAAGGTTGATGGCGATGTCCGGATAGAGCTCCTGGACGTTGTAGACGAAGGGCGCCCGGTGCCACCGCCCGAGCAGCCAGGCGGCGACGCCCATCGTGAGCGGCGGCGACGGCACCAGGATCACGTCCACCCGCCGGATCGCGGCCACGCCGACGACGACGCTCAGCGCGTGGAAGAGGCTCCAGGCCAGCAGGCGCATCGGCACCGAGGCGCTCTTGGCCGGCATCCACGTGTGCAGCACCGGCAGGCCCCGGAACTCGCTCCGCTGGACGAGGCGGCCCCACCAGGGCCGGCGGGGCTGCCGCGCCTCGGCGTCGGCGTCGCGGTTGTAGTGGGGCGTGGTCGTCAGGACCGTGACGTCGTGTCCGCGCCGGGCGAGATCGTCGGCCAGGTCGCCCATGATCTGGGCGGTGGAGACGGCGTCGGGGGGGAAGACCAGCGAGAGGACGAGCACCCGGGCCATGCCGTCAGACGCCCGAGGCGCGCGCCCACGGCATGTACTCGGCCAGGCCCTCGGCCAGATCCACCTGGGGCACGTAGCCGATCCGATCGCGCGCCAGGCTGACGTCGGCCAGACTGTGGCGGACGTCCCCGGGGCGGGGTGGCCCGTGCTCCACGGCGGGCGCGAGGCCCGACGCGGCCGCCATCAGCCCCACCAGGGCGTTGATGGTGACGCGCGTGCCGCTGGCGATGTTGAACGCGCCCGACACGCCGCGGTTCATGGCCGCGCGGTAGTTGGCCTCGGCGACGTCGCGCACGTTCACGAAGTCCCGCGTCTGCTCGCCGTCGCCGAAGATCGTCACCGGCTGGCCGCGCAGCATGCGGTGCGCGAAGATCGGGATCACGTTGCCGTAGGCGTCGTAGCGCTGGCGGACGCCGTAGACGTTGAAGTAGCGCAGGCACACGCACTCGATCGGGTAGAGCTTCGCGTAGGCGAGGCAGAGCTTCTCGGCGCCGAGCTTGCTCGCCCCGTACGGCGTGTCGGGCTCCACGGGGTGGTCTTCGGCGATGGGCAGGGTCTTCAGTTCCCCGAAGATCCCGGCCGAGGACGAGAACACCAGCTTGCGCACGCCGTGGTGGCGCGCGGCCTCGAGGACCGTGAGGGTGCCCAGGACGTTGATGCCCGAGTCCACCAGCGGGTGCTCGATGGACCGCGTGTTGCCGACCGACGCCGCCAGGTGGAACACGGCATCGGCGCCCTCGATGGCGCGATCGACGGCGGCCCGATCGCGGATGTCGCCCTCCACGACCGTCACGCCCGGGAGACCGGCGACGTTCTCCAGGTAGCCGGACGAGAGGTCGTCCAGCACGACCACGTCGTGGCCCCGGTCGCGGGCGAGGCGGACGATGTTGGATCCGATGAATCCGGCGCCGCCCGTGACGAGCACCTTGCTCATGTGGCGGCCGTGGCGTGGCGGGTGGATGGCATGGTCCGGAGGGCCGACGCGCGCGCGTCGGCCACATAGTAGCGCGCCCGCTCTGGCGGCGGCGAGCACCGCCCCGCGTTGGAGGGCTCTGGCCCGGTCAACCTGCTAGAGTGAGTCGCGTGCGCGAGGAACCACCGGAGGGGCCCCAGGTGACCTCGCCCCCGCGCCCGGGCCTGATGGGGCGCGCGGCGCAGCCGATTGGGCTCGCCGGCCTCGCCGCCGTCAATCTCCTCGTCACGTTCGCCTACCAGTGGCTGCCGGTCACGGCGCTCGGCGTGGGCATCGAGACCGACGCGCTCTTCGTCAGCGCCATCATCCCCCAGGTGCTCGCCAACGTGGCCGGCAGCGGCCTGCCCTCCGTGCTGACGCCGATGCTCGCGACGGCGGGCGATCGCTTCCGGCAGCGCGCCTGGACTTACCTGCAGGGCACGGCGCTGGCCGCGATCGCGGCCACCGGCATCCTGGTGATCCTGGCGCCGTACTGGTCGCCGTGGCTGGCGCCCGGCTTCGACCCGTCCGCGCGCGCGCTCACGGCGTCGCTCGTCCGCGTGCAGCTCCTCGGCGCCTGGGCCACGACGGTCCTCATGGTGGCCTGGGCCGTCAACTACGCCGCGCACCGCTTCGTGTGGGTGGAGGCGAGCGGGATCGTCGCCGGCCTGGCGGGGCTGCTGGTCGGCTGGCTGGGCGTGGGCCCGCTGGGCGTCGTCGCGTGGGCCTGGGCGATGACGGCGCGCGCCCTCGTCCACCTGGTGCTGTGCCTGCCGGCCCTGGGGCGCTACGCACGGCCGGACTGGTCGGAGTCGGAGGGCGCGGCCGTCGGCCGGCGCCTCGTGCCGCTCGTGGCGGGCGCCGTCTACTTCAAGCTCGATCCGCTGGTGGACCGGCTGCTGGCGTCCTTCGGGCCGAGCGGCCAGCTCTCGGTGTTCCATCTGGCGAACCTCGCCTACGCGGCCGGCAACCAGATCCTGACGCGCGCCCTCGTCAACCCGGTGATGCCGGGCCTCGCCACGCTGGCGCACGCGCCCGGCGGCCGGGCGCCGTTTGAGCGCGCGGTCCGGCGGCGGCTGGTCGTCGTGCAGGGCCTCGCGCTGGCGGCGTGGCTGGGCCTGCTCGCCGTCGGCCGGCCCGTCATGCACGCGGCCCTCGGGCGATGGATGCGGCCGGCCGAGATCGACCTGCTGGTCGCGCTGATGGTCGCGCTGCTCGGCGTGTGGCTGGGCGGCGCGGCGGGCCAGGTGCTGACGGTGGCCTTCTTCGCGATGGGAGAGACGGCCACGCCCACGCGCGTCGGCGTCGCCGGGTTCACGGCCGCGATCCCGCTGAAGCTCCTCGCCTACCGCTGGTTCGGCATCGAGGGGCTGGCGGTGGCGGCGTCGATCTACTACGTGGGCACCGCGATGGCGCACCACGTCTTCCTGACGCGGGCGCTTCGCGCGCACTGGGCCGGGGCGGACGGCCGCGCATGACGCGCCTCCGCGTGTGCGCGGTGACGGCGGGCTCGACGCTGCCCTCGTCGCGCTTCCGGGTGCGCCAGCACATCGCGCCGCTGGCCGGCCTGGGTGTGGACGTGACCGAGTGTCGGCCGCGCGTGCCGCAGGCGATGCCGACGCCGGGACCGCTGGCGGGCATCCGCCGGCGCCATCTCGCGCCGCTCACGGCCGCGTGGCTCGGGCTGCACGTGGCCAGCCGCGTGCCGGCCGTGCTCGGCAGCCGCGCGAGCGACGTGGTGTGGCTCGAACGGTCGTTCGTGCCCGGGCTCGACGGCCTGGCGCGGCTCCTCAAGCGGCCCATCGCGCTGGACGTGGACGACGCCATCTGGCTCGAAGGCCTCGGCGGACGCTCCACCCCGGCGCTCGCGCGCGCGGCCGATCTCGTCATCGCCGGCAATCGCTACCTGGCCGACTGGTTCTCGCAGTACTGCCCGCGCGTCGTGGTCGTACCCACCGCCGTGGATCTCGCCCGGCTCCGCCGTCCGGCGGCTCGGCCGCGCAGGAACGGCGTGGTCATCGGGTGGACGGGCACGTCGGGCAACTTCCCCTATCTGGCCTCGATCCAGGACGCGCTGGCCACCGTGCTCCGGGACGTGCCGGGGTCGGAGTTCGTCGTGGTGGCCGAGCGCGCGCCGCACCTCCCCGCCCTGGCCGGCCGCAACGTGCGCTTCGTGCCCTGGTCGGCCGCGAGCGAGGTGGAGGCCCTGCACGCGATGGACATCGGCGTGATGCCGCTCGACGACACGCCGTGGACGCGCGGGAAGTGCAGCTTCAAGATGCTGCAGTACATGGCGGCAGGCATCCCGTCGGTGGTGGCGCCGGTCGGCATGAACGCGGACGTGCTTTCGATGGGCCCGTGCGGACTGGCCGCGGCGTCGCCGGATCAGTGGGTGGACGCCCTCACCGCGCTGGCGCGTGACCCCGGCCGGCGCGAGGCGATGGGCGCCGCGGGGCAGGCCATCGTGGCGAGCCGGTTCGACGTGCCCGTGGTGGCCGCGCGGCTCGCGGAGGTCTTCCGGACGCTCGGCGGGAAGTGACGGCCACGGCGGCCGTCGAGAACGCGAACGGCGTCAGCGCGGACGCTTCCGCGGATCCTTCGGGTCCTTCTTGTCCTTGTCGTCGTCGTCCTTCTTGTCGTTCTTGTCGCGGCGCCCGAACAGGCGCGACCAGAATCCGCGCTTCTTCTCGGGCTCGGGCGCGGGTGGCGGCCGCGCGCTGGCACGGCGGGAGGGCGGGCGGCGCCGGGGCCTCACGGCGCACCGTCGAGGTCTCGGACGCGACGGGCGCGGCCCGGGCCGTGAACCAGCCGGCCAGCCGCCCGAAGATCGACCGCCCGACGTGCAGGTGGCAGGTCTCCTCGGGCTCGGTGCCCTCCACGAAGTACTCGGTCGTGACCATCGAGCGCTCTTCGTGGCCGCCGTCGTCGAGCAGGACGGGCACCGCATCGCAGCCCGCCGCCGGGCGCTTGCCGGACAGCCGGCAGATCTGGACGGCGACCACGCCCTTCGGCGGCACGAACGGCACCGGGCGGTCCTTGGCGGTGGCCGATTTCATGAAGTCGGTCCAGAGCGGCACCGCGACGTCGGCGGCATAGGCGCTGCCGGGCAGAATCGGCTTCGGCGTGTCGTAGCCCACCCAGACGCCGGTGGCCAGGGCGCGCGTGTAGCCGACGAACCAGGCATCGCGATAGTCGTTCGTCGTGCCCGTCTTCCCGGCGGCCGGGAGGCGGAAGCCGAGCTGCCGCGCCTTCCACGCCGTCCCGCCGTCGATGACGTCCTGCAGCATCGACGTCATCAGGAAGGCCGTATCCGGCTTCACGGCCTGGACGGCCTTGGCTTCGGCCGCGTAGAGCACGTTGCCGTCGAGGTCCTCGACGCGGCGCACGAGCGAGGGCCGGTGCCAGACGCCGTCGGAGCCGAACGCCGCGTAGGCCGACGTCATGTCGAAGAGCGTGACTTCACCCGAGCCCAAGGCCAGCGACGGCACGGCGGGCAGGTCGCTCAGTCCGAGCTTCCCGGCGTAGGTCACGGCCGCCGGCGCCCCGATCATCTCGAGCATGCGGACGGCGGCGCGGTTGCTCGACGTCTTGAGGGCGGTCCGCATCGTGAGCTCGGACGCATCCGAATGCCCGTCCTCGGGCACCCAGGCGCCGTCGATCGTGTCGATGGGCTCGTCGAGGTGCTGGATGAGCGTCGCCGGCGTGTAGCCGTCCTCGAGCGCCGCGGCGTAGACGAACGGCTTGAACGCCGAGCCCGGCTGGCGCCGGGCCTGGACGGCGCGGTTGAAGCGGCTCTCGCCGAAGTTGCGCCCGCCGACGAGCGCGCGCACCTGCCCGCTGCGCGGGTCGAGCGCGACCAGCGCGGCCTGCAGCGGCGCGTCCTCGGGCGCGACGGGCCGGCGGCGCGCCTTGAGCGACGCGACGCGCCGGGCCTCCAGATCCTGGAGCGCCTTGGAGACGGCCGCCTCGGCCGCCTTCTGCATGTCCACGTCGATGGTCGTGTAGACGCGCAGCCCGCTCTGGTAGACGCGCTCGCGGCCGAAGCGCTCGACCAGCTCGAGCCGGACCTGTTCCTTGAAGTAGCGGCCGAAGGGCTCGTCGCTGCGCAAGGCATCGCGCAGCTCCACCTTCGCCTCGCGCGCCTCCTCGTAGGTCCGCTGGTCGATGGCGCCCGTCTCGCGCATCGCGCTCAGCACCACGTTCCGCCGCGCGATCGCCCGGTTCAGGTTCACGGTGGGCGCCCAGGTGGAGGGCGACTTGACGAGCCCGGCGAGGAGGGCCGCCTCCGCCACGGTCAGGTCGCGCGACGGCTTGCCGAAGTACCCCATCGACGCCGCCTCGATGCCGTAGAGGCCCGCGCCGAAGTACATCTTGTTGAGGTAGAGCTCGAGGATCTGATCCTTGGTGTACTGGTGCTCGATGCGGACGGCCAGCAGGGCCTCCTGCACCTTGCGCGCCCAGGTCTTGTCGAGGGTGAGGAAGCTCTGGCGCGCGAGCTGCTGCGTGATGGTGCTCCCGCCCTGGGCGAGCCGCCCTTCCTTGACGTTCGCCAGCATGGCCCCGGCGATGCGGACCACGTCCACGCCGTAGTGCGAACGGAACCGCTGGTCCTCGATGGCGATGAGGGCGTCGATGAGATGCGGCGACACGTCGGCGAGCGCCACTTCGAAGCGCCGCTCCTCGAAGATGGTGAACGCGGGCCTGTCGGCGATGTCGTAGAACACCGTCGCCTGCGCCATGTCGCCCATCTGCCGGACGTCGGCGATGCTGGGCAGCCCGGCGACGAGCGCCGTCGTGACCCGCAGCGCGTACGCCAGGCCTCCGGCCTGCAGGAGCACCAGGAGCACGGCGACCGCGCCGCCGAGCTGGGGGTAGCGCAGGACGATGCGCCGCAGTCGTGCGGCGAACCGCTGCACGGACGGCCGGGCCAGAATCGAGGCGATGCGCACGGTAGGAGTCGGGCGCGCCGTGGGGACCGGCGTCTTCCTCCCCACACTACTACGAAATTTCCCTGTCCGGCGCTGCCGGTCCCCAGCCCGGCGGGCGCCCCCGTCCCCCGGCCCCCAGCCCGCCCGCGACCCACCCCATCCACGCCACGGCACGAACGCAAACCCCAGGCCGCGCAGCAACCCCGCGCGGCCGTGTGACTTGGGGGAAGCCGTCCCTCCGCCCACCCCGACGCCGGTGCCGCAACGACCGGGGACCTGGGAGGACTGAGCAGGGACCGGGGACCGGGAATCAGGGATCAGCTGCACCAGCCAGGAGCCGAAGATTCCGTCCCGCTACCTGCGCCACCGCCGAACTCGCCCGCCACGCGTGCTCGCCACGTTCGCCCGCACGCGGACACCCGCCGCCGACCATCTCCTGCGACGATTCACGAAACGGACGACGCCGCAGTGCCCACGCGCGCGACGCGGCACATCGGAGCGGAGCCGAGCACCGCCGCGCCAGCAGCGGGAAGCGCAACGCTGCGCTGGCGAGTGCGTCCGAGCTGCCGCGACGGCCGCTGGCGACGAGGCGCAAAGCGCCGATGTCGCCCTGGCGAGTGCGCTGAGCCGAGGTGTCGCGAATGCCAGCAGCGAGGCGCGAAGCGCCATGGCGGGGGCGAGTGCGTCCGAGCGAGATGCCGCAACGGCCGTGGGGACGAGGCGCGCGAAGCGCCGATGTTGCCCTGGCGAGGCGCTGAGCCGAGGTGTCGAATGCCGCAAGCAGCGAAGCGCGAAGGCCAATGCTGCGGGGGCGAGTGTCCGAGCAGATGCCGCGACGGCCGCCGGCGACGAGGCGAAGCGCTGATGTCGCCCGGCGAGTGCGCTGAGCGAGTGTCGCGAATGCCGCCAGCAGCGAGGCGCGAAGCGCCAATGCTGCGGGGCGAGATCGTCGAGCCGAGATGCCGCGACGGCCGCTCGCGACGAGCCGCGAAGCGCCGATGTCGCCCTGGCGGATCGCAGGAGCTGTCGCGAGTGCCGCCAGCAGCGAGGCGCGAAGCGCCGATGCTGCGGGGGCGAGTTCGTCCGAGCCGAGATGCCGCGCCGCCGGCGACGAGGCGCGAAGCTGTCGCCCGGCAGTGCGCTGCCGAGGTGTCGCGACCGCCAGCAGCGAGGCGCGAAGCGCCAATGCTGCGGGGGCGAGTTCGTCCGAGCCGAGATGCCGCGACGGCCGCTGGCGACGAGGCGCGAAGCGCCGATGTCGCCCCGGCGAGTGCGCTGAGCCGAGGTGTCGCGAATGCCGCCAGCAGCGAGGCGCGAAGCGCCGATGCTGCGCTGGCGAGTTCGTCCGAGCCGAGATGCCGCAACGGCCGCCGGCGACGAGGCGCGAAGCGCCAACGTCGCCCTGGCGAGATCGCTGAGCCGAGGTGTCGCGAATGCCGCCAGCAGCGAGGCGCGAAGCGCCGATGCTGCGCTGGCGAGATCTGCAGAGGAACGGCGCGGCTATGCCGCCGACGGCGAGACCGCGAATGCGGTCGATGGCGTCCTGGCGAGCAAGGGGCTCGTGCCAAGCCCGACGGCCAAGGGCCGTCGGCGATGCCTGAGCCCGTCGACCCCAGACAAGACCGAGCGATAGCGAGGGATTGGCGGGGTCGACGGGGCTCGAACCCGCGGCCTCCGGCGTGACAGGCCGGCGTTCTAACCAACTGAACTACGACCCCTGCTATTCGGTTGTCTCGCCGGCGGCCCGCCGTCTTCAGGTCCGCTCCGTCGCCGGGCCGCGACCCCGTGGGCCTCGGCGCTGGTGGGCGGTACAGGGCTCGAACCTGTGACGGCCGGCGTGTAAAGCCGGTGCTCTACCAACTGAGCTAACCGCCCGGCTCACCAACCGACGAAACCATGACTATACCAGACCTTGATTCCCAGCACGCACAAACCACCGACGAGGCCGGCCAGGGCATGGTGCTCGCGGTTGCGCCAGGCCCGTTCCCAGCTGAACGCGCGCGTCGAGGCCGGCGCCCGCCGCGACGCGTACTGGTCGTAGGCGGCCCCGAACTTGTCGCGGAGGTGCGACTCCTCCGCCCGAATCGCCGCCGGGAGCGTCGTCGCCAGGTAGGCCACGATGGCCAGGCCGAGCCACGGGTGCCAGGCCGCCACCGCGATGCCGACGCCCACGACGGACGACCCGGCGTACAGCGGATGACGGAGATACCGGTACGGTCCGCTCGACGTCACTTCCCGGCTCTTCTCGACGTGCCCCGCCGCCCAGAGGCGCAAGGCCTCGCCCAGGATGGCCACCAGCGCGCCGGCGGCCAGGGTCCAGACGGTCGGCCTCGCCAGCCAGACGGTCGCGGCTGCGGTCACGCCGCCGAGCGCCACCCGGTAGCGCGCCAGCACGCGCCCGACGCTCACGGCGTCACCCCGGCCCGCTCGAGACGCCGCGTGCACGCGGCGAGCACCTCGTCCACGTCGATGTCCTCGATGCACGGCACTCCGCGCAGGCACCGCCGCTTGTGGAAGCAGACGCAGGTGCCGGCGCGCGACACGGACACGTCCTCGGGCCGCCACGGCCCGTTGCGCTCCGGCCGCGTGGGCCCGAAGAGCCCCACGAGCGGCGTCCCGACCGAGGCGGCCAGGTGCAGCGGTCCCGTGTCGCCCGACACGCACAGGGCCGCGGCGCGCGCCAGGGCCAGCACGTCGGCGAGCGTCGTGGGCGGCGACACGAGCGCATGCCCGCCGGAGGCCGCCGCGACGGCTTCGGCGCGTTCGCGCTCGCCCGGTCCCCAGGTGACGATGCTCACGAGCCGATGGCGCTCGGCGAGGGCGGCAGCCAGGCGGCCAAAACGTTCCGGAGGCCAGCGCTTGTTCTCCCAGGCGGCGCCCGGGTTCAGCAGCGCGAAGCCTGCGCCGTCGTGCAGCCGGACGCTGGCTGTCACTTCGCCCACGACGGCCGACGGCGCCGACGCCCACGGAAACTCCACGCCGGCCGCGGTCACGCCCAGCGCCGCGAGCGCCGCCAGGTTCTTCGAGACGACGTGCCCCCGATCGTCGACCGTCACCTGTTCCGAATGGAACCACCGCGCGGCCGGTTCACGCAGGGCCGATCGCTCGAAGCCGACGACGCGACGGGCGCCGGAGAGGCGGGCGAACACGGACGACTTGAGGAGCCCCTGGAGATCGATCGCGGCGGCGTAGCCCCGGCGCCGGAGGAAGCCCACGGCGCCGGCCAGCCCGGTCAGGCCCGGGAACCGCACGGTGGCGCCATCGTCCTCGCGCGCGGCCGCCCGGACGACGATACGGCGAGAGAGGCCCTCCACGAGCGCCAGGATCCCCTCGTAGCGCGCGTCCACCAGCCAGTCGACTTCGACGTCGGGACGCGCGCGCCTGAGCGCGGCCACCACGGGCAGCGCGTGGACGATGTCGCCGAGAGCGCCCATCCGCACGAGCAGCACCCGCGCCTCCGGCGCGAGGGCCGCGGTCACGAATGCCCCTCGCGGATCGACCGGAGCAGGTCGCGCGTGGAGTGATCCTTCGGATCGCCGACGATGGCCGTCCGGCCGCCGTAGGCCACGACGATGTCGCGCTCGGGCACCGAGTCCACGGTGTAGTCCGTGCCCTTGCAGTGCACGTCCGGCCGCAGGAACTCGAGCAGCGGACCGACGGTCGGCTCGGGGAACACCACCACGGCGTCCACCGCGCGCAGTGCGGCCACCAGCTCGGCGCGGTCGGCGGCGGCGAGGAGCGGCCTGTCCGGCCCCTTCAGCGCCCGCACGGAGGCGTCGTCGTTCACGGCCACCACGAGAACGTCCGCCTCCCGCCTCGCGCCTTCCAGGTAGCGCACGTGGCCCACGTGGAGCAGGTCGAACACCCCGTTGGCGAAGGCGATCGTGCGGCCGGCGCCGCGCTCGGCCGCCACCCAGGCGGCCAGGGCGTCTCTGGACATCACCACGCCCATCGTCAGCGGCCGCCCTGATCGGCCGCGACGGCGCGGGCGAGCTCGCGGGCCGAGACGGTGGCGGTGCCGCGCTTCATCACCACGAGGCCGCCCGCGTAGTTGGCCAGCCGGGCCGCGTCGGCCGTCGACGCGCCGGCCGCGAGCGCGAGCGTCAACGCCGCCATCACGGTGTCCCCGGCGCCGGTCACATCGGCGATCTCGTCCGAGCCGTGGATTGGGATGTGGGTCGTCGGGGCGCCGGCTTCGAAGAGCGCCATGCCGCGGCTGCCGCGGGTGACGAGGACGGCGTCCATCCCCGTACGCCGCAGGATCGCGCGGCCGGCGCGCTCGAGCGCCGGGACCGAATCGCCGATCGTCAGGCCCAGCGCCTGCTCCACTTCCGACTCGTTGGGCGTGCACGCCGTCAGGCCGCGGTAGCGCAGGAGATCGTAGCGCGAGTCGACCAGCACGGGCACCCGCCGGCGGCCGCGCCGGAGCGGAGCGGCCAGGGAGGCCACGACCGACGGCGTGATGAGGCCGGAACCGTAGTCGGACACCAGCACCGCGTCGGCGTGCCGCAAGGCACGCGAGGCCGCGCGCAGCCACGCCGCTCGCCAGGCGTCGGCGATGGGCTCGCGGGTGGCCCGGTCGATCCGGACGACCTGCTGCTTGGCGGAGTGCACGCCCCCGGCCAGGATGCGTGTCTTGACCGGCGTATGGTACCCGGCGGGCCGGAGCACGCCGCGGCGATCGACGCGCGACGGAAAGGCCGCCAGGACGCGCCGCCCGGGTTCGTCGCGGCCCGCCAGCGCCACGAGCGCGGCCGTGCCGCCGAGCGCGGCGACGTTGCTCGCGGCGTTTCCGGCCCCGCCCGGGACGATCGTCGTGCGGTCGTACTCGAGGATGAGCACCGGCGCCTCGCGCGACACCCGCGCGATCCGGCCGGACACGAACTCGTCGGCGATGAGATCGCCCAGCACCACCACGCGGCGCCCGCGGGCGCCGTTCAGGACATCGAGCAGGCGGCGCGCGCCCTCGCGCGCAGGTGTCGGCTGGGACATGCGGCGGTACAGACTACCCTACCCGCGCGCGCCGGCGGGCCCGCCGCGATCGGCGTCGAGCACGAGGGCCACGGCGCCGGCCAGCGTGTCGCAGATCGCGTCCACCGTCTGCCCGTCCGGGCGCACGGCCTCTTCGATGCGGCCCCATCCCGTACGCAGGAGGATCGTGCGGGCGCCGACGCGCTGCCCCAGCTGCACGTCGGCCCACTTGTCGCCCACCATCCACGACCGCGCGAGATCGATGTTGAGGTCCCGCGCGGCGGCCAGCGCCATCCCGGGCGCGGGCTTCCTGCAGTCACAGACCATGCGCAGCGGCTCGACGAGCGCCTCGGGATGGTGCGGGCAGTGATACCACCCGTCCACGGCGGCGCCTGCTGCCGCCAGCCGGCGGTCGATCTCGCCGTGCACCTCGGCGATGAACGCCGGGGCGATCATGCCCCGGCCGATACCGCCCTGGTTGGTGATCATGGCCACGACGTATCCCGCGCGCTTCAGGAGCCGGATCGCGTCGACGGCCCAGGGATAGAGCGTGAGCTGCGACAGCGCGGACAGGTAGCCGACGTCTTCGTTGATGGTGCCGTCGCGGTCGAGCAGCACGGCGGGGCGGGGCGCGGGGTGGGCGGTCATGGCACGAGCGCGGCGACGGCGGCGGCGGTCACGCCGCGCATGCACTGGTGCCCGAGCGGGCACTCCCGGAGCATACACGGGCGGCACCAGACGTGGTGCGTGACGATCTGCGGCGGGGGCGCGTCGACGGCCGCGGGCAAGGGCGCGGTGTGGTGCTCGTTGGTCGCGCCGAACACCGCGATCACCGGTGCGCCCACCGCCGCGGCCAGGTGCATGGCGCCGGAGTCGTTGGCCACGACGGCGCGCGCCAGCGACAGCACGCCGGCCAGCGTCGGCAGATCGGTCCGACCGATGAGATCGACGACAGCCCCGCCGGTCCCGCCCGATCGCGCCGGGAAGGCGTCGAGGAGTTCGTCGCCCGCGGCACGGTCCGCGCCGGCGCCCACGATCACGCTCGGAAGCCCGCGCCGGCGCCACAGATCGCGCGCCAGCTCCGCGTAGCGCGCCGGCGGCCACTGCTTGGCCCGGCCGTACGCGGCGCCCGGCGCCAGCACCACGAACGGGCCGGATGGCACGAGGCCACGGGCATGGTCGAGGCTCGCCGCGGGCGGGACGACCCGGGCCACGCGCGGTGCCGGCGGCAGCCCCAGGGCGGTCGTGAGCCTCAGGTAGTAGTCGGCCTGGTGGGGCAGGCCGCGCGGCCGGCCGACGGCGCGGGTCAGCCACGGACGGCGGAAGTCGGCGGCATACCCCCAGCGCTCGGGGATCCGGGCCCGCGCCGCCGTCCACGCGGACAGGAACGAGTTCGGCAGGAGGAGCGCGAGATCGAACGCGCCGTCGGCGAGGCGCGCGGCGTCGTCCCGCCAGCGTCCCGGACGCGTCAGCGGGGGACGTGGCCCGAGCGCCACGACGCCGTCGACGCCCGGCACCATCGCGAAGAGCGCCTGCACGCTGGGCCGGGCGGCGACGGCCAGGTGCGCGCCCGGATGTCGCGCGCGCAGGGACTGCAGCGCCGGCAACGCCATCACCGCGTCGCCGAGCCAGTTGGGGGCCACGACGACGGCGCGGGCGACGGCGTCAGACACGATCCGGTTCCTCGTCGCGCGTCTCGGGGAACATGCCCTTCACGCCGGGGGCCGGGGCGTCACGCCAGCGGCGGTGCATCCAGAGCCACAGCTCGGGCTGGCGGCGCACGTACATCTCCAGCACGTCGGTGCACCGCTGCGTGAACTCGCTCACGGGATCCGCGGTACCGCCCGCGGGCGGCTCGACGGGCGGCTCGTAGATGAGGCGCAGCCGGCCGTCGGGCATCGGGACGGCGAAGACCGGCACCACCGGTGCGCCGGTGCGGAGCGCGAGCGCGGCCAGTGTGGACGTGGTGGCCGCCGGTCGCTGGAAGAAGCGCACCCAGATCGCGTCGGGGCTGTGCATGTGCTGGTCGATCAGCAGGGCGACGCCCTGGCCGAGCGACAGCGTGCGCAGCACCTTGCGGACCGCCCCCTCCCGGTAGATCACGGTGTTGCCCGTCCGCTGCCGCATGTCCTCGAGGAGGACGTGCAGGCCGGCGTTGTCCAGCGGCCGCGCCAGGACGCCGATCGGCTGGAACAGCAGCGCGTGCACCATCGCGTGCAGCTCCCAGAACCCGAAGTGGCCGGTGAAGAACAGGACGCCCTTGCCCTTGGCGTAGGCGGCGCGCACGCGCTCCTCGCCGTCGACCACGACCTTCCGGCGCATCGCCTCGGGCGAGAGCCTCCCGAACCGGAGGAGCTCGAGCAGCAGCACGCCGAAGTGCTGGAACATCCGGCGGGCGATCGCACGACGCTCGCCCTCGCTGCGCGCCGGGAAACACTGCGCGAGATTCGCCAGGGCCACGCGGCGGTGCGAGCGATCGATCAGGTAGAAGGCCGAGCCGAGCGCCCGCCCCGCGAGCCGCACGAGGACGGCGGGCGCCAGGGCGGCGAGCGCGCCGACGGCGCGGACGGCGGCGACCTCCAGCCGGTGCCGGAACGCCTTCATGCGCGCCTCGCGAGGACGGCGCCGACGGCGCCGGCGAGCACGTCCCACCGTGGCAGCTCGAGGGTCAGCGGCCAGGCCGCCATCTTCAGTGACGGATGCACCTCGGGGCCGAGGCGGACCAGGTCCTTGTCCGTCGTCGCGACGCCCCACGCGCCGGTCGCGGCCACGCGGCCGGCCACGCGCGCGAGATCGTCCGCGGTGTACCAGTGGTGATCGCGGAACAGGCAGACGTCGGCCACGATCCAGCCGTCGGCCCGCAGGCCGTCGACGAACTGCGCCGGCTGGCCGATGCCGGCCATGACCACGAGCGGCGCCTGCCGATCGGGCGGCGCCCCGGACCGGGCCACCGGGGCGCCCAGGCGGCGGCGCGCGGCCAGGCCCACCGGGACGCCAACGGCCCTGGCCTCGGCGTCGGCCTCGGCGTCCGACGCGCCGACGACGACGAGGAGCGAGGCCCGGGACAGCGCGGTGACGGGCTCGCGCAGCCGTCCCTTGGGCAGCACGGCATCGGTGCCGAGGGCGCCCGCGGGCGTCACGACGATGTCGAGATCGCGGGCGAGGCGCACGTGCTGGAAGCCGTCGTCGAGGACGTGCACGGTGGCGCCCAGCGACGCCTCGGCCAGCACGCCGGCGGCGTGCCGGTCGTCGCTCACGACCACGCGGGCGCCACGGACGGCGCGGGCCAGCATCATCGGCTCGTCCCCCGCCTGCGCGACGTCGGCGAGCACGTCGGTGCCGTCCGAGACGACGACCGGGTCGCGGGTGGCCACGCGGCGGGCGTAGCCCCGGGAGAGAATCGCCGGGCGCTCGCCCGAGGCGACGAGGTGCGACGCGAGCGCCGCGACGAGCGGCGTCTTGCCCGTACCGCCGACGCTCAGGTTGCCGACGCTCACGACGGGCCGCCCGAGGGAGCGTTGCCCGCCTGGGCGCTCGTACCAGGCGCGCCGGGCGAGAGCGATGCGTCCGTAGAGGGTGTGCAGCACGTGGTCGGCTGGGATGGCGGCGCGCGCGGCCTCAGGGCGCGCGGAAGGGCCGGACGTTCGAGGGCAGGGCGCCGGCCGGCGGCAGCAGGCCGTCGAGCACGTCGAGGGTCTTGGCGCGCGCGCCCCGGTTCGCCTCCACGAGGGCGCGGGCCGCCGCGCCCAGGCGGGCGCGGCGCACCGGATCGGTCATGAGCGCGAGCACTTCGGCCTCGAACTCCCCGGCCGAGGCCACCTGCACCCCGGCGTCGTTGGCGACGAAGGCGGCCGCGATCTCGGCGAAGTTCTGCATGTGCGGCCCGAAGATCACGGGACGGCCGAAGACGGCCGGCTCCAGGATGTTGTGACCGCCGGTGGGCACCAGGCTGCCGCCGACGAAGACGACCGTGCCCACCTGATACACGGTGGCCAGCTCGCCGATGGTGTCGAGCACGACCACGTCCGCGCGCGGCTCCGCATCGATGGGCAGCTCGCTCCGGCGGACGGTCCTGAACCCCTCCTCCGCGGCCAGCGTGGCGACGTCGCCGAAGCGCTCGGGATGGCGCGGGGCCAGGACGAGCACGGCGTTCGGCTGGGCGGCCTTCAACCTGCGGAACACCCGGAGCACCGCCGCCTCCTCGCCTTTCATCGTGCTCCCGGCCACCCAGACCGGGCGCGACGGCGCGAAGCGCAGGTAGCGCAGCACCCGCTCGCGGGTGCGGGCCTGCCCGGGCGGGAGCACCGCGTCGAGCGAGTCGAACTTGAGGCTGCCCGTGACGGTCACGCGCTCGGGAAGCGCGCCGATGTCGACGAACCGACGCGCCGACTCCTCGGACTGCACGCAGAAGCGGTCCACGTCGGCCAGCACGTGCTTGAAGAAGCCGCGGACGCGGCGATAGCGTGGGAAGGACCGCGAGGAGAGCCGGCCGTTGACGACGGCCGTCCTGACGCCCCGCCGCCGGCACTCCCGCAGGAGGTTCGGCCAGATCTCGGTCTCCATCATCAGGAAGAGCCGCGGCTTGACGAGATCGAGCGTGCGACGGACGACGAACCCGAGGTCGAACGGGAAGTAGAACACGGCGTCCACGTCGAGCCCGCCGCGCCGGGCCAGCTGCTGCGCCGACATGGTGGTCGTGGACAGGAACATCCGCAGCGAGGGGTGGCGCTCGCGCAGGGCCGCGATGAGCGGCCGGGCCGTGAGCAGCTCGCCGACCGAGACGGCGTGAATCCAGATGGAGGGCTCGGCATCGATGTTGACCGACACCGGCAGGTAGCCGAGGCGCTGCGGGAGGCTGCCGACGTACTTCCGGTAGCGGATCGCCTGGTAGGCCAGCCACGGCGACACCACGAGCGCGAAGAGGAGGATGACGGCCGTGTAGACGACGTACATATCTGCCCGCGGTGCGCTGGTCCGGCACGCCCGGCTCCCGCGCCCCGGACGGCCCGCGCGAGCGAGGGGCGCCGAGGCGTTGACCGGCCGTGATTCCACGGCTATACAATCATACGTTTGCCGACGCCCCGATTGGGGCGTCCACCAATCACTGCCGAGGAGGAGGCCCTATGGCCGTCAAGGTTGGCATCAACGGATTCGGGCGCATCGGCCGCAACATCATGCGGGCCGCCCTGGCCGACGGCATGGTGGACTTCGTGGCCGTCAACGACCTCACCGACGCGAAGACGCTCGCGCACCTGCTGAAGTACGACTCGGTGCTCGGCAACCTCTCCGCGACGATCACCGGCGGGGCCGACAGCATCACGGTCAACGGCGACACCTTCAAGGTGTTCGCGTCGAAGGACCCCGCGGCCCTGCCGTGGGGCGATCTCGGCGTGGACGTGGTCTTCGAGTGCACGGGCAAGTTCACCGACCGTGACGGCGCCGGCAAGCACCTGGCGGCCGGCGCGAAGAAGGTGATCGTCACGGCGCCGGCGAAGAAGCCGGACGTCACGGTCGTCATGGGCGTCAACGACGAGAAGTACGACCCGGCCGCCCACCACATCATCTCGAACGCGTCCTGCACGACGAACTGCCTGGCGCCCGTGGCCAAGGTGCTGCACGAGTCGTTCGGCATCTCACGCGGCTGGATGACGACGATCCACGCCTACACGAACGACCAGAACCTGCTCGACCTGCCGCACAAGGACATCCGCCGCGCCCGGGCGGCGGCGCTGTCGATCATCCCGACGACGACAGGCGCCGCGAGCGCGGTCGGCGAGGTGCTGCCCGCGCTCAAGGGCAAGCTCGACGGCGTGTCGATGCGGGTGCCCACGCCGAACGTCTCGGTGGTGGACCTGGTGGCGCTCTTCGAGAAGACCGTCACGGCCGACGACGTGAACGCGGCGCTCCGCGCGGCTGCCGACGGGCCGCTGCGGGGCATCCTCCAGGTGGAGGACGCCCCGCTCGTGTCCATCGACTTCCGCGGCAACCCGCACTCCTCGATCGTCGACAGCGCCTACACCAAGGTCATGGACGGCGACTTCGTGAAGGTGATGTCCTGGTACGACAACGAGTGGGGCTACTCGAACCGCTGCGTGGACCTGCTGAAGAAGGTGGCCGCCAGCCTCTGAGCCGCGTCATGACGAAGTACTCGATTCGCGACCTGCCCCTCGACGATCGGCGCGTGTTCATGCGCGTGGACTTCAACGTCCCGCTGAAGAACGGCGTCATCACCGACGACACGCGCATCACCGCGGCGCTCCCCACGATCCGCTACGCGCTCGAGCACGGGTCCACCGTGATCCTCGCGTCCCACCTCGGGCGGCCGAAGGGCAAGGTCGCGCCCGAGTACAGCCTGAAGCCCGTCGCCGCGCACCTCTCGCAGCTGCTGGGCCGCGAGGTGGTGTTCGCCGAGGACTGCGTGGGCGAGCCCGCCCGCGCGGCCATCGCGAAGGCGGAGGCGGACGGCGGCTCGCGCGTCGTCCTGCTCGAGAACCTGCGGTTCCACGCCGAGGAGGAGAAGGACGACCCGGCGTTCGCCACGTCGCTGGCGACCCTGGCCGACGTGTACGTGGACGACGCCTTCGGCGCCGCGCACCGTGCGCACGCGTCGGTGTCCGCCATGGTCGGGCCGTTCGCCGCCGCCGGCGCCGGGCTGCTCATGGAGAAGGAACTGTCCTATCTGGGCCTCGCGCTCGGCGAACCGGAGCGGCCGTTCGTGGCCATCATCGGCGGCGCCAAGGTGTCGGACAAGATCGAGGTCATCGAGAACCTGCTGACGCGCGTGGACCACCTGCTCGTCGGCGGCGCCATGGCCTACACCTTCTTCAAGGCCCTGGGCCTGCCCGTGGGCTCGTCGCTCGTGGAGGACGACAAGCTGGCCGAAGCGCTGCGCATCGTCGACGCGGCCAAGGTGCGCGGCGTGGAGCTGACCCTGCCGGTGGATCACGTCGTGGCCGACCGGCTGGACGCCGCCGCGGCGACCGCGGTGCTCCAGGTCTCGGACCACGGGATCGGGAACCGGATGGGGCTCGACATCGGCCCGGACACGATCGCGCTGTACCGCTCGATCATCGCCACCGCGAAGACGGTGGTCTGGAACGGGCCGATGGGCGTCTTCGAGATGACGCCGTTCGCCGCCGGCACCATGGCCGTGGCCGAGGCCGTGGCCAACGTGCAGGGCACGACGATCATCGGCGGCGGCGATTCGGTGGCGGCCGTGAACAAGGCCGGCGTGGCGGACCGCATCTCCCACATCTCCACGGGCGGCGGGGCGTCGCTGGAGTTCCTCGGCGGACAGACGCTGCCTGGCGTGGCCGCGTTGCCGGACAAGAGCGCCTAGCGGCGCACCACCATAGCGGCCAGGGCTAGCGGTCGCGGCTAGACCTGCCACGTCAACGGTCCCTCGACGGGAGACGGACGCATGCGGCAGCCATTCATCGCCGGCAACTGGAAGATGTTCAAGACCGTGCACGAGGGCGTCGTGCACGTGAAGGAACTGCGCCCGGTGGTGAAGGGCGTCGAGGGCGTGGACATCGTGGTGGCGCCTCCGGCGACGGCCCTGCACGCCGCGGCCGAGGCCGCCCGCAACAGCAACATCGCCGTCGCGGGCCAGAACTGCCACTGGGAACGCGAAGGCGCGTTCACGGGCGAGGTCAGCGCCGCGATGGTGCGGGAGGCGGGCGCGGAGTACGTGATCCTCGGGCATTCGGAGCGGCGCACGCTCTTCGGCGACACCGACGAGACGGTCAACCGGAAGGTGCAGGCCGCCCTGGCGGCCGGGCTCGTGCCCATCTTCTGCATCGGCGAGACGCTGGACCAGCGGGACGGCGGACAGACGCTGGCGGTCCTGGACACCCAGCTGAAACGGGGCCTCGACGCGGTTCTCTCGGAGCAGGTGGCCGGGCTGGTCGTGGCCTACGAGCCCGTCTGGGCCATCGGCACCGGCAGGAACGCCACCCCGGAACAGGCCGGGGAGGCCCACGGGCACATCCGGGGCCGGCTGCGCTCGTGGTTCGGGGCGGATGCGGCCGAGCGGTGCCGGATCGTCTACGGCGGGAGCGTCAAGCCCGGCAACGCCGCGGCGCTCCTGGGCACGCCGGACATCGACGGCGCCCTGGTGGGCGGCGCCAGTCTGGACGTGGCCGGCTTCGCCCAGATCGTCCAGGCGGCCCGACCCCGGGTCTAGCCTGGAGGGCGGCCCCGGACGGGGCGGGGGCCCTGGCCGGAGGGGTGGCGGGGGCCGAAGGCGTCGGCGCGTGCCCGGACGGCCGAAGGCGGCTATACTTGGCGTTTGCGGTTCCCCCGGCGGGAGCCACGAGCAGATTGATGCTGTATTACCTCTTCGTCACCCTCTACGTGATCGCGTGCCTGGTCCTGATGATCGTCATCCTGCTCCAGCAGGGGAAAGGCGGCGACATCGCCAGCGCGTTCGGCGGCGGGGGCAGCCAGGCCGTGTTCGGCGCGCGCACCGGCGCGACGCTGCTCACCAAGGTCACGGCCGGCCTCACGGTGGCCTTCATGGGCCTCGCACTCGTGCTCGCCATCTGGGGAGCACGGGGGACCAGCTCCGTCGTCGGCGGTGTCGAGGGTCCGGCGCCCGTGTCGCTGCCGGCGGGCGCCACCGACATTCCCGTCCAGCCGGCCGGGGCGACTCCACCTCCGGCGTCCGGTTCCACGCCTCCGTCCGCTCCCTCCGCGGCACCTGGCGACGCGGCCTCTCCCGCGCCGTCCACCACCACGCCGCCTCCGGCGACCACGCCGGAGCCCGTCAAGAAGCAGTAACCGGGCGGTCCGCCCGTCCTCGTCCGACGCGGCTGGCTCTCCGAGGGAGGGTGTCATGACGCGTGTGTTCTCAGTGTTGCTGGCCGCGGTTCTGGTGACCGCCGGCTGCTCGATGGCCGATCCCGACGAAGGCGTGAAAGGCAAGCGGGGCACTGGCGTGGTGGATCCCGCCGTCGTCGCGGCGCCGCCACCAAGGCCGGCGCTGCCACCGCCGCCACCGCCGCCCCTTGGCGGATTCACGACGCAGACCCGCCTCGGCTACACGGTGGGCGACCAGTGGGAGCCGGCGATTGCGGCCGATCGCTTCGGCCACGTGTACGCGCTGGCGCCCCAGTACCAGGGCGTGCCGGGCTGCCCGACCTGCCCGAGCCCCACGATGATCCTGCAGGTGAGCGCCGACGGCGGCCAGACCTGGAGCGCGCCGCGGCAGATCGCGCCGCCCGGGACCGGCCAGTGGGACGCGCAGGTGGTCGTGGATCCGGTCGACGGCCAGACGGTCTACGCCTCGTGGCTGCAGAACGGCAAGAGCGACACCGTGGTGGCCCGGTCCACCGACTACGGCCAGACGTGGTCCGTCGTGGTCGCGGACTCGACCAACGCCGGCACCGACAAGCCGATCCTGGCGGTGCGCGGAAACGACGTCTACGTGGTCTTCAACCACGCGCAGAAGATCTGGGCGGCCGTGTCGCACGACGGCGGGCTGACCTTCACGCAGTCCCAGATCAACAAGAACGGGAACCTCGGATGGGCGCTGGCGGCGGGCGGCGTCGTGACGCCGAACGGGTCGGTGCACTTCGGCTGGGCCGGCTACACCCGCAACGGCGGCGCCACCGGAGACGTGAACCTGTTCGTCTCCTCGTCCTTCGACGGGGGCGCGACGTGGACCAATCGCGTTCTCGACGTCTCGGGCGCGCCGCCCGACTGCGCGGCGTCCCTGTGCGGCTGGGCGTACCTCGGCGCGCAGCTCCTCGTGACCGCCGACGACGGCGGGACGCTCTACGCCCTCTGGAACTCGAGCCCCGCTGGCAGCGGCGGGGCCGCCAACCGCGTGTACTTCGCGTCGTCGGCGAACGACGGCGCCACCTGGACGCCGCGCACCGAAGTCTCGACGGCCCCGGCCGGCAGCGCCCACGCCTTCCCGGCTCTCGTCGCGGGTGCGGCGGGTGACGTGCGGATCGGGTGGATGGACGCCAGGGCCGGTACGCGCTGGAACACGTACTACCGGTCCTCCACCAACGGGGGCACGACCTGGTCGGCCGAGGTCGACCTGTCCGGCTTCGTGCCAGGCTACGGGTACATCCAGGCCAACGGGTTCGACTACCCGTACGGCGACTACTGGGAGATGACCATCGACGGCAACGGCGCGACGCACGCCATCTGGGGCGAGGGCTTGAACTACGACTCGCCCGGCTCCATCTGGTACGTGAAAGGGCAGTAGACGGGCGTCCACTCGCCCGCCACGACGGTGCGTGGCTCTGATACAATCCAAGGCTCGCGTCCGGCACCCCCGGACGCGAAGCCCTCTTCGCGGAAGTGGCGGAATTGGCAGACGCACCAGCTTGAGGGGCTGGCGGTAGCAATACCGTGGAGGTTCGAGTCCTCTCTTCCGCACCACGACACATGAAGGCCCGGCGTTCCGGGCCTTTTTTCGTTGCGGGGACGCCCCGCGAACCATGGCGCCGGCTGCGTCCCAGCGATCTTTCGGTCGGTCCGAGCTCGACACGCGTCTCGGACTCGCGGAGGGCGTCACGTTTCCGCGCGTGCCGGGCATCGAAGCGGTGGAGGTCGGCGACGCCGCGCCGGGGCCCGACCTGCACGCCGGCCACGCGGTGGCGGCGCCGCCTCCCTGCCGCGGGGCGTCCGACTGACGGCGTACGGCGGCAGCCCGGTGGCGACCTCCGTGCCGAGGTGCTGCAGCGCGCTCCGGCGGCTGCCGAACCCCATCCAGCGCCCTGGTCTGCGCGTCCGTTCCCGGCGTCGTACAGCTCGCCGGCAGCTCAGGCGTCTTTGGTCCAGGCCGAGTACGGGACGACGCCGAGCTCCGGTCGTGAGGCCCCCGGCAGCATCGCGACGAGCTCGAGCAGGTGGTCGTCGGGATCCCGGACGAACACCGACACGGCGGGCATCCAGGCGATGACGACGGCCTCGGACGCCGGCTGGCCGTCGAAGTCGAGCGGCTGCGCGCCGAGCGCGCGGAGGCGCGCGGGCGCGGCCAGCACGTCATCGATGCCGCAGGCGAAGGCCACATGCAGCTGCATCCGGTTCGGCGCGCTCCCAGCCTCCCACAGCCCGAGCATCGTGTGCCCGGGCCCCCCGATCCAGTAGAAGGCCACGCGGCGGGCCTCGAGCCGGTACGCGGGCTCGAGGCCCACCACCTCCTCGTAGAACCTCGCGCTCCTGTCGAGATCAGCGACGGTCAGGTGGGTCTCGAAGAGACGCTGCGGGGCCGGGATCGCCATGGCGCGATTCTCTCCCGACTGGAGCGGCCGGGGGAGCGGGCGAGCCCGCGCCCGGCACGAGGGCTCGACGCCGCGGTGTTGGTGGCCCGACTGGAAATGGCATACTTCGGGGACTCCCCGTCCGCGACGGCTCGCCTGGTGGCCGCCACGCCAGCGATGCACGGGCGCGATCTGGATTCATGTCGAGACAACATCCGAGTACCTGGGTTCTCGCGGTCATCGCCCTCGGGTTCCTCCAGTCGCCCGCGAGCGCCCAGTCGGGCATCGCGCCTCCCGCACCCGCCCACGCGGGGGGCGCCGATGCGCGGGGGGACCAGCGCAGGCCAGGCGCCTCGCACACGCCACCACCGGTGACGTCGGCGGTCGCCCTGCCAGGCCTGCCATCGCCGACCGGCCCAGGCCAGAGTGGCACCATCACATCGGCCGCCGGGTTCGCGATCGCCTACAGCGCCAGCAACGACTCGTTCCCGAATCCCGACCGCGGGTTCTACTCCTGGAGCAGGCCGGGCGTGAACAACTTCGCCGCGGTGCGGGCGGCGGGCTTCACGCTGGTTCGGAACTACTACGAGCTCGACCGCTACCGGACCAAGGATCTGCCGCAGGTCTTCCTCAACGCTCTCGTGGACGACTTCAACTCGGCCCGCCAGACTGGGGTCAAGCTCATCCCGCGGTTCACGTACAACTGGGGGCCGTACCCGAACCCCGATCCCGACGCCTCTCAGGCGCAGATCGAGCGCCACCTGCAGCAACTGGCGCCGTTGTTCCACGCCAACGCCGACGTCATCTCGTCATTCGAGGCCGGCTTCATCGGTGCGTGGGGCGAGTGGCACTCCTCGACCCACGGCCTCGACACCGACCCGGCCGCGAAGGCCGCCATCCTTGCCGCCCTCATGGCCGCCGTGCCGCCGACGCGGATGATCGCCCTGCGCTACCCCTCCGACATGCAGCTCCTGAACGGCCCGCCCATCACGGCGGCGGAGGCGTTCTCCGGCACCAACCGCGCGCGCGTGGGCTCCCACCAGGACTGCTTTCTCGGCAGCGCCGACGACTTCGGGACCTGGGGCCGTGGCGGCAACCCCATGGACGTGGACAAGGCGTACGTGGCCGAGAACGGCCGCTTTGCGGTCGTGGGCGGCGAGACCTGCGCCGTCAACCCGCCGCGCTCGTTGTGCCCCACGGCGCTGGCCGAGCTCGAATACATGCACTTCAGCAACTTCGACGTCGACTACGAACCCGACGTCGTGCAGGGCTTCAGGGACGGCGGCTGCTACGACGAGATGGATCGGCGCCTGGGCTACCGCATCGAGATGGCGTGGGGCCTCTTCCCGCAGAGCACGGCGCGCGGGCAGGACCTCTCCTTCTCGCTGCAGCTTCGCAACGTGGGCTATGCCGCGATGTTCAACGCCCGGCCGGTGTTCGCGGTGCTGAGCAACGGCACCGAACGCTACGTGACGCCGCTCGCCGTGGACCCGCGGTCCTGGGCCGCGGGCGAGAGCCCGACCGTGAACGGCAGCATCGCCCTGCCGCCCACGATGAGCCCGGGGACATACCGCCTGGCGCTCTGGCTGCCCGACGCCTACGCGTCGCTCCAGAACGATCCTCGATACGCGGTGCGCTTCGCCAACACGGGAACGTGGGACGCGTCCACCGGCGAGAACGTGATCGCCACCGGGCTCGTCGTCACCCCCTGAGGGCGAGACCGCCGTCCGGCCTCTGAGCGCGCGTTCCGCCCGACACGGGCCTGGAGGTGCATCGAGATGTTCATCATCGAACTGCGCTACACGGCCGACCTGAAGGCGATCGACGCCGCCATGGCGGCCCACATGCGCTTCGTGAAGGCGCAGTACGCGGCCGGACGCTTCCTCGTCTCCGGCCGCAAGATCCCGCGCGACGGCGGGATCATCGTCGCCACCGGCGCGAGCCGGGAGGAGATCGAAGCCATCGCCCGTCGGGACCCGTTCGTGACGGCCGGGCTCGCCGAGGTGCGCGTCGTGGAGTTCCGGGCGAGTCAGAAGGCCAGGGATATCCAGGCACGGATCGACGCCGAGTAGCGCGCCCCGTCACCGCCGCGCGAGGCGCGTGCCCGGCAGCCCGGCGACTGGCGTGCGGGAGCGCGCCTGGCCGCCCGGGGCGAGCTCCCGGGCGTACGGCTCGAACGCGTCCGCCACGAGCGCCGTGGCGGTGGTGTTCCAGTGACGGTCGTACGGGCCCAGCACGAGGTCCATCCGCTCGTCGGTCCGGGCCGTCCTCACGATCTCCTGCGGCACCTCGAGGAAGGCGATGTCGTGCTCCCGGCAGAACGCGCGCAGGACCTCGCGATCGTCGAAGAAGACGTCCCCGACCACCACGGCCATCCGGTGACCGCGGCGCCGCGTGCTCTCACGGGCCCTGCGCAGGGCGCCGAGTGCGACCTCGTCCAGGAACCGCGGCTCGGTCTCGGCCGAGAAGACCGGCGGCGCCGTCCCGGCGGCCCGCTGCCGGACCAGCGCAATCCGCTCCTGGAGGAAGTACGGCAGGTACAGCGGGCTGAGCACGTCGTAGACCAGGCTCACGATCCGGTTGCGTGCACCGTCGGGCGGCACCAGCCGCAGTGCGCCGCCGTCGAGCACGAACCGCGGCTTGTACTTCGCGTAGATGAAGCCGCTGCGCATGCGATCGAGCGTGCCGCGCGACACGAAGAACACGGCCGCGTCGAAGGGCGTCGTCCCGGCGTCGTGCTCGTAGGCGAGCAGTTCCTGATCCAGGCCGTACCCGGGGACCGCGCGATTCCAGAACTCGAGGTTCGGGACGCGCGCCTCCAGCAGATCCGAGAACCGCCGGTCCTGGGGGATGCCCCAGCCGAACATCAGGGAGTCGCCGTAGAGGAGGGCGCGCCGGGTGCCGGCGGCCGCCGCGCCAGGCGCATGGCCGTCGCGGTAGCCGGACGCATCGATGCGGTACTCGACCGTGAAGTGGCGCGTGCGGTGCGTCGTGACGACCCCGGGCCGGAAACGCCAGCCGAGCACGTCGTCGATCGCGAAGACATGACCCGGGATGGCCGAGTCCTTCGCGTAGGGAAAGCCCCAGCGGACGACGCCTTCCGCCACGGCCAGCGACGCGGCCGTGGCCACGGCGGCCAGCCCGAGACGCAGCAGCCATGCCTTCATCGCGTGCTCGACAGTGTCGGCCCTTCCGCGGAGCGGTGGCAAGCCGCGTGCCGCAGCGGCGTGCCCGCCTCGGTCCGCCGGCCCCGTGTCCGGCGACGGAATGCGGCGACCCGAGGGGCGAAAAGTGGCAGCGTCGCTACATCGAGTGAACGGCGGGCCGCCCGCAGGCCGAACCACCCCGGGATCGCTGGATGAACCCGAGGGCGTCCTTCCCCCGAAGACCGGGAAGCAACTCGCGAAAGAACGGGTATTTCCTCTTCCCCGAGACAGACTTCGCGGACGGGCTGCCGCCGTGCGTCGGGGGCGGCCTGAAAGTCGAGCTGGCCGTCGCACGTCCACGGTCAGAAGGGCGGGAGACGTCGACCACGCGCAATCCTTACACAACAGCCCGTTCAGGAATGGATCTTGCTACGATACGCGGAGCGCGACGTTGTTCAGCGCGAGCAGATTTTGCGGCCGGAAGCGTTCATCCTCCGATGCCCACCAGTCGCCTGAAGCTGTCGATCGTCGTGCCCGCGTTCAACAACGCGGGCCAGCTACAGGCTTGCCTCCAGGCCCTGCCTGCCGCCACCACGGCGCCGCACGAGGTCGTCGTGGTGGACGACGGCTCCACGCAGGAAATCCAGGACGTCGCCGAGCGCAACGGCGCCGCCTGCATCCGGCTCGATTCGAACTCCGGCCCGTCCTCGGCCCGCAACGCCGGCGCGCGACGCGCCACCGGCGCCGTGCTGGTGTTCATCGACTCCGATGTCGTCGTGGCGCCCGGCGGCATCGATCGCCTCGTGCAGCCGCTCGCGGCCGACCCTGATCTGGCGGCCGTGTTCGGGTCCTACGACAACCACCCGAACGCGCCGGGCGTCCTCAGCCAATACCGCAACCTGCTCCACCACTACATGCACCAGACGGCCAGTCCGGAGGCCTCGACCTTCTGGGCCGGCCTCGGCGCCGTGCGGCGGTCGGTCTTCGAGACGATCGGCGGGTTCGACGAACAGCGCTTCTCGCGCTGCATGGAGGACATCGAGCTCGGCTACCGCCTGCGTCAATCGGGCTACCGGATCCGCCTGGAGCGGACCGCCCAGGGCACGCATCTCAAGCGCTGGACGCTCAGGTCGGTCATTCGCACCGACGTCCACTGCCGAGCCATTCCGTGGTCGCAGTTGCTCATCGAGGGCAAGGGACAGACGGGCGACCTGAACGTGAAAGGGAGCCAGCGGATGAGCGTTGCGCTCACGGGCCTGGCCGGGCTGTTCCTGGCGCTGGCGATCGTGAAGCCCCTCGCGCTCGGGGCGGCCGTCGCCGCGCTGGCCGGTGTGCTGGTCCTCAACCGGGGCCTGTACGGCTACCTGGCCCGGGAACGAGGTGTCCTCTTCACCTGCGCCGCGATCCCGTTCCACCTGCTCTACTTCGTCTACAGCGGGCTGGCGTATGCCTGGGTCTGGGGTGACCACAAGCTCACGGGACTCGCCAGCGCGCTGACGGGTCTCAAGGACACGCGGTTCTGACTGCCGGCGCCGAGGGGGCCCCGCTCGCCCGGCCGGGCGCCGGCACTCGCATGAGGATTCTCCTGATCTCTCCGTGGTTCCCGTCGCCGCCCTACGGCGGTGCGCTGATCCGCGTCAGCGAGACGCTGCGGCACCTGTCCGGCCGCCACGCCGTGACGCTGGTGGCGCCGTCGGCCCATCCGGTCGCGCCGCGCGACCTGGAACCGCTCGCCGCGTGGTGCGACGCGGTGGAAATCGTGCCGATCTCTGAGCGTCCGGCGGCCGTCCTGGGCCGGATGGCGGCGGGCCTGGTACGCGGCATGCCCCTCATCCAGGGCCTCCACCGCCATTCCGCGATGCGGCGCGCCGTGGCGCGACTCACGGCCGCCCACGACTACGACGTGGTGCACGTCGAGCACTCGTTCATGGCGCCCTACCTGTCGGCCATCGCGCGGGGCCGGCGCCCGCGGACGGTGCTCTCGATGCACAACATCGAGTCGCTCCGCTTCCGGCGTGAACTGGCGACGGCGCGGGGCGGGCGGCGGCTGGCGCTGCTCCTCGACAGCGTCGTGTTCGCGTCGTGGGAGTCGGCGGCCGTCCGCCGGTTCGACGGTCTCATGGCGGTCTCCACCGTCGAACGCGACTGGGCGCGGGCCCAGGCGCCGGACACGCCGCTGGCCACCGTGCCGAACGGCGTGGACACGGCGCACTTCGCGCCCGCGCCGGCCGCCAGCCGGACGACGCTGCTTTTTCCCGGGCTGATGAACTATCCCCCCAACGTCGACGCGGCCACGTGGCTGTGCGACGAGATCCTGCCCCAGGTCGCCGTGCGTCACCCGGATGCCCGCGTGCGCATCGTCGGCGACAAGCCGACCCCGGACGTCCTGGCGCTGGCCGGCCGGCCGGCCGTCGACGTGACTGGGCGCGTTCCCGACGTGCGGCCGCACTTCGCCGAGTGCGCGGCCGTCGTGGTGCCGCTACGGTCGGGCGCGGGGACGCGGCTCAAGATCCTCGAAGCGATGGCCATGCAGCGGCCGGTCGTTTCGACCACGCAGGGGGCCGAGGGCCTCGACGTCACCCCCGAGCACGACATCCTGCTCGCCGACACCGCCGCCGGCCTCGCCGCACACGTGTGCCGGCTGCTCGACGACGCGGCCCTCGCCGATCGCCTCGCCCGGGCCGGGCGCGAGCTGGTCGAGCGCACCTACGACTGGTCGCGGTGCTTCGGCGCGCTGGATGTCCTCTACCAGCAGCTGACCCGGACCGCTCCGGTGCCGGGCCTCGGCACCGTCGAGGACGCCACGTGACGTCCCGCCGCCTCTCGATCTGCTACGCGGCGCCGGGCCTGCACCTGCGGGCGTCGTCGGGCCCCACGCGCAACCTGCTCAGCCTCGCGGAGGCGCTCGCCCAGTGGGCCGACGTCACCGTGGCGTTTCGCTCCCTCCTCGATCCCGTCGAGTCGGTCGGCGTGCGCGCCCTGGCCCTCGACCCGTCGGCGTCACCCGGCGGCGCCTTGGGCGACGACAACGCGATGCGCGGACTCCGGCCCGTCGCCCACCTCGCGTACTGCCGTCGCCTTCGGACCTTCGCGCGCTCGGCGGCGGATTCGTTCGACGTGATCCTCGAGAAGGGCTGGCGGCTCTCGGGGTGGCTCGCCGCCGCGGCCACCAGGGCGGGGGTTCCGGGCGTGGTCGTCGAGAACGACCTGCGCCTGTGGACCGCGCCCGTGCGCGGCCTCGGCGACGCCGCCAGAATGGCCGCCCATCACGCGGCCGAGGCCGTCGCGGCCTCACGCTGCCGCCAGGTGCCCTGCGTGATCGCGGAGACCGCCGAGATGCGGGCCCGGCTCATCCAGCGGCGCCGGCTCGCGCCGGACCGTGTCGAGGTCGTCGGCCTCGGCGTCGATCACGCGCGCTTCCGGCCGCTGGACGACGCGGACGCCCGCGCCGCGCTCGGCATCGCGCCCGAGGCGCTCGTCTTGCTCTACGTCGGGGCCATGGACGAGTACCACGACCTGCTCCCGCTCATCGCGGCCCTCGGCCACGTCCGCCCGCCGCACGTGGAGCTGCACGTCGTGGGCGACGGCGAGTACCGGGCGCGCTGCGAACGGGAGGCCGCCGGCGCCGGCGCGAGGGTCCGGTTCCACGGGCGCGTGCCGCACGCGGAGGTCCCGCGCTACATCGCCGCCGCCGATCTGTGCGTGGCGCCCTACCGCGCGGAGGCCTTCCACGGCGGCGAGGTGATGTTCGCCACGCTGAAGATCCCCGAGTACCTCGCCTGCGGGCGCCCCGTGCTGAGCGTGCCCAGTCCCGCCATCGCCCGGCTCGTGATCGACGGGCGTACGGGGTTCCTGCGGCCCAACGACGGGGCCGCGTGGCGGGACGTCCTGGCGACCCTGCCCGGCCGGGCGGCGCTGGCGGCCTTGCGGCCGGCCGCGGTCGAGGCGGTGCGCGAGGTCAGCTGGGATCGGACGGCCCGGCGCTATCTGGACATCTGCGAACGCGTGGCCGCCGAGCGGCGCGCGGGCGCGCGGAGGGCCGTCCCCGCCGCCCCGGCGGCGGCAGCGGCGGTGGGAGCGATCGACACGGTCGGGGGCGCGGACGAGGAGAGACGGGGGACGGCATGCAGGTGAAACGGTTCCAGCAGCGCGCCACGGTCGGCGCCCGGTACATGAAGGAGTACCTGCTCGACGGCGTCAGCGACGGCTACGAACGGAAGCTGCTCGCGCCCAAGCCGCTCGACGTGATTTGCGAGATCACCTACGTCTGCAACCTGGCGTGTCCCACGTGCTTCCGCTGGACCGCCAAGCCCGACGAGCACGAGCTGACGGCCCAGGAATGGATCGACGCGATGGGCAAGCTCAAGCGCTGGCTCGGCGCGTTCAACCTGACCTTCACGGGCGGTGAGCCGTTCCTGCGCCCGGACGTCCTCGACGTGATCCGCTACGCCTCGGCGAACGGCATCATGACGACGATCGTCTCCAACGGGTCGCTCATCGACAAGGCGCTGGCGCGCCGGATCGTGGAGAGCGGCCTGGACGGCCTCACCATCTCGCTCAACAGCCTCACGCCGGAGGTCCACAACAAGACGCGGGGCACCAACGCGGCCTTCGACGAGGTGATGACGGCCCTGGCCAACATGCGGGAGGTCAGCACCGGCATGCGGCTCACGCTGAGCTGCACCATCCTCAAGGAGACGATCGCCGGGCTCCCTGACGTCGTGGCCTACGCGAAGGCGAACGGGCTCTACGGCGTGAACTTCCAGCCCATCATGCCCGCCACCACGCTGCCCATCTTCGACAACAGCGGCAAGGCGGCCAAGGTGTCGGTCGGCAGCCCGTACCGCAACCTGTTGAAGGACGACGGCAACGAGCGCCGGCAGATCGACGAGGTGTTCGCGCGCCTGCTCGCGATGAAGGAGGACGGCTATCCCATCCTCAACACCGCCTCACACCTGCGCGAGATCGCCAAGTACCTCAAGGAGCCGACCTCGCCCGAGCTCCTCGAGAAGACCTGCAAGGTCGGCATCCGCAACCTGAACGTCGATCCCTTCGGCAACGTCCGCCTCTGCTCGATCTTCAACGTGATCGGCAACATCAAGGACGACTCGCCCGACGCCCTGTGGAGCTCGTCGAACGCCTCGACACAGCGCGACGAGATACGCGCCTGCGACAAGATGTGCCGCCTGATGTTCTGCAACTACAAGGAGCTGGACCTCAAGTTCCGGTTCCAGCGCGTGATGCAGACGCTCACGCGATCCTGAAGGCGCCCCGGATGCCTCGAGGCCGTTCCATCGCCGTGCGACCCGCGCCTTGCCCGCGCGTGTTCGTCCCCGCGAGCGCGCCGGCATGATGCGCCGTGCCCTGTGGGGCCTCGCGGCCCTCGTCGTGCTCGGCGGCGTCGCGGTCGGCCTCGAACTGCTGGGCCGCGTGTACCCGGACCAGCTGATGCCGGCCGACTGGCGGCGGGCGTACTTCATGTCGCACTATCCGTTCCGGACGGTGCCGGACCCGGACGTCGGCTTCCGCGTGCCGTCGAACCAGCGCGCGCTCGTCGAGACCCACGACTACACGTACCTCCTGGAAACCGACGCCGACGGCTTCCCGAACCGCGAGCCGCGGCCCGAACGGGCCGCCGTCGTCGTCCTGGGCGACTCGCTGGCGACCGCGCCGGGCGTCGACTTCGACAAGAGCTTCGTCCAGCTCCTGGCCGCGGCGCGGCCCGGTGAGGCGGTGGTGAACCTGGCCGTCGCGGCGGCGGGCCCGGAGCGCCAGTACGCGATCTTCCGGAAGTACGGCGCCTCGCTCGAGCCGCGCGTCGTGATGGCCTGCATCTACCCGGCCAGCGACTTCGAGAACGACGAGCCGTTCCGCGCGTGGCTGGCGGCCGAGCCCCGGCCGGACTACGACCGGTTCCGCCTCGACACCGCCGTGCAGGCGCACGACCCGGGGTGGCTGGGGCGGCAGCTGCAGAAGTCCTGGATGTACGCGTCGCTTCGCGAGGCCGCCCTCGGCGTGTGGGAAGGCGATGCCCACCTGCCGCAGCACCGGCGGCTGCCCGACGGGACCGATCTGCTGTTCGGCAAGAACGAACTGGCGTTCGCGTCGACGGCCGCCGCGCCGGACGATCCGCGCCTGGGCCCGCTGGTCGACGCCGTCGTGCGCTTCCGCGACGCGGTCGAGCACGTCGGGGCGACGTTCGTCGTCGTCCTGATTCCCAGCAAGGAGGAGCTGTTCGCGGTGGCGCCCGAGCGCACGGCCGCGAACCTCGCCTCGCGCGCCGAGGCGCGGCTCCGGGAGGCCGGCCTGGCCGTCGTGAGCCTGTATGCCCCGCTGCGGCGCCTGGGTGAGACCGAGGCGCCGTTCTTCAGCCAGGACAGCCATCTCACCGAAGCCGGGAACCGCGTGGCGGCCGACGCGCTGCTCCGGTGGCTCGACGAGCACGTCCCCCTGGCGCACCGCCGCCGTCCGGAGAACGACTGATGCGCATCGGCGTGTTGCTGCAGAGCATGAACGAGACGGTCGGCGGCATCGGCGTGTACACGCAGGAGATCGTGCGCGCGCTGCTCGAGGTCGACACGGCGAACGAGTACGTCCTGATCTATCCGGGCTTCGGACCGGCACAGGCCTGGCTCGGGCAGTTCCGGCGCTACAGGAACGCGCGGGAGCTGGTCACGGGCGCCTCGCGCGTGCCCTTCGAGACCTACTGGGATCAGGTGGTGATCCCGAAGGTCGGCGACGAGCTGGGCCTCGACGTCGTGTTCAATCCGCACCTGTCGGTGCCCATCCGCGGCCGCTTCGGCAAGGTGATGGTCGTGCACAACGTCGAGTACCACACCGTGCCGAACGTGTACAACGCCCGCATGTACACGTGGTGGTATCTGATGGAGAAGTTCATCATGCCGGCGGCGGACCGCGTGATCTCGCTCTCGAAGGTCATGACGGAGGACTTCCGCCGGCACGTGAAGTACCCCATCAGCCAGGTTCGGACGATCTACCACGGGGTGAACGCGAAGTTCTTCGCGCGGCCGGACGACGCTCACCTGGCGCGGATCCGGGCCGACTACGACCTGCCCGAGCACTATCTGCTCTTCGTCGGGCACCTCTATCCGCAGAAGAACTTCCCGGTCCTCGTGCGCGCGCTCGGCCAGGTGAAGGACGAGATCCCCCACACGCTGCTCGTGGCGGGCCGGCCCCGCTACAAGTTCGAGGCCGACCTGGCGCTCATCGCCGAGCTCGGCCTCCAGGACCGCGTGGTGTTCCTGAACTACGTCCCCAACGACGACCTGCCCTCGCTGTACCGCATGGCGGACGCGTTCGTCTATCCGTCGCTGTACGAATCGTTCGGCCTGGCCCAGCTCGAGGCCATGGCCTGCGACTGCCCCGTCATCGGCGCCAACGCGGGCGCGATCCCCGAGGTCACGGCCGGGGCCGCCCTGATCTTCGACCCCCACAGTCCCGACGATCTCGCCCAGGCGATCCGGCGCGTCACGGGCGACCCGGCGGTCCGGGCCGACCTGGTCGCGAAGGGCGCGGTGCGCGTCCGCGACTTCACCTGGGAACGGACGGCGCGCGAGACGCTGGCCGTCTTCCAGGAGCTCGCCTGACGTGGCACGGGCGGGTAGGCGCTGGCGATGACGGACGACGTCTACGACGCGGTGGTCGTGGGGGCCGGCGCGGCCGGCTGCGTCGCCGCGGACACGCTCACCGCCGGCGGCCTGACGGTCCTGCTGCTCGATGCGGGCCCGCGGCTCGACGCGCGGCGCGACTTCCCCACGCCCGTGCCGGCCAATCGAGGCGCGCTCGATCGCCGGCTCCTCGCGTGGAGCGGCCAGCCGGTGCAGGCGCGGGGCCGCGGCTGCAGCCGGGCCACGCGCCGCTACTACGTGGACGACCGCGAGCACCCATACGAGACGCCCCCGGACGCGCCGTTCTACTGGCTGCGGGGACGGCAGGTGGGCGGACGGCTCGTCACCTGGGGACGCGTGGCGCCGCGGTTCTCGGACCACGAGTTCCAGCCACGGGCGCACGGCGCCACCGGCGTCGACTGGCCGATCGCGTACGCGGACCTCGCGCCCTACTACGCCCAGGTCGAGCGCGCTGTCGGCGTGCACGGCGCGCCGTCGGGCCTGGCCCACCATCCCGACGGCGAGTACCTGCCGCCGCGCCCGCTGACGCCGGCCGAGCAGCGGCTCGCGGAGGTGGTCGCCGCGCGGTGGCCGACGCGGCGGTTCGGGCCGGCGCCCGTCGTCGCGCACACGCCGGGCCGCATTCCGCCGCCGCTCGCGTCCGCCCTCGCCACCGGCGTCCTCACCCTCCGGCCCGATGCCGTCGCCACGCGCGTCATCACCGGCCCGGCGGGCGACCGCGCCGAGGGCGTCGAGTTCGTGGATCGCGTCACGACGCGGACGCACGTGGCCCGCGCCGCCACGGTGGTCCTCTGCGCGTCGGCGTTCGAGACGGTGCGCCTGCTGCTCAACTCGACCTCGCCGCGGTATCCCGACGGCCTCGGGAACTCACGCGGGCTGCTCGGGCGGTTCATCATGGACCACTGCATGGTGACGCTGACGGGCGCCGCGCCTGGCTCGCCCGCGCCCCCCCCGGACGACGCGCCGGCGGACCCGTACGACATGGCGGCGTTCCATCTGTACATGCCGGGCTTCCGCAACATCACCGAACCGGCCGCCGGCTTCACGGGCAGCTACAACGTGATGGCCCTGGCGGGCCGCGGCGGCACGGGCTTCGCCTTCGTGAGCTTCGGTGAGATGCAGGCCCGGAGCGACAACCGTCTCTCACTCGGCGACCGCCGCGACGCCTGGGGCGTGCCCGTGGCCCGGATCGACTGCCGGCACGACGACCACGATCGGGCGGTGATGGCCGACATGGCCTCGACCCTTCGCGAGATCGCCGGAGCGGCGGGCTTCGTTGTCGCCGATGCGCCAGGATCGCCGCTCGGCCGCCTGCGGGCGTGGGTGGCCCCGGACACGCGGATGCCGGGCAGCCACGGCCATTACCCGGGGGCGTCGATCCACGAGATGGGCGGCGCCCGCATGGGGCGCTCGCCGGACGACTCGGTCGTGAATGCCTGGAACCAGTGCTGGGACGTGCCCAACGTCGTCGTCGCCGACGCCGCGTGCTTCCCCTCGTCGGGCTACCAGAACATCACGCTGACGATCATGGCGATCGCCGCCCGGGCGGCCAGGCACGTCGTCGACGGACACGGGAAGGGCTGACGTGCAGCACGTGACGATGGAGGGGATCCCGGTGCCCGTGTCGCGGGTGGTGCTCGGCACCGACTGGTGCGACGCGCGTCGTCTGCTTCGGATCGGCGGCCGGCGGATCGCGCTGCCGGGGGCCGATGCCCGGAAGCAGGCGCACGTCTTCGACGTCTTCGACGCCGCCATCGACGCGGGATACACCGCCTTCGACACCGCCCGCCACTACGCCGGCAGCGAGGACGTGCTGGGCGCGTGGCTCCGGCGCCGCGGCCTGCGCGACCGCGTCGTCCTCATCACGAAGGGCGGACACCCGGGCCCGGCCGGCGAGCCGCGGCTCTCGGCGGCCCACATCGCCGCGGACCTGGAGGCGTCGCGCCGGCGCCTCGGCGTCGACTGCCTGGACCTGTACCTGCTCCACCGCGACGACGAAGCGACCGCGGTGGAGCCGATCCTCGACGCGCTGCAGGCGCACGTCGCGCGCGGGCACGTTCGCCGGATCGGCGTGTCGAACTGGCGCCGCGCGCGGGTCGAGGCCGCGCGGGCCGCGGCGGCCGCGCGAGGCCTGCACGGCTTCACGGCGAGCAGCCTGCAGCTGAGCCTGGCCGACTGGGTGAGCACGCCCTGGCCCGGCGCCCGGTCGGTGTCCGGCGCGTCGGGCGTGGCCGAGCGCGAGTGGTACCGCGCGCAGCCGTTGTGGTTCCTCGCGTATTCGAGCCTCGCGATGGGCTTCTTCTCGGACGCGCGATCGGCCGATCCCGTGGACCAGCCGCCGACGCTCGCCGCGCAGACCTTCGACAGCGCCGTCAACCGGGAGCGGCGCACGCGCGTGCGCCATCTCGCGGGCGTACTGGGCGTCACCGCCGGACAGGTCGCCCTGGCCTGGGTCCTCCATGAGCTGCCACGAGCCCTGGCGGTGGTCGGTTCCCGGCAGCCCGCCGCCGCGGCCGACGCCGCGGCCGCCTGTGCCGTGGCGCTGACGGAGGCCGAGCGCCAGTGGCTCGACTCGGGCGGCCCGACGCCGCCAGGCGTGGACGCCCGATGAGCGGCGCTCCCGCCGGCACGGCCCCGGACGACGTGAACGCCCTGGCTGGCGACGCCGAACGCCGTCAGCGCCGGGGCACGCAGCAGCTCCTGCTCGCGCGCGTCCTGGTCTACGGCTCGGCCTACGTCGTCGCGGCGATCCTCGCACGGCAGCTGGGCGCCGAGGACTACGGGACCTACGGCGTCATCATGTCCCAGCTGCTCTGGCTCGAGATCGTCGTCAACTCGGGCGTCCCCGCCGCCATGGCGAAGCGGCTCGCCGACGACGCTCCGGGCGCCGCCGCGATCGAAGCGGCCGGCCGTGGACTCCTGGTCGGAGGCGCACTCGCGGCGGTCGGCCTCGGTTGGCTGGGCGCGCCGACGCTCGCCGGTCTGATGCGGATTCCGTCCGGCGACTGGCTGCTGCGCCTCGCGCTGCTCGACGTGCCGCTGGCCGCGGCCTATGCGTCCTACGAGGGCCTGCTCTATGGCACCCGCCGCTTCGGAGTGCTCGCCGTGGCCCAGGCCGGGGTGGCGGCCGCGCGGATCGCGGGCGTCGTGGTGCTGACGCGTCTCGGCGTCTCGCTGGTCGGGGCGCTGCTCGTGAACGTGCTGGCCACCGCCGCGGTCTGCACCGCGCTCGCCCTGCGGTTCCCACCGCGGCGGCTCACGTTCCCCTGGTCCCGCGCCGTGGCGCTCGTGACCGTCGCGGCGCCGGTGGCGCTCTACCTCGTGACGAGCCAGGTCGTCGTGAACCTCGACCTGTGGGCGCTGAAGAGTCTCTGGCGGGGCGACGCGGACGTGGTCGGCTTCTACGTGGCCTCGGCGAACCTCGCGCGCACGCTCGGCGTCGTGCCGGCCGTGCAGGCGGGCGTGCTCTTCGCGTCCATCGCGTGGGCGGTCGCGGCCGGCGACCGGGCCAGGGCCACGCGCCACATCCAGGAGGCCGCGCGCTTCGCGCTCGTCGTCGTGACGGCCGCCGTGGCGATCCTGAGCCTCGACGCCGGCGAGATCCTCTCGGTCCTCTTCTCCCGCGCCTACGCGGGCGGCGGCGCGTACTTCCCGTTCCAGGTGACGGGCTTCGCGCTCTTCGCGCTCATGGACGTCTTCGCCAACGCGCTGATGGCCGGCGGCCGGCGCTGGATGGCCGCCGCCGTCATCGTGTGCGTGCTCCCGGTGATGCTGGCGGCCAACGTCGTGCTCATCCCCCGCTTCGGCGCCGTCGGCGCGGGCACGTCGATGGTCCTGAGCATCGCGCTCTGCACCGCGGCCACGGGCGCCCTCACCTATCGGGCCTTCGGCCCGGTGGTCCGCCTCGCCACGCTGGCCAGGATCGCGGCGGCCGCCGCCGTGGCGGCGGCGGTGAGCCGGCTCCTGCCGGTGGCGGGACCGCTCGTGCTCGTGAAGACGGCCGCGCTCGGCCTCCTCTACCTGGGCGTGCTGGCCGCGCTCGGCGAGATCTCGCGCGACGATCTCGGGTTCGGCGCCCGCTCGGGCGCAGCGTCCTGACCGCGGCCTCAGCGAAGGCCGCCGGCGTCGAACACGACGTAGTGCCCGCGGCGCCACGACGGCGCCCGGAACACCTCCTCGAAACTCCGGACTCGCTCCGGCGTCGACAGGATCACGAGGTCGTAGCGGCCGGCCACGAGGCTCGCGCGGCACGCCGGGGCCGCGAAGCCCTCGTCGCACGCCGTGCCCCTGACGTCGGTGCTCCACTCGGGTGGTGGCGGCGCCCCGGCGAGGGCCCGGTTGACGGGCAGCGACAGCAGCGCCTGGCGCCGGTAGACGAGCTCGTTGACGGCCGTGAACCGCTCCGGGCGGCCGGCGAGCACCACGATCCCCAGGTCGCCCCAGTCCTGGTTCCGCTCGATCAGGATCCGCGCGTCGGGCGCCACCCGGCCGGCGGCCTGGAGATCACGCAGGGTCTCGCCGACGGCGATCGCCTCGCGCGGATACACCGCCGGGTAGTTCAGGGATCGCCCGGCGTCGAAGAGCAGCGTGACGCCGAGCACGAGGCCCACCGCCACCGCCACCTCCGTCCGCCAGGGCCCGCGCCGGGTCAGCGTCCAGACGACGGCGTATCCGGCCCACGGCAGCGCGAGCACCACGAACAGCACCAGGAACCGCGCGTAGAAGATGGAGGCCGGCAGCTGGCCCTTGAAGACGACCAGGCAGACGGCGAAGGTCGCGGCCACGGCACCCAGGTAGCGCCATGCCGTCCGCTCGATGCCCTGGCGCGCGGCCACCACGATCCCGGCCGCCGTGAGCGCGACCTCGAGCGGGAAGGCACCCGCGGCCATCACGAGCATGTTCATCTGGGGATAGACGGGCGACTGGCTGACGGCCAGGCGCGTCGCGCCGGCGCGGACGGCCTCACGGTCCGCCATGCCCGTGACCATCCACGCGTTCACCGAATGCAGCGACGGCAGCCAGTCCCCGAGCGCGACGTACGAGCCGGCCATCCAGAAGAGCGGGTACGCCGCCATCAGCACGGCCGCCGCGCTCGCGCTGGCCAACCAGCGCGGCGCCAGCGTGCCGTCCCGCCGGCGGCGGTAGGCCGCGTGGACCACGAACAGGCCGAAGACGCCGCAGAAGAACCAGTTCTCGTAGCGGAAGCCGTTGGCGAGCGCGAGCCACCCGGCGGCCGCCAGGAGCCGCCCCGGCGTGTCCTGCCGCAGCCAGCGGATGAACGCCACCGCGAAGAGCTGCAGGACCACGACGGCGGACAGGTCCGACGTCATGCTCGACAGACCCAGCCAGACGTGCCAGGGCTGGAAGGCGGCGAGGACGGCGGTGACGACGCCGGCCACCTTGCCGAACAGCTCGCGGCCGATCGCGTAGGCCAGCAGCACGACGCCCGCCGACAGGGCGAGATTCACCAGGCGAGGCGTGACGTACAGATCGCGGTGCAGGGCCAGCGCCAGACCGAAGAGATAGTCGGGAAACGGCAGCCAGCCCGAGCCCGAGAGTCCGAGCCACCCGTCCCAGCCGAAGTCGAGCCGGTGGAACTGCCGCCAGTAGTCGGCGGTGAGCGCGCGCGAGAAGTCGTCGGCACCGTAGGCCCGGTAGCCGAGGAAATACAAGCCGAACTGCAGGGCCGTCTTCGCGGCGACGACGGCCGCCAGCATCCAGGCCGTGACGGCCGAGGGGCCCGCCACCTGGCCGATCAGCCGATCGACCGCCATCGGCGCGCGGTCGACCGCCGGCGGACGCCACCAGAGTACGACGGCCGCCAGCGCCGTCGCGGCGGCGGCGGCAATCGCCACCAGCCGCGTGGTCTGGAGGTCGGTCATGAGCCAGGCGTTGGCGCGCAAGCCGGGCGGCAGCGGCAGCCACGCGGCCAGCGACGGTCCGGGCACGGCCAGTGCCGCCGTCGCGAGCGCGGCCGCCGCGGCGCCAACGGCCAGCAGCCACGCCGGAGACCGCGGTACGTGGACCGCCCGGCCGTCGCCCGGGGTGTCGGCCCCCCCGGTGCTGTCGCTCACCGGGCCTCCGGGCCGGCGGACGGCGCCCCGACGCCCGCCGCGGCCTCGCCGTCCAGGAGCGGCCCCAGGCGATCGATGACCTCGTGCGCGATGAGGGCCTGCCCGGCCGGATTGGGGTGGCCGTCCACTTCGAAGAACAGCTGCTCGCCGTCGCGGGCGTGCGCCTTGAAGGACGGCGCCAGGTCGAACCACGCGATGCCGCGCGCGTCGAGCGCGGTCCGGAGGTCGGCCGTGGGATCGGGAGGCGTGGTGCCGAGGAGCGGCAGGTAGACCTCCTCCTTCCCGGGCAGGAGCACCACCAGCAGGCGCGCACCGCCGGCCGTGGTCTCCGCCTGCAGGCGCTGCAGCGCCTCGACGGCCAGCCGGAACTCGCGGGTGTCACGCCTGCCGAGACGGGACTGGGCGAGGAACTCGCCCTCCGAGAGCAGAAGCTCCGCGCCGCCCGGCGTCGTGTAGACGTCGCGCGCGGTGTCGCCGCCGCCAGCGCCGTGCAGGACGCCAAGGAGGTTGTAGAGATAGCTCCGTTTCAGGGTCCGGTACACGGCCACGCGGGCCACGTCCACGGCGCTCGCGACCGGGGCGGCGGGACTGAACCCGCTGTATCTCGGACGGCCGAAATCGCGCCAGATCAGGTAGTTGCCGCCGGCGCCGAGCGCGAGCCAGTCGTCGAAGGCCGCCGTGTCCCAGAAGTCGTTCCTGGCGAAGAACCCGACGATCACCACGCGGGGACGCAGCCGCGCGCCGAAGGTCGTGAACAGCCGCTCGTACTGCTGCGGACTGGCGCCGATGAGGCCCAGGTTGATCAGCCGGCGCGGGCCGATCGCGTCGCGCACGACCGAGGGCCAGGCCTCGTCGTCGGCCACGCCGTACCCGAAGGTGAGCGAGTCCCCGATGGTGACGACGTCCGCGGTGGCCGGCCACGGCCAGGCGTTCCTGAAGCCCAGGCCATCCACGTGATGCACGGCGTGGAAGTCCTTGCCGAAGAGCTCGATGGCCTCGTTCGGCCGGTGCAGGTAGCCGACCTCCGGATGCGGCACGCCGAACTGCCGCGGATCGATCCGCATCAGTTGCTGGATCTCGGGACGGAAGGCGCCCGCGCCGACACGCAGCGCCGCCTCGGTCATCACAAGGCTCAGCACCACGCCGGCCACCGCCGTCACCAGGCCGAACCAGTCCACCCGCGTCAGGCGCTCGCCCAGCGGCCGGGTCCGCAGGCTGGCGCCCGCGGCCAGGAGCAGCAGCACGATCGTGAGGCCGCCGGCGAACGGTGTGACGCCCCAGCGCCAGAGACGGACGCCCAGCCCCACGAGCGCGCACGTCCCGGCGGCAAGGAGGAGCATGCCGCGCCGATCGGACCTGGTGCGGCGACTGGCGACCCAGAGGGCGACGGCCAGGAGGATCGTCCAGACCCCGGCCCAGTCGCGGGCCCAGGGCGGCGCCGCCTCGGCCCCTCGCCCGGTGAGCGCGATCGCACTCCAGAGCGCCGCCAGCGCGAGGGCGGCGACGTCCGGATAGGACGCTCCCCGAAGGCGCGAGCTGAGCGGCATGGGTCTCCTTTCAGCGACGGCGGCGGGCCGGGGCCGCGCCTCCGGACCGCGGCCGCCGGGCCTCGAGGGCACACGCGAGGACGCCGGGCCGCAGCTCCCGCGTCCTGCCACCAGCGCCCGATCGCGACGCGTGTCCAGACTCTACCATCCGCGTTCGATCGCGGCAGACGTGCCGCCCGCGGCACGCGCGCGCCGCGTGCATCGCCGCGCACTCACGCACCCGCCGGCACGGCCGTGCACGCTCCGCGCGCGATCGCGGCGGCGACGTGAATCGGCGACGGTATACTTTTTCGCGTGATCGCTCCTCCCCTGGGGCCACGTCGCCGCGCCGTCCGGGCGCGGGGACGGCGCCGGGCGGCCGCCGCCGGAGCGCGTGCGCGAGCCGCGGCCCACGCCGGCGAGTGGCGCGAACGGTGAACGCCGGTCCGTCGCAACGCTCCGCCGTGCCGGCCCGCGATCCGCGCATGAAGTTCATCGACGTCAACCAGCTGCCCGACGGGTCCACGGTGACGGCCGACGTCTGCATCATCGGCGCCGGCGCGGCCGGGATCACGGTGGCGGGCGAGCTGGACGGCACGTCGCAGTCGGTGTGTCTGCTCGAGGCCGGCGGCACGGGACCGGACGACGAGACGCAGGCGCTCTACGACCTCGACGTCGTCGGGCAGCCGGTGCGGCAGCACTTCATGTCCCGCGCGCGCTACTTCGGAGGCACGTGCAACCTGTGGGCGGGGCGCAGCATGGCGCTCACGCCAATCGACCTCGAGCCCCGGGACTGGATCCCGCACAGCGGCTGGCCGCTGCCGTACGACGAGCTGGCCCGCTACTACCCGCGAGCCGCCGCCATCCTCCGCCTGCCGCCGGTCGATCGGCTCGCGGCCCTGGAGCGCGCGCCGTCGCTGACGCCGTTCGAGCGCGGCGTCTTCGCCCACGGCGACCTCTGCCCGAGCGTCGCCGTCTGGGGCAGGACGCCGCTCCGGTTCTCGACGGCCTACCGCCCGGCGCTCCGCCGATCGCGCAACGTGTCCGTGTACCTGAACGCGAACGTCACCGACATCCGGCTGAACGCGGCGGGCAGCCGCGTGGACACGTGCCGCGCGCAGTCGCTGGCCGGCCGGACGCTGGACGTGTCGGCCCGGCGGTTCGTCGTCGCCTGCGGCGGGCTCGAGACCGCGCGCCTGCTGCTGGCCTCGCGCGCGACGCAGCCACACGGAATCGGGAACGACTTCGGCGCGGTGGGCCGCTACTACATGGACCACCCGCGGGCGGTGTTCGGCACCGTCCGGCTCGCGGCGCCGCAGAAGCTGTCGCTGATGCTCGGCCTGCCCGTCGCGGGCGGCATGGCGCAGCTCGGCGTGCGCTTCTCCGACGCGCTCCAGCGGAAAGCGCGGCTCCTCAACTCGTACGTGAGCCTCGAGCGGTACTGGTCCGATTCGACGGCCCAGATGTACCAGTCGATGGTGCACTCGGCGAAGATCGTCCTCCGGAAGGGCCACGCCGGCCGGCGGTTCCCGGGCTCGGGCGTCACGCTGGCGAAGGTGCCCGAGCTCATCTACCTGCTGGCGCCGCGCGAACTCCTGCCGCACCCGATCTACCGGGCGGCCCGCCTGGCGCGGCAGCGCTTCGGCCGCGGCGTCGGCGAGCTGACCGTCGTGACCTTCAACGAGCAGATGCCGAATCCGGAGAGCCGCGTGTATCTGAGCGAGGCGCGCGACCGCTTCGGGATGCCGCGGCTCGTGCTCGACTGGAGGATCAGGCGCGAGGAGACCGAGACGCTGCTGCGCCTCCACGCCGCGCTCGACGCCCACCTCAGGCAGCACGGCCTCGGGCGGCTCGACCATCCGCCGGAGGGCTTCAGCGACCGCGTCTACACCGACGCCTCGCATCACCTGGGCACGGCGCGGATGAGCGTCGACCCGCGCCAGGGCGTGGTCACGCCCGATGGGGCCGTGCACGGCGTGCCGAACCTGTTCGTGGCCGGAAGCGCCGTCTTCCCGACCGCCGGCCACGCCAATCCCACGTGGACCATCGTCGCGCTGGCCGTCCGGCTCGCCGACCACCTGAAGCGGACCGCCGCATGAGCGCTCCACTGGGCGTCGTCCTCGTCGGGACCGACACGGCCGGCCGCGCGTGGGCCGACCGGATTGCCAGCCGCCGCGATCTCACGGCCGTGCGGACCGTGGATACGGCCATCGATGCCGCCGCCTTCACGGGTGCCGAGGCCGCGATCGTGGCCGGACCGGTGGCCACCCGGGCGGCGGCGGCGACGGCCGCCCTGGAGGCCGGCCTGGCCGTGCTGGTCGAGCCGCCGCTCGCTTTCACCACCGCCGAGGCGCGAGCGGTGTTCGAGACGGCTGGGCGGCGCGGCCGGCCCGTCGCGATCGCACGGCCGGATCGTCATGCCGCGTGGCACCGTGCGCTGACGGGCCTCGTACGCGCCGGGCGGATCGGCCCGATCACCCACGTCAGCGTCGTCGACGGCCGCGTCCACGACGGCCCCGGCGTCGATCGGCAGGCGAGGTTCGCGCAGCTGGCCGGGGCTGGCGCGCATCACCTGGACGCCCTCTGCGCGCTCGTGGGCGGGGAGCCGGCATCGGTCATGGCGCGGCTGACCGCCGCGCCCTGGAGCGGGTTCGCCCACGGGTCCACGAGCGAGGTGATCGTGGCGATGGCGGACGGCCTGCGCGTCCATTACCACGGCTCGCTCACGGCCACCCACGCCGAGTCCACCGTGTGGGTGGACGGGATGGCCGGCGTACTGTGGACGGACCGGCGCCGCATCTGGTGGCGTCCGCGACGGGTCCCGCGCTTCCTGCCGCTGCCCCTGCTGCTGTGGCGTCCCAGCGACGGCGTGTCCGAGGTGCTCGACGCGTTCGTGGCCGCCGCGACGGCCGGAGGTGGCGGCGAGACGGCGCCTGGCGATCACCTGCGAGCGGTGGCGCTCCTGGAAGCGGCGATCGCGTCCGATGCCGGCGGGCGTGTCGTGCCCGTCGCCAGCGCGGGCCCGGCCGGCGGGGCGCACGCGCCGGCCGCCCGTGGAGCGTCGTCATGAGCGCCGGACGGCCCCCGACACGCGTGCTGGTCGTCGGCCTCGACATGGGCGACGGCGCGCTCATCGACCACTGGAGCGCCCAGGGACGGCTGCCGCACCTGGCGGCGCTGGCCGCGTCTGGCGCGTGGTTCGAACTGGAGAGTCCGGCCGCCGCCCTGCACACGTCCACGTGGCCGACCTTCGCGACGGGCGTGCTGCCCGGCCACCACGGCGTCTACTACCCGTACCAGCCGACGCCCGGGCGCCAGTTCGTCCGGCACATCGGCCGCGGCCAGTACGGCGCGCCCACGTTCTGGAACGTCGCTGACGCGGCGGGACGCCGCACGGTCGTCTACGACGTGCCCGAGACCTTCCCCGACGTCGGATTCGGCGGGCGCGCGCTCTTCGACTGGGGCACCTGGGCGTGGTACGGCGACCCGGCGACGCAGCCCGTGGACCTCGGCGCCGACCTGGCCTCGCGATTCGGCCCGTATCCGCTGGGCTACGAGGCCAAGCGCCTGGCGCTCACGCTGCCCGTCGATCTCGAGGCCAAGCTGCTGCGGAGCGTGGACTACAAGGCCAGGACCGCCGCCTGGCTGCTCGAGGCGCCCTGGGACGTGGCCGCTGTCGGCTTCTGCGAGACCCACAGCGCCGGCCACTACCTGTGGCCGGCCGGCGTCGACGGCGTCACGGGCGCGGCCCCGGAGGCATTCGCGCCGCTGCTGCACGTCTACCAGGCGATCGACGAGGCCATCGGCGCCCTGGCGAGCGTCCTGCCCGCCGGCACCGTGGTCATGGTGGCGAGCGGCGACGGCGTGCGCCCGAACCGCTGCGGCTGGCACCTGCTGCCAGCGGTGCTGGAACGCCTGGGATTCACGGCGACGCGTGGCCGTACGGCCGCACCGGCGGGTGCCGGCGCCCCGGCGGCGCCGGGGCCGCCGCGCGGCCTCGCGCGGGCCGCGGCCGCGGCGCGGAGGCTCGTCGCCGAGACGCTGCCCTGGCACGTGCGCGACGGGATCGGCCAGTGGCTGCAGACGGCCGCCATCGACTGGGGCCGGACGCGCGCCTTCGCCCTGCCGACGGACCTCGAGGGGTGCATCCGGATCAACCTCCGGGGGCGCGAGCCGCACGGGATCGTCGCGCCTGGCGCGGAGTACCGCGCACTCTGCGACGAGCTGCGCGATCGCCTGCGCGAGCTCGTCAATCCCGCCACCGGCGACGCCGCCGTCGAGCAGGTCTGGATCCGGGACGAGATCTTCGCGGGCCCCTGCCAGGACGAGCTCCCGGACGTGATGGTGCAGTGGCGGGACGACGCACCCGTCGCCGCGCTCACGTCGCCGGCCATCGGCAGGGTCGATGGCGTGAATCCCGATCCGCGGACGGGCACGCACTCCACCCGCGGTTTCCTGCTGGCGGCCGGCGGCGGCGTGCCCGCGGGCCTCAGGGGACGCGCCCACCTCGCCGACATCGCGCCGACGGTGCTGCACCTGGCCAGCGTCGCCGCCCCGCCCGTGGCGGGGTCGGTCCTGACGGCGCTCGCCGCGGCACCCGCGTCCGACATCCCTTCTTCGAGGAGCGCGCCATGATCTCGCTGTACACGCTGGCCGTGTGGGTGCACATCCTGACCGTGACGGTCTGGATCGGCGCCATGGTGTTCGAGGATCCGAACAGCGTCCGGATGACGTCGCAGATCGCCCACCGGATCGGCGGCATCGGCTGGTACGCGCAGGCCGCGCTCTGGAGCACGGGGCTCCTGATGCTGTCCTACCGCGGGATCACGCCCGGGCGGCTCGTGTCGTGGGAGTTCCTGTCGACGCCGCGCGGCCAGGTCCTCGGCGCGAAGCTCGCGCTCGTGCTCCTCCTCGTGCTCTTCCAGATCCTCGTCGGCAACCGGCCGTCGAAGCTCGTCTACGGCTACATCCTGGTGTCGATCCTCATCGTCGGGCTGTCGGTGATCGTCGCGCGGCCCTTCCTCCTCGGCTGAGATCCGGAGCTGACCGTGGCGCCCCTCAGGTTGATTCACGTCGGCGTCGGCGTCCGGGGCCGCCACTGGCTCGACGTCGTGGCCGGGCACGCCGGCTTCGAGTCGGTGGCGTGCGTGGACCCCTCGCCGGCCATGCTCGACGAGGCACGCCGCCTGCCGGGCCAGGGCCACGGGTGCTTCGTCCCGTCGCTGCCCGAGGCGCTGGCCGCGACGCGGGCCGACGCCGTCCTCATCGCGAGCCCCACCGCCCTGCACACGCCCCAGGCGATCGCGGCGCTCGACGCCGGCCTGGCCGTGCTGGTCGAGAAGCCGCTGGGCGTCAGCGTCGGCGAGGCGGCGGCGGTCGTGGCACGCTCCCGGGCGACGGGGCGCCCGGTGGTCGTCGCCGAGAACTACCGGTTCTTCGCCGCCGAACGCACCGTGCGGCACGTGATCGCCGACGGCCGGCTCGGCCGCGTGTCTTCGGCCATGTGCGTCGATCGACGCGACCAGCCCAGCCACACGCAGGGCGCGTGGGTGAAGGGCGCCGAGCACTCGTTCCTCGCCGAGATCGCCGTCCACCACTTCGACAGCTTCCGCTACCTGTTCGGCCGCCAGCCACGGTCGCTGTTCGCCGCCTCCTTCAACCCGCGCGGCAGCACCTACGATGCCGGCGCCGCGGTCGAGGCCCTGATCGAGCTCGACGGCGGCCTGCCGATCCAGTACGCCGGGACCCTGGTGGCCACCCGCTACGAGTTCAGCCTGTGGATCGAGGGCGAGCACGGCGATCTCTGGACCGATCGCACGCGCGTCGGCTGGCGGCCCAAGGGCGAGCGGACCTACCGGCCCGTACCGCTCGTCGCGGTGCCTGCCGGCGACGAGCGTCCGTACCCGCGCGCCGGCACCCGCGCGCTGCTCGATCAGTTCCGCGACGCCGCCATGAACGGCGTCGAGGCCGAGACGCGGGCGGCCGACAACCTGTGGACGCTCGCCATGGTGGACGGCTCGGTCCTGTCGAGCCGCGAGGGGCGGCGGGTCGCCATCGACGAGATCGTCACACCGGACCTCCTGCGGACGTGCGAGGCATGAGCGGGCGGCTGCTGGTCGTCGGGCTCGACGCCGGCGACGCCGACCTGATCGATCGCTGGATCGCCGAGGGCCGCCTGCCGCACCTCGCGCGCCTGAAGGCCGGGGGCAGCTGGACCCGCCTGGGCACGACGGCGGAGATGTTCCACGTCTCGGCGTGGCCGTCGATCTTCACGGGGACCACCGCCGACAAGCACGGGCTGTATCACGCCTACGTCACCCGGCCGGGCCATCAGGGCCTGATCCGCCCGCGCGCCGACTCGAGCCCCTTCCCGTTCCTGTGGAAGGTCCTCGACGACCACGGGCGGCGCTCCGTGGTGATGGACGCGTTCCTCACCTGTCCGCTGCGGCCGTTCAACGGCGTGCAGATCGTGGACTGGGGCAGCTGGTCGTGGTTCTGGGAGCCCACCATGATCCCGGCCTCGCTGGCGGACGAAATCCGCACGCGCTTCGGGCCCTACCCCGCCGACGATCACAGCAAGGTGGGCGTGACGCCCGTGAGCGACGTCGGGACGTTCCGCCAGCGGCTGCTGGCCGCGGTGGAGCGGAAGACCGCGGTCGTCCGGTGGCTGATGGAGCGCGAGGCCTGGGACCTGTTCCTGGTCGTGTTCGGCGAGTGCCATCCGGCCGGGCACTACTTCTGGCACCTGTACGACGAGACGTACCTGACGCACCCCGAGCCCGGTGGCCTGACGATGCGCGACGCGCTCCGTGACGTCTACGTGGCGCTGGACCGGGCGTTCGGGGCGCTGGCCGACGCCGCGGGCCCGGACACCACGGTGATGCTGGTCTCGGGTGACGGCATGTGCGCCAACTACAGCGGCTCGCACCTGCTGCCGGACCTGCTGACCCGCATGGGCGCGCTGAACGCGCCCGACGCCGGCGCCGACGCGGCGTCGGCGCCGCCGGCCCACGGCCGGCGCGATCCGATCCAGGCGCTCCGGAACCTCGTCCCCGAACGGCTGCGCCACGCCATCTCGACCGCGCTCCTCTCGCGCGAGATGCAGGAACGCCTCAGCCTCCGCTGGAAGACGGCGGGCATCGCCTGGCCGCGCACGAGGGCGTACGTCATCGAGAACGCCAACGAGGGCTACATCCGGCTGAACCTGAGGGGCCGCGAACCCGACGGCATCGTCGAACCCGGTGCGGACTACGACCGCTGGTGTGACGAGATCTGCGCGACGGCACGGACGATGACGCACCCGGGGACGGGGCGGCCGGCCGCGCTGGCCGTCCACAAGACCGCGGAGCTCTTCGACGGCCCGTGCGCGGACCACCTGCCCGACATCGTGATCGTCTGGGACATCGGCGCGCGCGTCACGACCGCCCTGCTCACCGAGCGCTACGGCCTCGTGCAGGTGGCCGAGCCGGCCTGCGCGATCCCGCCCTACTACACGGGCAACCACTGCCCCAACGCGTTCGCCGCCGTCCGCGGGCCCGGGATCGCCCCCGGCGCGCCGATCGCGCACGGGCACGTGCTGGATCTGGCGCCGACGATCCTCGCCCACTACGGCATCCCCGCGCCCGCGCACATGGACGGCCACGTGCTCGAGGCCTGGACGCCAGCCCGTGCCTGACGGTCCGTCGGACTTCCTCTGGGGCAGCGCGACGGCCGCGCACCAGGTCGAGGGCGGCAACCGGCACAGCGACTGGTGGGAGTACGAGCAGCAGGGACGCCTGCCGTTCCGGTCCGGCGATGCGTGCCGGCACTACGAGCGCTATGCGGAGGACTTCGATCTCGCGCGGGCGCTCGGCCAGAACGCCCATCGCTTCTCGATCGAGTGGAGCCGCCTCGAGCCGGCCGACGGCGTCTGGGACGAGGCCGCGCTGGCGCACTACGTCGACGTCGTGGCCGCCCTTCGCGCCCGCGGCCTCGAACCCGTCGTCACGCTGCACCACTTCACGAACCCCGCGTGGTTCCTGCGCGCCGGCGGGTGGACGCGGGCCGACGCGCCCGCCCGCTTCGCCCGCTACGTGGACCGCGTGGCCAGGGCGCTGGCCCCGTCGGTGCGCTGGTGGCTCACGATCAACGAGCCGACGGTCTACGCGATGGAAGGCTACGTGCTCGGTGAGTGGCCGCCCTGCCGTCCCTGGGCGTGGCGGGCGGCGGTCACGGTCGTCCGACGGATGGCGGTCGCGCACTCGGCCGCCTATGCCGTCCTGCACCGCCACCGCTCCGATGCCCGCGTGGGCTTTGCGCACAGCGCGCCGCTCGTCCTGCCGTGCCGGCCGACGTCCCTGGGCGACCGCCTGGCCGCTGGGGTCCGCGACGCCGTCTTGAACCGCGCCTTCTTCCGCCTCATCGGCGCCGCCGCCGGACCACGGCCGCGGCCCGGCGCGATGGACTTCGTCGGCGTGAACTACTACACGCGGCACGTCGTGAAGTCGGAGGGCCTCGGCCTGGGGCGGCTCGTCGGCCACGTGTGCCAGGCGCCGCACCACGGCGGGGACGGCCCCAGGAGCGCCATCGGCTGGGAGGTGTACCCGGAGGGCCTGGCCGCCGTCGCCGCGCGGTACGCCGGGTATGGCCTCCCGGTGATCATCACCGAGAACGGCATCGCGACCGGCGACGACGCGCTGCGCGCCGAGTTCCTGCGCGGGCACCTGGCCGCGCTCGACGGGGCCATCGCCGCCGGCGTGCCGGTGGCCGGCTACTTCCACTGGAGCCTCATCGACAACTTCGAGTGGGCCCACGGCATGGGGGCACGTTTCGGGCTGGCGTCGGTGGACGCGACGACCCTGGCGCGCACCCCGAAGCCGTCGGCCGACGTCTACGCCGAGGCGTGCCGCCGCGGACGGGCGGCCGCGGACGGATCGAGCGCCGCCGCTCGCCTCAGCCGCTGACGGCCGCCGGCATCCGAAGCGGGACCGTCCCCGCCGGGAGGACGTGCGCGGTCACGTCGTCCACCGATTGCCCCATGAAGAACTGCCGCCCCCAGATCTCGAGCGCGAGCAGGTTGAAGAAGCCGTGCACCTGGCGACTCCAGCCGGTGACGGCGTCGCGGACGCCGCGCGGATCCAGGCCGAGCACGCCCACGCAGAACCCGTCGTCGAAGAGCTCGGGCCTGGCCAGCGGCGCGAGGTAGTCGGCGACGGGCAGCGGGAAGCCCACCTTCTGCCGGTGGACGACGTCGCGGGGCACGTAGCGCTCGGCGACCTGCTTCAGCAGCCACTTGTCGGTCCGGCCGTGCAGCCGGAGCCCCAGCGGCAGGTTCACGGCCTCGCGCACGACCGCGCGATCCAGGAACGGCGTCCGGCACTCGACCGACGCCGCCATGCTCATCCGGTCGAGGCGCCGGAGGAGGGGCGCGAGGAAGTTCGTCAGGTCCGCGAGCATCGCGCCGAGGACCGCGCGATCGCCGGCGCTCGGAACGAACGCGTACGCGTCCTCCGCCCGCCGCTGCAGCGCGTCGCGCGAGAACCCGTCCAGGAACGCCGTGGCGTGGCCGAGCAGGCCCTCGTACTCCCAGAACGTGGTGGCGGGGACGCCGTCGGCGGCGTAGCCGGCCAGGGCCACGATCTTCCGGAGCTTCAGCGGCAGCCGCGCCAGGAGCTGCCGTGCCCGGAGGAACTGCCGGTAGCGGCGGTAGCGCTGCATGTAGCCGCCGAACAGCTCGTCGGCGCCTTCGCCGCTCAGGAGGATCCCCACGCCGTGGCGCCGGGCGAACTCCGAGACCAGCATGAACGCGACGGAGTTGGGGTGCGTGAGCGGGAAGTCACTGTGGTAGATGGCCCGCGGCAGGTGCGCCCGGAAGTCGTCTGCCGACATCGGGTAGCTGAGGAGCCGGATGCCGAGCGCGGCGGCGACCTTCGCGGCGTACGGCTGCTCGTCGAGCGAGGGATACCCGGTCACCGACACGTGAAAGGCCGTGACGTCGGGCAGTTCGCGCGCGCACAAGGCCGTGATCAGGCTCGAGTCGAGGCCGCCGCTGCAGAGCGTCCCGAGCGGCACGTCGCTCACGAGACGGGCGCGGACGCTGTCGGTGAGCATCGTGTCGATTGTGCCCACCACCGCCGACGGCGGCGCGGCCGCCAGCCTCGCGAAGCGCTCGGGATCCACGTCGGACGCCGGTGTGTAGTACGCCTCGGGCGCGCCGACGACGCCGTCGCGGACGACGAGGAGGTGCCCCGCCGGCAGGGACGACACGCCCTCGACGAGCGTCTCGGGCGATCCGAAGTCCGTGTTGCGGAAGAGCGACCACTCGATCAGGCGGTGACGGTTCGGCCGGAGCGTCCGGCACACGGCCACGAGCGCCTTCACCTCCGACGCGAACAGGAAGTGCCCGTCCTCGATGGCGTAGTAGACGGGCTTCTTCCCGAGCCGGTCCCTCACGAGGGTGAGCGTGCCGGCCTCGCGGTCCACGAGCGCGAAGCCGTACATGCCGACCAGCCGGTCGAGCGCGGGCGTGCCCCACCGGGCGAGGGCCGCCATCACGACCTCGGTGTCGGTCTTCGATCGGAACACCTGGCCCAGCGCGGCCAGTTCCTCGCGCAGCGCCCTGAAGTTGTAGGTCTCGCCGTTGTAGGCGATGCAGTAGCGGCCGCTGGCGTCGGCCATCGGCATGTGGCCGGCCGGCGACAGGTCGATGATGCTGAGCCGATCGGCGCCCAGGCACACGCGGCCGAGCGGCATCACGCCGCGATCGTCGGGGCCGCGGTGGGCCTGCACCTCGCACATCCGTGCCACGAGGGCCGCGTGATCCTCTTCGCGGCAGCCCGATTTCAGGCACACCAGACCGGCGATGGCACACATGGACGAGGCGGCTCTCCCTCGTATGGTACCTGACGGCCCGGCGGAGCCCAGGCGCGGGACGCCCGGATTGCCCGCGACTGCTGCGAACGGCGCGCGCACCGCGCGCCCGGCCTGGCCGACCGCCGGGGGACTGCTAGCATACGGACGTCGCGCGGTCGCGCGCGGCCGCGCCGATGGCCCCCACCGAGGCTTCCATCCCACACGTCCTGCGCCGGCCGGGTCCGCTGCTGCTCGCGGCGGCGCTCGTCATCGCGCTGGTGACGGGAGGCCGCGACGCCTGGAGCGAGGGCGCCGTGTCGCTGCAGGGCGACATGCCCCGCTACATGATGGACGGCGTCTTCCTGCGGGACCTCCTCCACGCGGCGCCGTTCTGGCCGCCCGATCGTCTTCTCGACTACGCCCAGCACTACTACGCGCGCTATCCCGCCCTCTCCCTGGGACACCACCCACCGCTCGTGGCGGCCAGCCTCGTCCCGTTCTTCGAAGTGTTCGGCGTCTCGGTGGGGGCGGCCCGGCTCGACCTCGTCGCGTTCTTCCTGGCGGCGGTGGGGCTCGTCTACGCCATCGGCCGGCGCCTGTTCGACGACGGGACGGCGGGCTGGGCGGCGGCGCTCTTCGCGAGCAGTCCGTTCGTGGTCGGCTACGCGCAGGCCGTCCTGTCGGAACTGCCGGCGATGACCCTCGTGCTGGCGGCCGTGCTCTTCGCGCTGCGCTTCGCCGAGACGGGCCGGCTGCGCGACTACGCCGGCCTGCTCGCGGCCGCGGCGCTGAGCCTCACGGCGAGGCCGCCGGCCATCTTCGCCATGCCCGCGTACGTGTGGATCGTGACCGCCCACGGCAGCTGGCGCCACTTCCGGCAGCGCGCGGTCCTCGTGACGACGCTGGCGGGCGGCGCCGCACTCGTCGTGCTCGCCCTGGCGCTCGTCGCGCTGTCGCCGTTCAACCTCCGCGTGGTCCGCTTCATCCTCGAGAGCGGATTCGGCCTGGGGAACCCGACGCGGGTCCTGGGGATCATCGCCAGCCAGCAGATCGGGCAGCCGCTGCTCTGGACGTGGCTGGCCGGCGTCGTCGCGGCCCTCCTCGTGCGCGACCGCCGGCAGACCACGCCCCTCGTGTGGATCGCGGCCGTCGTCGGGGGCGTGCTGGCCGTGACGGGCATGACCGAGCCGGCCCGCTACTCCGCCCTCGCCGTGCCCGCCTACTGCCTCGGCGCCGGCAGCCTGTGGGCGACGGCCGGGCGATGGCGGCCGGCCGCCGCGCTCGCGCTCGGCCTGGCCGTGAGCTGGCAGACCGTGAGCGCCGCCGCGGTCCGTCCGGTGGGCGCCGGCGGCTACGAGGAGGCGGCGGAGTACGTCGCCGGCCGGCCCGGCGGCCCCACGGTGCTCTTCAGCGGCGCCGTGGACAGCGGCTACTTCGTGTTCTTCGTCCGGAAGCACGACCCGGCGGGCGAGCTCGTCGTGCTGCGCTCCGACAAGGTCCTCACGACCTCGCAGATGGGCGAGGTGGCGGTCGAGGATCGGATCGCGGACCGCGCCGAGATCTACGAGGTGCTGGGCCGGTTCGGGACGCGCTGGGTCGTGCTCGAGGACGCGCCGAGCGGGTCGGTCGTCCTCGACTGGCTCCGGGAGGAGACCCACGGCCCCCGCTTCGCCGAGCGGCTGCGCATCCCGATCGCGACGGGGGACGTCCGGCTGCGGGGCGTCGACCTGGTGGTCTACGAGTACCTGCAGGCGTCGCCGCCGGCGCCCGACGCGGTCGTCGATCTCCGGCTGCCCGTCGTCGGCCGCACGATCCGCGTGCCGCTGTCGGACCTGCGGCCCGCGCGCTGAGCCGGTCCCCGTGCGCGGTCCCGCCTACGAGCCTGCGGTCGAGGTCACCGGCGAGTCGGCCGGACAGCTCCAGTCGCTGACGGTGAAGTAGTCCTCGGCGTAGCGGCGCGCCTGGTACACCACGGCCACGTCGCGGTCGTCGTACCGGTTGACGTAGTCCCATACCACCTCGCCGTCCGGGGCGACCTCGAACACGCGTCCGGCGTTGGCTTCCACGATGAGCAGGTCGCCGTTCGAGAGCCACTCGTGCTTGCCCCGAATGGGCGTGTAGAAGTGCCCGTCGGCCGAGCCGCCATAGGCAACCGTCGTGGCGCCGGTCACGGGGTCGAGATCGATGATGGTGCTCGCGCCGAGCGGGCCTTGCCGCCCGCCGGCGCCGGTCGACGACGCGAAGTCGGGCAGCGGGTTGTTGCTGAACACCGAGATCGTCCCGTCGGGCTTGAAGTCGGGATCGTGCTGGCGGATCCAGCGCCCCACGCGGCGCCACACCACCTGCCCGGTGGTCGGGTTCATCACCATCAGCAGGCTCAGGTCCCGCATCGACAGCAGGAGGTCGCCGGCCGACATGCGCGGAAAGCGGTCCGCGATGTCCGCCGGCAGCTCCTCGATGTCGTTCAGGTGCAGCATGTCGCCGCGCGGCACCTCGCCCGACGGTCCGCCGTAGAACGCGCCCGGCGCGCCGTCGAGCACCGCCTTCAGGATCGAGACTTCCTGCAGGACCTGGCCGCCCGCCGAGACGCGCATCGCCGTCTCCTCGTGGAACGGCGTCGAGAGCGGTGGGTACGGCGACGGCCCCTCCACGTAGCGCCGTCCGCCCACCCAGAAGGTGCCGTCGGCGTTGGGCGAGATCACGTGATGGGCCATCCGGGGCAGCGTCCACACGACGCCGCCGCAGCGGTCGAGCTTCGCCAGGCCCTTGTTCTCGAAGTTGACGACGACCGAGCCGTCCGGCAGGGCGAGACCGTCGTGGGGCTCGACGTTCCACTCGGTCTTGGGGCGGTCGGCCGCCGGCAGGACGTGGCTGGAGTCCGGAAAGAGGTCGAAGTACCGGAGGGGCCACCGGCGGACGACCGTGCCGTCGGCGCGGATGAGCCGCAGTTCGTGGCCCTCGCCGAAGAACGCCACGATCAGGGTGAGTCCCGGGGCCGGGCGCCCCTCGACGTGCCCGATCACGCCGTTCCCGGGCCGGGTGGCTGGCTGCAGGAACACCTCGGGCCGCACCCCGAAGTCCGTCCGCCAGGCGCTCAACTGCCGGACGGCATCGATGCCGAAGCGCAGGAGGGCGTAGGGAAAGACGTTTTGCGCGCCCACGACGAAGCCGTACGCGAACACCAGGACGAACGCGGACGCGACGAACGCGAGCCTCGCCCTGTCGCGTGGGCGCGGTGACGGCGCTGCCGGAGACGGTGGGGTCATGCGATCTGAGGCCGATCCGACCGGGCGCCGCGGCTGTCGGCCACCGTCGCGGCCGAAGCGACCCGCTGGAGGGCGAGTGTACCGCGTCGGGGCGGAGACGGCAGGCGAGGGACTGCCTGGGCTGGCCCGGCCGGGGCGGGGCCGCCCCGGCACGGGCACGCGCTCGAGCTGGTAGGGTCCCGGCACCACTTGGGGCGGCAGACAGCCCTCAATTCAGGCCACGCGCCGACCGAATTGTTTGACCTCCAACCGATTCGATACAACAGGTCATGTGGCAGGCCGTCGCCTGGCCGGGCCCGGGGGCCGGGCAGGCGGGGCGACCGGCGACCCACCCGGGCTTCGCCGAGGGCGGCCCGGACCGAGGGTCGTGGCGGAGATCAGGGCGCGGCAGCCCACCAGGTCGAGCCCGCGGACGTCCGGGCTCAGCAAGCGGCTCCTGTGGGGGAGTCTCGTTCGCGGGAGGCACTTCCATACCTCCGTGCCTCCCGCGCTTTTTCCGCCCGACGCCGCACCGTTGGCGCGCCTCGCCGTCCTCGCGCGGCGGCGCACCCGCTCGGTCCCCCGCAATCCTGGCGCCGCGCGCCCCCACCCGCGCTACTGTTGGCAGACCGCTCTTCGAGGACGCCTGCCACGATGCCCCCGCGTGATTCCTCGTCCCCGCGCACCCCAGGCGCGCCGCCTGCCGCTGGCAGGCACATCCGCATCACGCGGTGCCCGGCCTGATGCGCCCCTCCGCGGCCGTGCTCGGCGGCCTGGCGGTGGTGGCCGCCGCCTGCGCCCGACCGGCGCCTCCACCGGGGTCTCCCCTCGTGCCCGGGGCCGGGCGCGGCCTCAACGTGCTGCTCGTCACCATCGACACCCTCCGGCAAGACCGCGTCGGCGCCTACGGACGGCACGCGGGGCTGACGCCCACTCTCGACGCCCTCGCCGCCCGCGGCGTCCGCTTCGTCCACGCGTTCTCGCACGTGCCGCTGACGCTGCCGGCGCACACGTCGATCCTGACGGGCCGGACCCCGGTGCATCACGGTGTCCACCTGAACGGCAGCGCCCGCCTCGACGACGCCGTACCCACGCTGGCCACGACGCTCAAGACGGCCGGCTACCGGACGGGCGCCTTCGTCGGCGCGTTCGTGCTCGACGCGCGCTACGGCCTCACGCGCGGCTTCGACCGCTACGACGCCCACTACGCCACCGACGGCGGCAACGGCTCGTTCGCCTTCGCCGAACGGCCGGGCGCCGAGGTGGTGCAGGCCGCCGGCGACTGGATCCTGGAACCCGGCGCCGCCGTCCCCTGGCTCGCCTGGGTGCACCTGTTCGACCCGCACGCGCCGTACGCGGCGCCCGCCGAGTACCGCGCCGGCCGGACGCCCTACGACGCCGAGGTCGCCTACGCCGATGCCATGGTGGGACGCCTGCTCGACCGCCTGGGCCCGGCGGTGCTCGAGCGGACGCTCGTCGTCGTGACGGCCGACCACGGGGAGTCGCTCGGCGACCACGGCGAGACGACGCACGGCCTCTTCGCCTACGACGCCACCATCGCGGTCCCGCTCATCCTCGCGGGCGCCGGCATCACGCCGGGACTCGTGGAGGCGCCCGTCGGCCACGACGACATCCTGCCCACGGTCGCGGACCTGCTGGGCGTCGCCGCGCCCGACGGCATGGACGGCCAGTCGGCGGCGCGGCCCCTCGCCGCGGATCGGGCCGTCTACATCGAGGCCCTCGACGCCGCGCTCACCCGGAACTGGGCGCCGCTCACGGGCGTCGCGACCTCCGCCTGGAAGTACATCCACCTGCCGACGGCGGAGCTCTACGATCGAGGCGCCGATGCCGCCGAGGCCCGGAACCTGGCCACGGACCAGCCGGCGCGCGTGTCGGCCCTGGAGCGGACGCGGCTGCGGTTGACGGCGGCCCCGGCCGATCCCGCCCCGGCTGCGGCCCGCGGCGCGGCCGACGAGCGCCGTCTCCGCGCCCTGGGCTACGTGGCCGCGCCGGCCCAGGCCGGCGCCGGCGCCGCTGGCGCGTTCACCGAGGCCGACGACCCCAAGCATCTGGTGGCGTTGAACGAGCGGTTCAACGACGCGCTCACGAGCTATACCGAGGGACACGCCGCCGACGCGCTCGCCGCCTTCCTGGGCGTACTCGCCGAGCGCCCCGACTTCACGACGGCCCGGACGAGCGCCGCGACCGTGCTCGTGGCGACGGGCCGTGCCGCCGAGGCGGCGCGGCTGCTGCGCGCGGCGCCGCCGCCCCTCGACGCCGCCCCGGGGATCCAGGCCAAGCTTGGCGAGGCGCTGCGGGCGGCCGGCGACCTCCAGGGCGCCGCGGCCGCGCTCGAACGGGCGCGCGCCGGCGGCGACGCCGACCCGGATCTGCTCAACGACCTGGGCGGCGTCTACGCCGGCCTGGGACGCCTCGCCGAGGCCCGGGCGGCCTTCACCGCGCTCCTCGCCCTGGACGCCGACGCGGCGGAGGTGTGGCACAACCTGGGGGTGCTGGAACTCTCGGCCCGCCGGCCCGACGCGGCCGCGGCGGCCTTCAGGCACGCCGTGGACGTCGAACCGTCCCGGGCCGACGCGTGGGAAGGGCTGGGCGCGGCGCTGGTCGAACGCGACCGCGCCGGCGCCGTGGAGGCCTGGCGCCGCGCGGAGCGGCTGGCGCCCGGCAACTTCGATCTCCTGTTCAACCTCGGGATGGTGCTGGCCGACGGCCCGACGCCGGCCGAGGCGCGCCCCTACCTGACCCGGTTCCTGCGGGAAGCGCCGCGGGCGCAGTACGCCCGCGACCTGCCGGTGGTCGAGGCCCGGCTCCGGGCGCTCGGGCGGCGCTAGCGACGGCTCCGGGGCGCAGGGAGGAGAAGGAGGAGGGGCCGAGGCGGGCGGCGCCGCGGCCCCGCAGGGCCGCAGCGCCGTCGGAATGGGCCGCGCTAGAACGAGAAGCGGAAGGCGAGTTGGAACGTGCGCGGATCGAGCGTCGCGATGATGCGGTTGAACTGCGATCCGTTGCTCAGGTTGAAGTTGGTCACCGCGTTGGAGTTCAGCGCGTTGAAGAGATCCGCGAGGACCGAGAGGTTGAACCGGTCCGCCACCACGAAGGTCTTGTCGAGGCGGAGATCGACGATCCCGACGGTGTCGGAGTAGTTGTTGTCGATGTTCTCCAGGAACACCGTGGCCGTGCCGGCGTTCGGCAGGGCGTAGGCGACGCGGCGGGCGTAGGGCCAGCCGCTCTGGAGGCGGACGTTGGTGGCGAAACCGACGTCGTACGGGAAGACGTAGCGGCCGAGGAACCGGGCCTGCCAGTTCTGACTCTTCTGGCGGTTCGCCACCGTCGGGAAGGACTCGCCGTTGGCGTTGTAGCCGGTGCCGATCGGGTCCGCGGTGAGCGGGCTCGTGCTGGCGTTGTCGCCCCGGCGCAGCTCGTTGCGCCACTGGTAGTCGAAGCTGCTCTGGAAGAACAGTCCTCCGGGGAAGCGCTTGTTGAAGCCGACGCTGACGGTGTCGAACGTGTCGTCGCCGCCGCCGACCGTGTCGGGAATGTTGGTGACGACGTTGTTAACGACGCCCCGCAGGCTGGACGGGATGTCGAACACGTTCAGCGTCTGCTGGCTGGTGACGCCGTTGACGTAGTCGCGCAGGTCGACCGTCACCGTCGTCGGCACCGTGAACTGACCCACGCGCGCGATGTTCACGGTGGTGAACTCGTCGTGGGTCATCTTGCGGACGTAGGCCACGCGGGCCGACGACTCGCCCCAGAACTGCCGCTCGAACGAGAGGTTGAACTCGTCGGCGTACGGCGTCTTGAGGTCCGGATCGAGGGTCGTGCTGCTGCCGCCGGTGGTTCCGACGAGCACGCCGAGCTCGGCCGGCCCGTCGTACAGCCGGTTGCCGTTCAGGTCGTTGAACCGGT